>JAFIEE010000022.1 GCA_020832705.1 Paracoccaceae bacterium
CCCGGCCCAACGGGATGACGGACGCGCCAGCGGACGGAAGACGGGCGGGAGCGCCCCCTGCACCCTGCCTCCCGCCATGGACCGGCGCACCGTGTGCCCTATCTGTGCGGTGCTGCGCCCACCCTGGAGAAAGATGTCATGCCACCGCTTCGCCTCCTCTGGCTGGTCCTCGCGCTCTGGGGAACCATCCATCCGATGTACTGGTTCATCACCTGGTTCATGGAAAACGAATGGTCGATCATGGCCATGGTCGATGCCTGGCATGCGAATGCCGCCACCTCGGGGCTGGTCTGGGATCTGACCGTGGCGGCGGTGACGCTGACGGTCTGGGTGCTGGTCGAAAGCATCCGCACCCGCAACTGGCGCGGCCTGCTGGCGATCCCGGCGACCTATTGCATCGGGGTCAGTTGCGGGCTGCCGCTCTACCTTTTCCTGCGCAGCGGCCCTGCGCCCGCCCGCGAGGCGGCCTCCCCCTGAGCCCGCAGCCCACGCACCCGCACCCCCCCCGAGCGCCCGGCCGCGGTCACGCCCCCGGGGGCGCCGGGTCGAGCGGCAGCGCGGTGGTGAACTTGATCTCTTCCATCGAAAGCAGCGCGGTCACATTGTAGATCCGCACCTCGGCGATCAGCGCCTGATAGAAGGTGTCATAGGCGCGCGCATTGCGCACCCGCACCTTCAGGATGTAATCGATGTCGCCCGCCAGCCGGTGCGCTTCCAGCACCTCGGGCCGGTCGCGGACCGCGCGCAGGAACCGCGCCTGCCAGTCGGCCTCGTGCTCCGAAGTGCGGATCAGCACGAAGAAACACGCCTCCAGCCCCAGCGCCTCGGCCTCCAGCAGCACCGTCTGGCGCTGGATCACACCGCCCTCGCGCATCTTGCGGATGCGGTTCCAGACCGGCGTCTTGCTCGATCCGACCTGACGCGCGATCTCGTCGAGCGACTTGCTTGCGTCCTGCTGCAGCGCAGCAAGTATCCGCCGGTCCAGATCATCCAGCCGCACGGCCATGGCACGCCCCCTTTGCCGTAGAATCGTCGCCCTTGACGCAAGATAGGGAAATTATCCCGGTATTGCAATTCAGGTTCCGGAAAAGTGGTCCAATTTCCCCCATCGTCCCGGTTTTGACTTGCCGCCACGGGATGACCGGCGTATGTCCGCTCAGTCATTCCTGATCCAGGTCATTGCACCGCATGTTGTCCCGCATGAAAATGCCCACCGCAGCGGCGCACTTCTGCGAACGGGCGTTGCGGGAGCGCCGGGATCGCCGCCTTGCGATGACCGGGCGCCCGGTCGCCGCCACGCCAAGCAGGCGCCGAACCACACCGTGCCGATCACACACAACCACAGGCCAGACCGCATGACCGACCTTCAGAAGATCACTCCCGCAGCCAAGGCCCTGCCCGATGCCCAGACCGTCACCGAGGTGACGCACTGGACCGACCGGCTGTTCTCGTTCCGCTGCACGCGCCCGCGCAGCCTGCGTTTCCGTTCCGGCGAATTCGTGATGATCGGGCTTCTGGGCGACAACGGCAAGCCGCTGTTGCGTGCCTATTCCATTGCCTCGCCGTCCTGGGACGAGGAACTGGAATTCTATTCGATCAAGGTGCCGGATGGCCCGCTGACCTCGAAGCTGCAGCACATCCGGCCCGGTGATCAGATCATCCTGCGCCCCAAGCCGGTGGGCACGCTGGTTCTGGATGCGCTGCTGCCCGGCAAGCGGCTGTGGCTCTTCGCCACCGGCACCGGGGTTGCGCCCTTCGCCAGCCTGCTGCGCGACCCCGAGACATACGAGAAGTTCGAGCAGGTGATCCTGATGCACACCTGTCGGCAGGCGGCGGAACTGGAATATGGCCGCCAGCTTGTCGAAAGCCTGCCCGAGGATCCGCTGATCGGCGAATTCGTGGGCGACAAGCTGCTCTACTATCCGACCACCACGCAGGAAGACAGCGCGGGCACGGGCCGGATCACCGACAACCTGACCTCGGGCAGGGTCTTTGCCGATCTGGGCATCCCGCCGCTGGACCCGGCGGCGGACCGGGGCATGGTCTGCGGTTCGCTCGCCTTCAACACCGACATGAAGACGATTCTCGAAGCCGCGGGCCTGCGCGAAGGCGCCAACAGCGCGCCTGCGGAATACGTGGTCGAGAAAGCGTTCGTCGGCTGACTCGGCGAACACTGGGCGCGGGGCGCGGGCGCTCCCCTGCCCGTGCCTTTCCGGCCCGGGGCTCCGGCCTGCCGGTTGCAGTTCGCTGCGTTCGTCCAGTCTCCGGCAACGGTTTTCAGCGGTGCGCGGGATGTGGTCCTGCGCCGCAGATGTTCACCCTTCTGAAACCTTGGCGCCGCATGATCGCGGCAACGACTCCCGCACCCCGAAGGGCCTTCCTTGCGCAGCACCGTCCGCCACCCCTGCGAGCTTGCGATCCGAGTACTGCATCAAGGGTGCATCACCTCGGCGCGCCTGCTGGACATCAGCCGATCCGGCGCCCGGGTCATCGGTCCGGACCACCTGCGCCCGGATACCGCGATCATCCTGCTTTGTGCCGGGATCGAGATTCGCGGCTGGACCCGCTGGGTGCGTGGCGCGGTGGTCGGGGTGGAATTCGTCCAGCCGATCACGGCGGCGCAACTGACCCTGGTGCTCAGCAAGGCAGACGACAGCGCCTAGAGTCGGCGACTGCGCCACCCGCCTGCCTACCCGCCAGACCACCCGCCAGGCGGCGCGCAGGGCGTCCGGTGGCTTGATTCGCCGCACTGCTCCTGCATCCGTCGAGATGGACGGATGCGCACCGGCGCAGGCGCCCCCCGCCCCCCCGTCACCCGGCGCGATAGTTGGGGCTTTCACGGGTGATCTGCACGTCATGCACATGGCTTTCGCGCAGGCCGGCGTTGGTGATCCGCAGCAGCCGACAGCCGCCGCGCATCTGCGCGATGGTGCGGTTGCCGGTATAGCCCATGGCGGCACGCAGCCCGCCGACAAGCTGGTGGATCACGGTGCCTGCGGGTCCCTTGTAGGGCACCTGCCCCTCGATCCCCTCGGGCACCAGCTTGTCGCTGGCCGCGTCCTTCTGGAAGTAGCGGTCTGCCGAGCCCCGCGCCATGGCCCCCAGGGACCCCATGCCGCGATAGCTCTTGTAGCTGCGGCCCTGATACAGGATCACCTCGCCCGGGCTTTCGTCGGTGCCGGCCATGGCGCTGCCGACCATGGCGCAGGACGCGCCCGCCGCGATCGCCTTGGCGAAATCGCCCGACGACCGGATACCCCCGTCGGCGATCACCGGCACATCACCCGCCGCCCCGGCACAATCCATGATCGCGGTCAGTTGCGGCACGCCGACGCCCGCCACCACCCGCGTGGTGCAGATCGACCCCGGGCCGATACCGACCTTGACCGCATCGGCGCCCGCGTCGATCAGCGCCCGCGTCGCCTCCGCGGTGGCCACGTTGCCCGCCACCACCTGCACGGCATTCGAAAGGCGCTTGATCCGCTCCACCGCCAGCGCCACGCCTGCCGAATGGCCGTGTGCGGTGTCGATGACGATCAGATCGCAGCCAGCGTCGATCAGCGCCTCGGAGCGGGCGAACCCGGCGTCGCCGACGGTGGTGGCGGCGGCCACGCGCAGCCGCCCCAGATCGTCCTTGCAGGCGGTCGGGTTCAGCACTGCCTTGTCGATGTCCTTGAGCGTCAGGAGCCCGGTCAGCCGCCCCTCGGCATCGGTGACCAGCAGCTTCTCGATCCGGCGCGCCTGCATCAGGCTGCGCGCTTCGTCGCGGTCAGCCGGTTCGCGCAGCACCGCCAGGTTGTCGGCGGTCATCATCACATGAACCGGCGTGCGGTCGTCGGTGGCAAAGCGCATGTCGCGGTTGGTGACGATCCCCAGCACCCGGCCGCGTTCATCCACTACCGGAAAACCGGTGACGCTGAAGCGGTCCTGCAGGGCGCGGGCATCGGCGAGGGTCTGGTCCGGGCGCAGGGTGACCGGGCTGTAGACGATGCCCGATTCGAACCGCTTGACGCGGCGCACCTCGGCGGCCTGCGCGTCAGGGTCGAGGTTGCGGTGAATCACCCCCATGCCGCCCGCCTGCGCCATGGCAATGGCCATGCGCGCCTCGGTCACGGTGTCCATGGCACTGGACAGAAGCGGGATGTTCAGGGCGATGCTCCGGGTGACCCGCGTGCGGGTGTCGGCCTCGGACGGCAGCACGTCCGAAGCGCCCGGAACCAGCAGCACATCGTCAAAGGTCAGGGCCTCGCGAATCTCCATGGCGCGTCTCCTGCGGCGGGGATCGTTTGGCGCTTCCCTATTTCACGGTGCGTGGGGAAAGGAAAGCCCCTGCCCCCGCGCGCGGCGCCCGGTGGCAGGCCGCGGAAGCGCCCCCTCGGCGCCCCCCCCCCCCGCCCATGGCGCCTCGGGGGCGCTGCCCCCCCCCCCCCCCCCCCCCCCCCCCCCGGGGGCGGGCGGGGGGGCCGGGCGGGCCCCCCCCCCCCCCCGCGGCAACGCCTTCAGGGCATCGCTTCCAGCCGCTCCTGGGCTTCCAGCCACAGCGCCTCGGCGCGTTCGGTCGCGGTTTCCAGTTCGGCATATTTGGCCTGCCATGCGGCCAGATCGCGCGCGCGGGCGGAGTCATAGAGCGCCGGATCGGCCAGTTTCTCGTCCAGCTTCGCGCGCATCGCGGCCAGTTTCTCCAGCCGCGCCTCGGCCTTGCGCAGGTCCGATTCCAGCACCTTGCGCGTGCTCTGCGCGGTGACCTGCGGCCCCCTTTGTGGCTCCCGCTCCGGGCGCGGGGCGGCGGGGGCGCTTTCCGCCACCGGCGCGGCCAGCAGGAAGCGGCGATAGGCTTCCAGATCCTCCTCCCAAGGCGCGACGGACCCGCCCGAGACCAGCCACAGCCGATCCGCCACCAGCCCCAGCAGGTGCATGTCATGGCTGACCAGCACCACCGCGCCGGAATAGGCCGTCAGCGCCTCGACCAGCGCCTCGCGGCTTTCGATGTCCAGATGGTTCGTCGGCTCGTCCAGGATCAGCAGGTGCGGCGCCTCCAGCGTGGCCAGCAACAGCGACAGCCGCGCCTTCTGCCCGCCCGAGAGCCGCGCCACATCGGTATCCACCTGCTCGGCCATGAGCCCGAACCCCGCCAGCCTGGCGCGCAGACGCGCCTGCCCCTCGTCCGGGCGAGCGCGTTGCAGGTGCCGCAGGGGCGATTCGTCAAGGTGCAGCTCGTCCACCTGATGCTGCGCGAAATAGCCGACCCGCAGCCGCGCTGCCCGCGTCACCTGCCCGGCCATGGGCGCCAGCCGCCCGGCCAGCAGTTTCGACAGGGTGGACTTCCCCTCGCCGTTGCGGCCCAGGAGCGCGATGCGGTCGTCCTGATCGATGCGCAGGTCCAGACGGGACAGCACCGCCCGCCCGTCATAGCCGACCCTGACCCCTTCCATCGCCACGATGGGCGGCGGCAGTTCCTCGGGCGCCGGAAAGCTGAAGGCGTGCTGCGCGGCCTCCTGCGGCGGGGTAATCGGCGTCATCTTCTCCAGCATCTTGACGCGCGATTGTGCCTGCCGGGCCTTGCTGGCCTTGGCGCGGAAGCGGTCGACGAAGGCCTGCAGATGCGCGCGCCGGGCCTCGATCTTGCGGGCCTCGGCCGTGGCCACGGCGCGGGCGGCGGCACGCGTGCGGGCGAATGTGTCGTAGCCACCGCCGTAAAGCGCAAGCTGACGGTGCTCCAGATGCAGGATTGACCCGACCGCACGGTTCAGAAGCCCCCGGTCATGGCTGATGATGATGACCGTGTGCGGATAGCGCGCCAGGTAGCTTTCCAGCCACAGCGCGCCTTCGAGGTCGAGGTAGTTCGTGGGCTCGTCCAGCAGCAGCAGATCGGGGCGCGCGAACAGCACCCCCGCCAGCGCCACCCGCATCCGCCAGCCGCCCGAGAAATCCGCACAGGGCCGCGCCTGCGCCGCCGTGTCGAACCCCAGCCCCCGCAGGATGGTGCTGGCGCGCGCCTCGGCCGACCAGGCGTCGATATCGGCCAGCCGGGTCTGGATATCGGCCATCCGCTCGGGGGCCGGATCGGCCTCGGCCTCGGCCAGAAGGGCGGCGCGTTCGGTATCGGCGGCCAGCACCGTGTCCAGCAGGCTTTCGGCGCTGGCCGGCGCTTCCTGCGCCACGCCGCCGATGCGGGCGCGTGGCGGTAGCGTGATGGCGCCCGCGTCCAGCGTCAGTTCGCCCCGGATCAGCCGGAAAAGCGTGGTCTTTCCGGACCCGTTGCGCCCCACCAGCCCGACCTTGTGGCCATCGGGAATGGTGGCCGAGGCACCCTCGAACAACGGGTTTCCGGCGACGGCATAGCTGATCTGGTCGATGCGGAGCATGAGCGGTGCTGTGCCGGATATGCGCGGGGCTGTCAATTCCGCCGCCCGCGCTTGAGCCTGCGCGCGCGCAGGGGTAAGGGTGCGGGGTGACAGGCAGCAGAGGCAGCGGCACATGAGTTTCAACACCTTCGGCCATGTCTTTCGCGTGACCACATGGGGCGAAAGCCACGGGCCCGCACTTGGCGCCACGGTGGATGGCTGCCCGCCCGGCGTGGCGCTGTCCGACGCCGTGATCCAGCCCTGGCTGGACCGGCGCAAGCCCGGGCAGAGCCGCCACACCACCCAGCGGCGCGAGGCGGACGCGGTCGAAATCCTCTCGGGCGTCTACGAGGGCCGCACCACGGGCACGCCGATCCAGTTGATGATCCGCAACACCGACCAGCGCTCCAAGGATTACAGCGCGATCGAGGCGACCTTTCGCCCCGGCCATGCAGACATCACCTATTTCCAGAAATACGGCCACCGCGACCCGCGCGGCGGCGGGCGCTCCAGCGCGCGCGAGACGGCGGCGCGGGTGGCCGCCGGCGGGGTGGCACGGGCCGTGCTGGCGGAGCTTGCGCCGGAGCTCGCCCTGCGGGGCTACATGGTGCAGATGGGGCCGCACGGCATCGACCGGGCACGGTTCGACCCCGCCGAGATCGACCGCAACCCGTTCTGGGTGCCCGATGCGCAGGCCGCCCGGGACTGGGCCGATTATCTGGACGGCATCCGCAAGGCCGGGAATTCCGTTGGCGCGGTGATCGAGGTGGCCGCAACGGGTGTCCCCCCCGGTCTTGGTGCCCCGATCTATGCCAAGCTGGACACGGACCTTGCGGCGGCGATGATGTCCATCAACGCCGTCAAGGGTGTGGAAATCGGCGACGGCATGGCCGCCGCCGCGCTGACCGGCGTGGACAATGCCGACGAAATCAGCATGGGGCCGGAGGGGCCGGTCTATGGCTCCAACCATGCGGGCGGGATCCTGGGCGGCATCTCCACCGGGCAGGCGGTGGTGGTGCGCTTCGCGGTCAAGCCCACCTCGTCGATCCTGACGCCGCGCGGATCGATCACGCGCGCCGGCGCCGCGACCGAAGTGGTGACCAAGGGCCGCCATGACCCCTGTGTGGGCATCCGCGCCGTGCCCGTCGGCGAGGCGATGATGGCCTGCGTGCTGCTGGATCATCTGTTGCTGCACCGCGCCCAATGCGGCGACGGTCCGCGCGGGCGGATCGGCTGACGGGGCGGCGCTTGTCTTGACACATGGCGGCGGTATTGTGGGTGTATTCCGCACCTGAAAGGCCCGTGCCATGACCATCTTCTGTTTCGGATCGATCAATATCGATCACTTCTACCGGCTGGACCGGCTGCCCGCACCGGGCGAGACCGTGGCGGCACGGGCGGTGGAAACCGGGCTCGGCGGCAAGGGGGCGAACCAGGCGGTCGCTGCGGCGCGCGCCGGCGCGCGGGTGGTGCAACTGGGCGCCGTGGGCACCGATGGCGACGCGGCGCTGACGCAGTTGCAGGCGCTGGGTGTGGATTGCCGCGCGGTCAGCCGCCTGCCGCAGACGCGCACCGGCCACGCGGTCATCCTGATCGATGCGGCGGGCGAAAACAGCATCGTCATTCACCCCGGCGCCAATCGCGCGCAGGACCGCGGGGAAGTGTTCGCCGCGCTGGAAACGGCGGAACTGGGCGATATCCTGCTGATGCAGAACGAAACCGATCTGCAGCCGCAAGTCGCCGAACACGCCATGGGGCTGGGGCTCGAGGTGATCTATTCCGCCGCGCCCTTCGAGCTGGAGGCGGTGCGTGCGGTGCTGCCGTTCATCAACATGCTGATCCTGAACGCGGTGGAGGCCGCCCAGCTTCAGGCGGCGCTGGGGTTGGCGCCCGAAGATTTGCCGGTGGAAACCGTGGTCATCACCCGCGGGGCCGACGGGGCGGAATGGGTTGCGCGCGGCACCCCGCGCATCCGCACCCCCGCTTTCGGGGTGGACCCGGTGGACACCACCGGCGCGGGCGACTGTTTCGCCGGGACGCTGGCGGCAGCGCTGGAACGCGGGCTGGATCCGGGCGGCGCGATGCGCGAGGCCGCTGGCGCCGCGGCGCTGCAGGTCACCCGCCCCGGCACTGCCGAGGCCATGCCCGTGGCCGCCGAGGTGGCGGCTTTCCTCGCCGCGCGGACGGCGCCGGAGCCCTCGCCCTGACCGCCCTGCCCTGCCCTGCCCGGCACCGGATGCGATGGGTGCCCGCACGCAGCGCGATACGGCATGCGCCTGATCCGTGCTTGCACTCGGCGCAGGCTCCTGCCCCTGCCCCCGGCAGGGGCAAGCGCCCTCGGGGCGTGCGGGGTGGGTGGGTGGGCGCGGCCCGAGGGCGCTTTGCAAGGCGCCCCCGCACGTTGACCCGGCCCGGGGACACTCCGGCGACCGCCAGGGTTGCATGACGCCGTCATCGTCCGCGCGGGCGCGGCGCCGACCGCGAAGCGCCCCAACTCACCCCCGCGCCAGTGCCAGAAACCGCTCGATGCCGTCATCCCCGCTGTCCCAGGAGGCCACCAACCGCGCCCCGGCCCCGCCATCGGACGCCGGGGCGTCATGGAACACCGCGCCCCCGGCGCGCAGCCGCGCGGCCATGGTCTCGGGCCAGTCGACGAAGGCCAGATTGCCCTCGACCGGGTGGCGCAGCCGCACACCCGGCAGGGCCGCCAGCCCGGCCGTCAGCCGCCCGGCGGCGGCATTGGCGCGGGCGGCCAGATCCAGCCACAACCCATCCGTCAGCCAGGCCTCCATCTGGGCGGCCAGATACCGGTGCTTGGAAAACAGATGCCCCGCCCGCTTGCGCCGCAGGTCGAATTCGGCGGCGCGGTCCGGGTCGAAGATCACCACCGCCTCGGCCCCCATCAGCCCGTTCTTGGTCCCGCCCAGACACAGCACATCCACGCCCGCCTTCCAGCTTGCCTGGGCCGGGGTGGCGCCGGTGGCCACCAGCGCATTGGCAAACCGCGCCCCGTCCAGATGCACGCCCAGCCCGTGCCGCCGCGCCACGGCGCAGAGCGCCGCCAGCGTGTCGGGGTCGTAGACCGTGCCCGCCTCGGTCAGGTTGGACAGCGAAAGCGCCGCGGGCTGGACCTGATGCACCGAGCGCCCGGCGCGGGTCAGCACCTCTTCCAGCGTCTCGGGCGCGATGCGCCCATGCGCGCCGGGCACCAGAACCAGTTTCGCCCCGCCGGTAAAGAACTCGGGCGCGCCGCATTCGTCACAATCCACATGCGCCGCCGCGTGGCACCAGATCGCGCCCCAGGGCGGCGCCAGAACCGCCAGCGCCAGCGCGTTCGCCGCCGTGCCGGTGGCGACCAGCCGCACCTCGGCCTGCGGCGCCTCGAAAAGCTCCCGCACCAGCGCCTGCACCCGGTCCGTCACCGCGTCCGCACCATAGCCCATGGCATAACCCGCATTGGCCCGCACCAGCGCATCCAGCACCGGTTGCGGCACACCCGACGTGTTGTCCGATGCGAATTCCATCACGGCACCTCGTCGATGATGTAGTCTTCCCACTCGTCCTCGGTCACGGCGAACTCGGGCACCGCCAGTCCGCGCACCGACACGCCCGCCGCGTGGACACTCTCCGGATCGCCCGAGATCAGCGGGTGCCAGTCCGCCAGACCCCGCCCCTCATGCAGCCGCCGGTAAGCGCAGGTCTGCGGCAGCCAATAGGCGACCTCGGGCAGCGATTTCGGCGTCAGAACAACGCATTCGGGGACCAGTTGCTTGCGGATGGGATAATTCCCGCAGCGGCAGCTTTCCGTGTCCAGCAGGCGGCAGGACACGGCGGTAAACGCCACCTCGCCGGTGTCTTCGTCTTCAAGCTTGTTCAGGCAGCACTTTCCGCAGCCGTCGCAAAGCGCCTCCCATTCCTCGGGGCGCATGCGCGCCAGCGGCACGGTGTCCCAGAAACGCGGGCGCAGGCGCCTGTCAGGCGACCCCGCACTCATTGCGCCTGCCCCGTGCCTGGCGCATAAGCGCCAAGCCCCGCCAGCGCCGTCCGCGCGCGGGCGCAATCGGCCTCCATCTGCGCCACCAGCGCCGCGACTGACTCGAATCGCTCCTCGCCGCGCAGGAAATCGACCAGCGCCACCGACAGATGCTCGCCGTAAAGGTCGCCCGTGAAGTCGAAGAGGAAGGTTTCCAGATTGGGCCGGTTCTCGCCGAACATGGGCCGCACGCCGATGCTGGCCGCGCCGTCATGGCTGCCGGTGTGGGGCCCGGTCAGCACATCGACCTTGACCGCGTAGACGCCGTATCGCGGCAGGTGCAGCCCGTCGATGGACATGTTCGCGGTGGGATAGCCCAGGTCACGCCCGCGCTTTTCACCGTGGAGCACCGGGCCGTCGATGCGGTGCCAGTGCCCCAGCATCCGCGCCGCTTCGACCGGCTGGCCGGCGCTCAGCGCCTGCCGGATCGCGGTCGAGGACACGGCCCCGTCCGCGGCGGTCAGCAGTGGCGCCACGGTCACGTCAAATCCCATCTCGGCGCCGAAATCCGCCAGCATCTGCGCGGTGCCCGCGCGCCCCTTGCCGAAGCAGAAATCCGCACCGACCACGACATGCGCAATGCCCAGACCGTCGCGCAGCACCTGCGCGGCAAAATCGCGCGCGCTCAGCCCCGCCAGTTCGGCATCGAATGGCAGGGTGAACAGCCGCTCCACCCCCAGCCGCGCCAGCCGGTTGGCGCGGGTCTCGGCACTCATCAGCCGGAAAGGCAGCGCGTCCGGGGCAAAGAATTCGCGCGGGTGCGGTTCGAAGGTGATGATGCCCAGGGGCGCATCGGGGCGGCGCGCGCGGTCGATGACTGACCGATGCCCCAGATGCACGCCGTCGAAATTTCCCAGAGCGACCGACGCCCCGCGCCAGGCGGGGTCGATGTCCTTCCAGCCGGTGACGTGCTCCATCCTGCCCCCGCAGGGGCCGCGCGCGCGCCCCGCTTCAGTCGAACTTGCGGCTGGGCGCCAGAACCAGCGCTTCGCCCTTCAGGACGGTGGTATCGCCCACGGCGCAGCGACAATCAAGGGTCACGCGGCGGCGCGAATGGTCGATGGCGGCGACCGTGACCTCGGCCAGGACCACGTCGCCGGGGCGCACGGGGGCCAGGAATTTCAGGCTCTGGCCCATGTAGACAGTGCCATGGCCGGGCAGTTGTTCGCCGATCACCGCCGAGATCAGCCCGGCGGTCAGCATCCCGTGGGCGATCCGGCCCTCGAAGATGGTGTCGCGGGCATAGTCGTCATCCAGATGCACGGGGTTACGGTCGGTCGAGACCTCGGCAAAGAGTTCGATATCGCGGTCGGTGATTTCCTTGCGCAGATAGCGGCGCATGCCGATTTCCAGATCCTCGATGCAGATCGTGCCCCGGGGCAGATTCGCGGTCATCTCGATATCCAGCATGGGCGTGGTTCCTTCGCGGAGCGCTCGGTCATGTTGCAGCGCAGCATAGGCGGTCACCCCCCTAAGCGCAACCCTGCTGCGCAACTTTGCTGCGAAATGTGGCGCGGCGTTGTAACTTTGTTGCCATCGCGCCCGGCAATCGCGGCAGGCAGCCCGCGCACCGCGGCGCGTGGCGCGCTCAGCGCAGTCGGCCCATCGCCATCAGCGGCGGCGTGTCACGGGTCGCCAGCCAGGCGCGCAGCGCCGTTTCGTCCGGGCGCGCAGGGTCCGGGCCGAATTCATGCGCCATCAGCCCGCCGGTCAGGAACAGCGTGTCCACCCCCTCGCCCATGCCGCCGCGGATGTCGGTGTCGATCCCGTCGCCCACGGCCAGAATGCGGTCCGGGTCGGGGGCAAGGCCACGCTCGGCCAGCCGCCGCCGCGCCAGGTCATAGATCGGCGGGTGCGGTTTGCCGAAATAGAGGCTTTCGCCGCCCATGTCGGTATAGAGCGCCGCCAGCGCACCGGCGCACCAGATGCGCTTGTCGCCATAGTCCACAACGATGTCGGGGTTGGCGCAGAGCAGTTTCAGCCCGCGCGCCTTGGCGGACAGGAAGCGGCCGCGATAGTCGTCGGGGTGGTCGTTTTCCTCGTCGAAGGGACCGGTGCAGACGATCCCTTCGGCGACGTCGAAATCCACCCGTTCCACCGGGGCGTGCGCCGCCGCGATATCCTCGGGCAGGTCGCTGAAGAAGCGCGCGTCCTTTTCGGGGCCAAGGTGCCAGACCCGGCGGCCCACGGCGCCCTGCGCCATCCCCGCCTGCGCCGCATCGCCCGAGGTGACGATGATATCCCAGGCGCTGGCGGGGATACCCAGCCGGTCGAAGCCGCGTTGCACCGCAGGCGCCGGGCGCGGTGCATTGGTCATCAGCACCACCGCGCCGCCGCTCCGCCGGAAACCTTCCAGCGCGGCCACCGCCGCCGGATAGGCCTGAAGCCCGTCATGCACGCAGCCCCAGAGGTCACAGAACAGCACATCGTAGCGCGCGGCCACGTCGTCCAGCGCGCGGATCATCTCGGTCATCGTCAGGGTGCCCCCGGTCGGAAATGCAGCGCAAAGCGCCCCCCGGGCGCCGCGGGTGGGTGGGTGGGCGGCGCCCGGGGGGCGCGGCCCGGAACCGGGCTCAGACGGTCAGCACCGGGATGATCTGCTTCTTGCGGCTCATGACGCCGGGCAGCACGACCCGGTCGCCCGAAGCATCGACCCCGAACGAGGCCGCCGCGATCCCGCGCACCCGGTCGTTGGGCAACAGCAGCGTCGCTTCCTCGTTCAGGATATCGACCACGAAGAGCAGCACCTCGTCGGCGCCGTCACCGGCCGCCACTTCGGCCATGGCGCCCATGATCCCCTCGGCGCGGGCCAGCACCGGCCCCGGATCGGTGGTTTCCAGCACCGAGACCCGCAAGGTCAGCCCGCCGACGTCGAAGCGCTTCGAATCGATGTTCAGCAGTTCCGTATCCGAAAACCCCGAGACATCGGACTTGGCCGCGAACATCTCGGCCGCGTAATCGGCGCAGTCCAGCCCCAGATCGGCGGCCAGCGCCTCGGCCAGTGCGCGGTCATGGTCGGTGGTGGTGGGCGAGCGGAATTCCAGCGTGTCCGACAGGATGCACGACAGCATCAGCCCCTTCACCTCGCGCGGCATCCGCGCCGCGTCGCTGCCCATCAGGTCATGCATGATCGTCGCCGTGCAGGCCAGCGGGCGCATGGTGATATCGATGGGCGCCAGCGTCTGCAGCCCGCCGGTCAGCTTGTGATGGTCGATGATGGCGCGCAGGTCGGCCTGTCCGATGGACGGTGGCAGCTCGGCCGGATTGTTGGTGTCCACGATCACCACCGGCGTTCCAGGGGCCACGTCCGCGATGATTTCGGGCTCTGCCACACCCCAGCGTTCGAGCACGAAGCGCGCCTCGGCACTCGGCGCGCCCAGCAGCACGGCACGCGCGGGGGTGCCCTGCACCTCGGTCAGATACCAGGCCCAGATCAGCGGCGAGCCGGTGGAATCGGTGTCGGGGGCCTTGTGGCCGAAAACCAGTGTCGTCATGGATCAGTCCTGCCGGTAATGCGTTCGGGCGGGTTATAATCGGCGCGCGCGCCCATGTCACGGGGGATGCCGCAGTGCAGCACCCCGCGGTGACCTGAGCGCGTCATTCGTCCAGCAGACGGCTGACCACGACCGTGATCTCGGGGCGCTTGCCCAGTTCCTCCATGCAGACCTGCCGCGCCACGCGGCGCAGCGCATCGGTCAGCTTGTCATCGTCGCCCAGTGTCTTGCGGTCGGCACGGCCCAGGTAATCGGCGATTTCGTCCTCCAGCGTGTCCACCACCGGCCGCCCACCGCGCCCTGTCTCGGCCAGGCCCATGGTCTCGGCCCAGGCCTCGCCCAGGGCGGCGCCATCCTCGTCCACGATCAGCGTGACCATGACGTGCCCGTTCAGCGCCATGCGGATGCGGTCGCGGATCACCCCGTCGGTGGCCCCGACAATCCGGTTGCCATCCAGATAGACGCGCCCGGTCGGCACCTCGTCCACCACCTGCGGCGCGTCACCGGTCAGGTCGATCATGGTGCCGTTGGCCACCACCGCGCTGCGCATGCCCGCGGCAATGCCCATCTGCGCCTGCGCGCGCAGCATCCGGTGATCCCCATGCATCGGGATCAGGATCTGCGCCCCCATCAGCTTGTGCATGTGTTCCAGATCGGGGCGATTGGGATGCCCCGAGACGTGGTACTTGCGGGATGCATTGTCCACCACGTCAACGCCCATTTCCGACAGCGCGTTGGCGATACGCAGCACATCGCGTTCATTGCCCGGAATGGTCATCGAGGAGAACAGGAACAGATCCCCCTCCTTCATGGTCATGCCCATGTATGTGCCGCGCGAAAGCTGCGCCGAGGCCGCGCGCCGCTCGCCCTGGCTGCCGGTGACCAGCAGCATCAGGTTTTCGCGCGGGACGGACTTGGCTTCCTCCGGGCTGATGGTGGGCGGGAAATCGGTCAGCAGCCCCGCCTCCTGCGCGGTGTCGATCATGCGCAGCATGGCCCGGCCCATGACGCAGACCGAGCGGCCGTTCTCCACGCCCGCATTGGCCAGCGTCCGCAACCGCGCCACGTTCGAGGCAAAGGTCGTGGCCACCACCATCCCGCGTGCATTGCCGATCAGGTCGCTCAACGCCGGGCTCAGCGACATCTCGGACCGCCCCGGGTCGGGCTGGTGAACGTTGGTGCTGTCGCAGACCAGCACTTTCACCCCTTCGGCGCCGATGGCGCCCAGCATGTCGGGGTCGAAGGGTTCACCCACGCCCGGCGTCTTGTCGACCTTGAAGTCGCCGGTATGGACCACGCGGCCCGCAGGCGTGTCGATGATCAGCCCCGAGGCCTCGGGCAGCGAATGCGAGACCGGGAAGAACTGCACCCGGAACGGCCCGGCCTCCACCACCTCGGGCAGCGTGCCCACGGTCTTCACCTGGGCCGCGTCCAGACCCTGTTCGGTCATCTTGTTGACGGCGATCCGGGCGGTGAAGTTGCGGGCAAAGACCGGCGCCTTCAGGTGCGGCCACAGATGCCCCAGCGCGCCGACGTGATCCTCGTGCGCATGGGTGACGAAAATCGCCTCCAGCCGGTCGGCACGCTTGGCCAGCCAGCCGATATCGGGAAAGATCAGGTCCACCCCCGGCGTGCTGTCCATGTCCGAAAACGTGACGCCCAGGTCCACGAGGATCAGCCGCTCGCGCCCTTTCGGCCCGTAGCCGAAGACATAGGCATTCATCCCCACCTCGCCGGCGCCGCCCAGGGGCACATAAATCAATCGGTCACTGCTCATGTCGGTCCTTGTTGTGGTCGTGGATGATGCGCAGACCGTGCATGGTAAGGTCATCGCGGATTTCGTCAAAGAGCGCTTCGCCGGTGGCAAAGAGGGGCGCCAGCCCGCCGGTGCCGATCACCTTCATGGGGCGGTCGCGCTCGGCCTTGATGCGCTCGCATATCCCGTTGACCAGCCCGATGTAACCCCAGAAAACCCCCGACTGCATGCAGGCGACCGTATTCATGCCCACAACGCGGTCCGGTTTGGTCACATCCACATGCGGCAGCGCGGCGGCCGCCATGTGCAGGGCCTCGAGGCTGAGGTTCACGCCCGGCGCGATCACACCGCCCACATAGGCGCCGTCATCGTCCACCACATCGAAGGTCGTGGCGGTGCCGAAATCCACCACGATCAGGTCCCCGCCGTAAAGGTCATGCCCCGCCACGGTGTTGACCAACCGGTCCGGGCCGACCTGCGTGCCGGGGTCCACGCGCACCCCCACGGGCAGCGCGCATTCGGGTTTGCCCACCACCAGCGGTCGACAGTCGAAATATCGGTTGCACAGCACGCGCAGGTTGAAGACCACGCGCGGCACGGTCGAACTGATGATCACGTCGGTGATGCGCACATCCATCTGCCGTGCCGCCATCAGCGTCGACAGCCACACGTAATACTGATCCGCCGTGCGCTGATGCTCGGTCGAAGTGCGCCAGGTGGCGATGAACGCGCGACCGTCCCAGATGGAAAACACCGTGTTGGTGTTGCCGCAATCGATGGTCAGGAGCATGGCCGCGCCTCCGGGGTCTGGACCGGGTTCAGGAACACATCCGCCGCCGACACCGCGATGAGCCCGCGCGCGGTGGTCAGGACCAGCGCGCCGCGGTCGTCGATGCCTTCGAACGTGCCTTCATGGGTTTCGGTCACGGTGCGCGCGATGATGGGCTGTCCCAGCCGCGCGGCATGGCGCAGGAAGGCATCGCGCAGCGGCGCGAAGCCGAAGCTGCGCAGCCGGTCCTCCCAGCGGGCAAAGGCGGGGGCGAGATGGTCGAGCAACTCCTCCGGCTCCAGCGCAACCCCGGTGGCGGAAAGCAGGTCCACCGGCGCCACCGCGCCGGGCTCGGGCGCGGGTGCGTGAAGTAGGTTGACCCCGATCCCCACCGCCAGATGCAGCGCGCCGGGGGTGGCGATGGTTTCCGGCAGGATGCCCGCCAACTTGCCACCGTTGAGCAACACATCGTTGGGCCATTTCAGCGCGAATGCCTCGGCCCGCCCGGTCAGCGCCACCAGCGCCTCGTGCAGCGCCAGCGCGGCGACGAAGGAGCGCAGCGCCAGACGCTCGGGCGGCTCCGCCGGGCGCATCAGCACGGTGGCGGCGAAATTGCCCTCGGGGTCGGTCCAGGCGCGTCCGCGCCGCCCGCGCCCGGCGGTCTGCCGCCGGGCCAGCACCCACACCGGACCGGAGGCTGCAGGCGCCATGCGCGCGGCTTCGGCGTTGGTGCTGTCCACGGTCTCCAGAATGCGGCGCGCCACACCCTCGGGCCAGGGATCAGCGGACAAGGCTGTCCGCCGCGAGCGCCGCCAGCGATTCCACGCCGAACAGGTTCACAACCCCCAGCACCATGATCGCCGCCGACGCCACCAGCAGCCCCGCCTGCAGGGGCGGCATGGCGCGGTCCAGCGGCTCGGTCTCGTCGCCGAAATACATGAAGTAGACGATGCGCAGGTAATAGAAGGCGCCGATCACGCTGGCGATCACCCCGGCCACGGCCAACCAGACCATTCCCGCCTGCACCGCCGCCCAGAGCACATAGAACTTGCCGAAGAAGCCCACCAGCGGCGGCACCCCCGCCAGGCTGAACAGCAGCACCAGAAGCGCCAGCGCGCGCAGCGGCTCCACCCTGGAATACTGGTTCAGGCTGTCGATGGTGGTGACCGGGCGGCCATCGCGGCTCATGGACAGGATGAAGGCAAAGACGCCGATGTTCATGGTCACATAGATCGCCATGTAAATCAGCATCGCCTGCACACCCTGCGCGGTGCCCGAAGCCAGCCCCACCAGCGCGAACCCCATATGCGTGATCGAGCTGTAGGCCATCAGCCGCTTGATGTCGCGCTGGCCAATGGCGGCAATGGCGCCCACGAACATGGACAACACCGCCAGCAGCGCGATGATCTGCGACCAGTCACCGGGTGCCGCGCCGAAACCCTCGTGCACCACACGCGCCAGCAGCGCCATGGCCGCGACCTTGGGCGCGGTGGCGAAGAAGGCGGTGACCGGCGTGGGGGCGCCTTCATAGACATCCGGGGTCCACATGTGGAAGGGCGCGGCCGAGACCTTGAACGCCAGCCCGGCCAGGATGAAGGCCAGCCCCATCAGCAGCCCCAGCGACATGCCGTCCTCGTCAATGGTGCTGATGATGCCCGCGAAGGTGGTGGTGCCCGCGTAGCCATAGGCAAGCGAGGCGCCATAAAGCAAGAGCCCCGAGGCCAGCGCGCCAAGTATGAAGTATTTCAGCCCGGCCTCGGTCGATTTCTGGCTGTCGCGGCGCATGGCGGCAATCACGTAGAGCGACAGCGACTGCAGCTCCAGCCCCATGTAGAGCGTGATCAGATCCCCCGCCGAGACCATGACCATCATCCCCACCACGGCAAGCGTGATCAGCACCGGATATTCGAAGCGCATCAGGTCGCGCGCGGTCAGGTAGTTCTGGCCCATGACCATCACCACCGCCGCCGAGATCAGGATGATCAGCTTGGAAAACTGCGCAAAGGCATCGGCGATGAACAGCCCGCCAAAGGCGGTGCGGGTCTCGTAGCTGCCCGCGCCGATGACCAGCGCCATCAGCACGAAGACCGCTGCAGTGGCCCAGAGGATCGGCAGCGCCAGCTTGTCCTTGCCGCCATAGGCCCCCGCCATCAGCGCGGCCATGGCGAACAGGGCCAGCACCACCTCGGGCAGGGCAACAATCAGATCGGAGGCGATCATCGGGTGTCCCCTTCTCAGTTCTGGGCCAGACGCACGGCGGCGTCGGTTGTCGCTTCATAAGCCGCCAGCGCGGCCACATGGCCATCGACCAGCGCGGCGACCGACGGGCCGATGATGTCCGTCACCGCCGCCGGATAGACGCCCAGCAGCAGCGTCATCACCACCAGCGGCGCCATCATCGCCTTCTCGCGCCGGTCCATGTCGGTGATCTGCTTCAGGCTGGCCTTGATCATCTCGCCCATGACCACCCGGCGATAGAGCCAGAGCGCATAGCCCGCCGACAGGATCACCCCCGATGCCGCAAAGAGCGCCACCCATGTGTTGACCTGAAAGACCGCCAGGAAGGTCAGGAATTCACCCACGAACCCGGATGTCCCCGGCAGGCCGACATTCGCCATGGTGAACAGCAGGAACACCGCGGCATAGACCGGCATCCGGTTGATCAGCCCGCCATAGGCCGCAATCTCGCGCGTGTGCATCCGGTCATAGATCACGCCCACGGCAAGGAACAGCGCGCCCGAGATGAAGCCATGGCTGATCATCTGGAAAATCGCGCCGTCGATCCCCTGCTGGTTGGCGGCAAAGATGCCCATGGTCACAAAGCCCATATGCGCGACCGAAGAATAGGCGATCAGCTTCTTCATGTCGGTCTGCATCAGCGCCACCAGCGAGGTGTAGACGATCGCAATCGCCGAAAGCCACAGCACCAGCGGCGCCAGCAGGTCCGAAGCGACCGGGAACATCGGCAACGAGAACCGCAGGAACCCGTAACCGCCCATCTTCAAGAGCACCGCGGCCAGGATCACCGACCCGGCGGTGGGTGCCTGCACGTGGGCATCCGGCAGCCAGGTGTGGACGGGCCACATCGGCATCTTGACCGCGAAGGAGGCGAAGAAGGCCAGCCACATCAGCGTCTGCGCCCCGCCCACGATCTGCCAGCCCGCCAGCGTGATCGTCCCGGCGCTGAATTCATGCGTCAGCAGCGTGGGGATATCGGTGGTGCCCGCATCCACATACATGGCGATCATCGCCACCAGCATCAGCACCGAGCCAAGGAAGGTGTAGAGGAAGAACTTGAACGCCGCATAGATGCGCTCCTTGCCCCCCCAGATGCCGATGATCAGGAACATCGGGATCAGACCGGCCTCGAAGAACAGGTAGAACAGCACCAGATCCAGCGCCGTGAATACGCCGATCATCAGCGTTTCCAGCACCAGGAACGCGATCATGTATTCCTTGACGCGGGTGGTGACGTTCCAGCAGGCCGCAATGGTGATGGGCATGAGGAAAGTCGTCAGCATGACGAACAGGATCGAAATCCCGTCCACACCCATCTTGTAGGTCAGGCCCATGATCCATTCGCGTTCCTCGACGAACTGGAACCCGGTATCCTGCGGATCGAAGCCGAAGAGCAGGATCAAGGAGAACAGGAAGGTCGCCACCGTGGCGATAAAGGCCAGCCACTTGGCGTTGTTGTCCGTTGCCGCGTCATTGCCGCGCAGGAACAGCGCCATGATGGCAGCGGCCAGAAGCGGCGTGAAGGTGATGATGGACAGAAGGTTCAGCATCAGCGTGCCCCCCCGGTCAGCGTGACAAGGGTGACGATCACCACGATTCCCAGCACCATCGCGAATGCATAGTGAAAGACGAAACCGGACTGCATCCGCCCCGCCATCCGGGTGAAGAACGGAATGATGCCCATCGCCAACCCGTTGATGCCACCGTCGATCACCGTGCCGTCACCGCGCTTCCAGAAAAAGCGGCCCAGGGCCATGGCCGGGCGCACGAACAGGAAGTCGTAGATTTCATCGAAATACCACTTGTTCAGAAGGAACTGATACGCGCCCGGGAAGGTCGCCGCCAGCTTGCCCGGCAGCGAGGTGTCGCGGATATAGAACTGATACGCCAGCCCCAGTCCGATCAGCATGGCGATGAAGGGCGAGACCTTGACCCAGTTCGGCACGTAATGCGCCTCGGTGATCAGGTTGTTGCCCTCGGCCATGTAGATCGACGGGCCGAACCAGTCCGCCACCTGTTCGGTTGAGCCGAAGAACGGCCCGTACCAGACCATCCCCGCCAGCACCGACCCCACCGCCAGCACCGCCAGCGGTATCAGCATGACCATGGGGCTTTCATGGGCGTGCTCATGGGTGTGCCTGTCGCCGCGCGCCTCGCCCCAGAAGGTCAGGAACATCAGCCGCCAGCTGTAGAAGCTGGTCATCAGCGCCGCGATCACCAGCATCCAGAAGGCATAGCCTGCGCCGGCGGCATAGACGCTTTCGATGATGGCGTCCTTGGACACGAACCCCGCGAAGCCCACCGGGAAGCCGATATACAGCAGCGGAATGCCGACGCCGGTGATTGCCAGCGTGCCGATCAGCATCGCCCAGAAGGTATAGGGCATCTTGTCCTTCAATCCGCCGTAGTTGCGCATGTCCTGTTCATGATGCATCCCGTGGATGACCGACCCTGCGCCCAGAAACAGCATTGCCTTGAAGAACGCGTGCGTCAGCAGGTGGAACATCGCCACCGAATAGACACCAACCCCTGCGGCCACGAACATGAAGCCCAGCTGCGAACAGGTCGAATAGGCGATCACGCGCTTGATGTCGTTCTGCACCAGCCCCACGGTCGCGGCAAAGAAGGCGGTGAAGGCGCCGATCAGGACCACGAAGGTCATGGCTTGCGGCGCATATTCCATCAGCGGCGACATGCGCGCCACCAGGAACACGCCCGCAGTAACCATAGTGGCGGCGTGGATCAGGGCCGACACGGGCGTCGGACCCTCCATCGCGTCCGGCAGCCATGTGTGCAGGAACAGTTGCGCCGACTTGCCCATGGCGCCGACGAACAGCAGGAAGGCGATCAGGTTCGCCGCGTTCCAGTCGGTCCAAAGGAAGCTGACGGTAGTTTCCGACAGCGTGGCAGCAGCGGCGAAAACATCGTCATACTGGATCGAATCCACCAGGAAGTAGATCACCATCAGCGCCAGGATCAGCCCCATGTCGCCCACGCGGTTGACGATGAACGCCTTGATCGCCGCCGCCCCGGCGCTGGCCTTGCGGAAGTAGAACCCGATCAGCAGGTACGAGGCCAGCCCGACCCCTTCCCAGCCAAAGAACAGCTGGACCAGGTTGTCGGCGGTCACCAGCATCAGCATGGCGAAGGTGAACAGCGACAGATAGGCGAAGAAGCGCGGGCGGTAGCTTTCCTCTTCGCTGAAGTTCTCGTCATGGGCCATGTAGCCGAAGGAATACAGGTGCACGAGCGCCGAGACCGTGGTGATCACGATCAGCATGACCGCGGTCAGCCGGTCGATCCTGAGCGCCCAGTCGCCGACCAGGGTGCCGCTGTCGATCCAGCGCAGCATGGTGATCTGTTGCACGCCCCCGTCATGGGTCAGGAAGATGATCCAGGACAGGAAGGCCGAAAGGAAGAGCAACGCCGTGGCCACGACCTGCGCCGCGCGCTCGCCGATGATCCGCCAGAAAAGCCCGGCGATGATGGCCCCGATCAGAGGGGCAAGAACCAGTGTTACCGCCATGCGCTCAGCCCTTCATCACATTGACGTCTTCGACGTCGATGGTGCCCCGGGTGCGGAAGAAGCAGACGATGATCGCCAGCCCGATCGCCGCCTCGGCCGCCGCCACGGTCAGGACGAACATGGTGAACACCTGCCCCACCAGATCACCCAGGAAGGACGAGAACGCCACCAGGTTGATGTTGACCGAAAGCAGCATCAGTTCGATCGACATCAGGATGACGATGACGTTCTTGCGGTTCAGGAAAATCCCGAAGATGCCGATGACGAACAGCGCCGCCGCCACGGTCAGGTAATGTTCAAGTCCAACCATCTGGTCCCTCCGGGTTCTGATGACCCGTCCCTTGTCTTTCCATGTTGCGGCCCGGACGCATGCGCCCTGGCCGCGCAACCCCTCACAGCCCCTGGCCGGGCTTCACGTCCTTCAGTTCCATCGCGCGGGCCGGGTCGCGGTGCATCTGTGCGACCACGTCCTGGCGCTTGACGTTGGCGCGAGTGCGCAGCGTCAGCAGGATCGCGCCGATCATCGCCACCAGCAGGATCAGCCCCGACAACTGGAACAGGATGAAGTACTGATCATAAAGGATCAGCCCAAGCGCCTTGGTGTTGTGCACCTCGGCCAGATCCGGCGTCACTGCCTGGCGCAGCCCCAGCGCGCCCTCGGCCTGGGCCCAGCTTCCATAGAGCAGCGCAAGCTGCATCAACAGCACCAGCCCCACAAGGCTGGCGATGGGGAAATAGCGCGCCATCTCGCCCTTGAGCGCGGCGAAATCGATGTCCAGCATCATCACCACGAACAGGAACAGCACCGCCACTGCGCCCACATAGACGATGATCAGCAGCATGGCCATGAACTCGGCGCCCAGCAGCACGAACATCCCCGCCGCCGACAGGAAGCACAGGATCAGCCAGAGCACCGAATGCACCGGGTTGCGCGCCGTGACCACCAGAAGCGCCGACGTCACGATGACGACGGCAAAGGCGTAGAATGTGACATCGGCTATACCCATCGGATCACTCCCTTGTCTCGGCGAACACGTCCTGCGCGATGCCGAGCGCTTTCTGCATGGCGGGCAGACCGCCGAACATGCTCATCTGCCAGATCACCTCGGTGATCTCGCGTTCCGTGGCCCCGGCTTCGCGCAGATGGCGCAACGTGAGCCTGATCTGCGGCTCCGCCTGCGCACCCAGCGCCACCAGCGCCGCCAGTGTGACCATCAGCCGGGTCCTTGCGTCCAACCCGTCGCGGTTCATGGTTTTGCCGAACCAAAGCTCCATCGCATCGCGCGAGAGCGTGGGCCAGAGCGCCTCCATCTCCTTCGGGTCAAAGGACCGCAGCGCCGGGTTGAACGCCTGCGCCATGTCCTGCGCCTGGGCCATCATCTCGGCAAACGGGTTCTTCGTGGGCTCGCTCATGCCGGCACTCCGTCACGCGCCAGCGGCCCGCGGGCTGCGGGCACGACCGGCCGGAGGATGGGGGCGAAAAGCGTCATTGGCTCACCGGTACGGGGCATCGATTTCCAGGTTGCGGGCGATTTCAGCCTCCCAGCGGTCCCCGTTCTCGAGCAGTTTCGCCTTGTCGTAGAACAGTTCCTCGCGCGTTTCGGTGGCGAATTCGAAATTCGGCCCCTCGACGATGGCATCCACCGGGCAGGCTTCCTCACAGAAGCCGCAATAGATGCATTTCGTCATGTCGATGTCATAGCGCGTGGTCCGGCGCGAGCCGTCCTCGCGCGGTTCGGCATCGATGGTGATGGCCTGCGCCGGGCAGATCGCCTCGCACAGCTTGCAGGCGATGCAACGCTCTTCGCCATTCGGATAGCGGCGCAGCGCATGTTCGCCGCGGAAACGGGGCGAAAGCGGCCCCTTTTCGTGCGGGTAGTTCAAGGTCGGCTTGGGGGCCACGAAATAGCGCATGCCCAGCCCGAAGCCTTTGATGAAATCCACCATCAACGTGTACTTGATGGCACGTCCCCAGTCGAAACCCATGGCTCAGACCTCCAGTTTCGCTTCCAGATCGTCAACGCGTCGGTCGATCTGCCCGATGACCCTGCGCTGACCCCCGCGGATCGGCCGCACCTGCTCCGGCACCACGTTATCCACCCCTTCGTTCATCGCTCAGCCCCCCACGGCCCAGCGGGCCCAGAAGCCGCCCGCGACCTCGAACTTCGCGAGGAAGGCCACCACGACGACCCAGGCCAGCGACAGCGGCAGGAACACCTTCCAGCCGATCCGCATGAGCTGGTCGTAGCGGTAGCGCGGCACGATCGCCTTGACCATGGCGAAGAGGAAGAAGAAGAACGCCATCTTCGCCACCATCCAGAAGGCGCCATCGGGCAGCCCCGGGATCGGCGACAGCCAGCCGCCAAAGAACAGCAGCGAAATCAGCGCGCACATCAGGAAGATGGCAATGTATTCGCCGGCCATGAACAGCAGGTAGGGGGTGGAGGAATACTCCACCATGAACCCCGCCACGAGTTCGGACTCGGCCTCGGGCAGATCAAAGGGCGGTCGGTTGGTCTCGGCCAGGCAACTGACGAAGAACAGCACCACCATGGGCAGATGCGGCAGCCAGTACCAGCCCAGCACGCCCCAGCCGGTATCCTGCGACGCAACGATCTGGCCCAGGTTCATGCTGCCTGCGGAAATGATCACCCCGATGATGATCAGACCCAGCGACACCTCATAGCTGATCATCTGCGCCGCCGAGCGCAAGCTGCCGAGGAAGGCGTATTTCGAGTTCGACGCCCAGCCGCCCATGATCACGCCATACACCTCGAGCGAGGAGACGGCGAAGACGAACAGGATCGCCACATTGATGTCGGTCAGCACCCAGCGTTCGTTGAACGGGATCACCGACCAGGCCAGCATCGCCAGCACGAAGGACAGAAGCGGCGCCAGGAAGAACACCGGCCGGTCCACCCCCGCCGGGATCACCACTTCCTTGACCACGAATTTCAGCGCGTCCGCCACGGTCTGCAGCAGCCCCCAGGGGCCGACAACATTCGGCCCGCGCCGCATCTGCACCGCCGCCCAGACCTTGCGGTCGCCATAGACCAGGAACAACAGCGAGATCATCACGAACGCGACCACCAGCAGCGATTGCGCCACGATCAGAAGCGTGATGCCGAGGCCCGTTTCCAGAAAAGCGTCCATCTTCGTGTTCCGTCCCTCAGACCGCCCTCAGACAGTCGGTATGTTCTGTTCCTGGCAATCCGCCACGACCACCTCGGAATCGATGGTGCGCGTGCCGCGCGGCAATGCAGGCGAGATGGTGTAAACAGCATCTGCGCGCGAGATTCCACCCTCGCGCGACACATTCGTGCGCAAATGGCGGGCGAACCCGTAGCCCCGGATCAACGCGTATTGCGCCGCCGCGCAGCGGGCATAGGCGATCACGTCCGCCTCGCTCCGCGCCCCGCGCATGGCAACGTTGAAATTGACCAGTTCACCATCCATCATGCGGGTCTCCACCCCCAGGTATTGCGGCGCGAACCGCCGGTCGCTGGCGTCCGGCCCAGAAGCGCACCCCGCCAGACCGAGCAGTCCGGCCAGGCCAACACCGCGCCAGCCGCTGGGCACACGCGCCATTCACTCCGCCGCCAGGGGCGCGTTGCGCCGTGCCTTGGCCTGCGCGGCCAGTTCGCCCATCAGCGTCGAGGCGCGCGCAACCGGATTGGTCAGATAGAAATCGCTTACCGCATTGGCGAAATCGCCGGACCCGGGGCGCGCGGGCGGCAGCGGCTGCCAGTCGTTTTCCGCCACCAGGTCGATGTCGCCCAGATGCGGCACCGCCACGGCCATGGCGCGGCGCAGTTGCGTGATACTGTCGAAGGGCAAAGGCTTGCCCAGTTCCGCCGAAAGCGCGCGCAGGATGGCCCAGTTCTCGCGCGCGTCGCCCGGCGGGAAGCCCGCGCGCAGCGCCAGTTGCGGGCGCCCTTCGGTGTTGACGAAGATACCCGGTTCCTCGGTCCAGGCAGCGGCCGGGAGGATCACGTCGGCGCGGTGCGCGCCCCGGTCGCCATGGCTGCCCTGATAGATGACGAAGGGCCCGGCAGGAATGTCCAGCTCATCGGCGCCAAGGTTGTAGATCACCTCGGCTCCCAGCGCAGCCGCGACTCCGCCGTCGGTCACGCAGCCCAGATCCATCGCGCCGACGCGCGCCGACGCCGTGTGCAGGACCAGCAGCCCCGCCCCGGTCTTCGCGGCCAGCGCCATGGCCTGGCTCAGCACCGCCTCGCCATCTGCGCTCGTCAGCGCACCCTGCCCCACGATCACCACGCCCGGCGCCTCTGACGCTTCGGCCTTCTCCACCAGACCCACCAGCGCATCGGCGCCGGTCCCGGCTTCGGCCACGTCATAGGTCAAGTCCACCGGCGCGCCCACGCGGGTCACATCGGCGCCCGCCAGCCACGCCTTGCGGATGCGGGCGTTGAGCACCGGCGCCTCGGCGCGCGGGTTGGTGCCGATCAGCCAGATGCGGCGGGCAAGGTCGATATCCTCGATCGTCGCCGTGCCGACATAGGCCGAGCGGTTCCCGGCCGGAAGCTGCGCGCCATCGGTGCGGCACTCCACGGTGCCGCCCTGCCCTTCGATCAGCGATTTCAGCGCAAAGGCCGCTTCCGCTGGCGCCAGATCGCCGACCAGCCCGGCGACACTCTTGCCGGCCATCGCTTCCTTCACCGCCGCGAAGGCTTCGGACCATGTGGCGGGCGTCAGCTTGCCGTCCTTGCGCACATAGGGCCGGTCCAGCCGCTGGCGGCGCAGCCCGTCCCAGACAAAGCGCGTCTTGTCGGAAATCCATTCCTCGTTCACGCCGTGATGCTCGCGCGGCAGGATGCGCATGACCTCGCGCCCCTTGGTGTCCACGCGGATGTTCGACCCCAGCGCATCCATCACATCGACGGTTTCGGTCTTCTTCAGCTCCCAGGGCCGGGCGGTGAAGGCATAAGGCTTGCTCACCAGCGCGCCCACCGGGCACAGGTCGATGATATTGCCCTGCAATTCGCTGTCGATCAGCGCGCCCAGATAGGTGGTGATCTCGGCATCCTCGCCGCGCCCGGTCTGGCCCATGACCATGACGCCCGCAACCTCGGAGGTGAAGCGCACGCAGCGGGTGCAGGAAATGCAGCGCGTCATGTGCGTTTCCACCAGCGGGCCAAGGTCCAGATCCTCGACCGCGCGCTTGGGCTCGCGGTAGCGCGAGAAATCCACGCCATAGGCCATGGCCTGGTCCTGCAGGTCGCACTCGCCGCCCTGATCGCAGATCGGGCAATCCAGCGGGTGGTTGATCAGCAGGAACTCCATCACCCCCTCGCGCGCCTTGCGCACCATGGGGCTGTTGGTGCGGATCACCGGCGGCGCGCCTTCGGGGCCGGGGCGCAGGTCCTTGACCTGCATCGCACAACTGGCCGCAGGTTTCGGCGGGCCGCCCACCACTTCCACCAGACACATGCGACAGTTGCCCGCGATCGACAGCCGCTCATGATAGCAGAAGCGCGGAATCTCGATCCCGGCCTCCTCGCAGGCCTGAATCAGCGTCATCGCCGGCGGCACCTCGATCTCGCGGTCGTCGATGATGATCTTGCGCAATTCGGACATGGTTTACCTTTCGCTCAGGCGCCGCCCGATGGGCGTGCGCTCCTCGATCTGCTGTCGGCCCCAGGCGCAGACGGCGGCGCCGTCGGTCGGCGCAACGCCTGCGCGCTCCAGATGGCGATGGACCAGCGCGCGCATGCGCTCCTGTTCGGCCTTGTCATCCACGAAGGCCTCGATCTGCCGGCGCGAGAACCCCATGGACCGCGCCTGCCGGTAGATCGGCAGGAAAAAAGCCACCCGTTCAAGCCGGTTCGGTCCGCCAAGCGTGTCGCAGGTTTCGGCCACGTGATGGATGATCGCGGCGGTGAACAGCGCGTTGTAGATATCGCTGTTGCCGCGCAGGGCTTCGTTGATTTCGGACTGGGTCATGGCGGCGCTGGCCATGGGCGCGCTCAGAAGCGCGGCGGCAAGCGCCAGCGGGCGGAACAGGGAACGCAGGGACATGGGAACACTCCGGGAACAGGGATTGCGGCGGCCAATGGCCGCGCCCACCCTGCCACCCGCCCGGGGCAGCGTCACATGACGATTGCGTGCCCCGCGTGCACGTCCAGTCTGCCCTATGCGCGCCACATCCGGCATCCGCCCCTCATTCCGCCGCGACTGCCGGGGAACGCCCGGCCTTCTGCGCCCTGATCCGGTCCTCGATCTCGTCCCGGAAGTTGCGGATCAGCCCCTGGATCGGCCAGGCGGCGGCATCCCCCAGCGCACAGATGGTGTGGCCCTCGACCTGCTTGGAGACATCCCACAGCATGTCGATCTCTTCCGGTTCGGCCTCGCCGCGCACAAGCCGGTCCATGACGCGCATCATCCAGCCAGTGCCTTCGCGGCACGGGGTGCACTGACCGCAGCTTTCATGCTTGTAGAACTTTGCCAGCCGCCAGATCGCCTTGATGATGTCGGTGGACTGGTCCATGACAATCACCGCCGCCGTGCCCAGGCCGGATTTCAGATCCTTCTGCAGGTAATCGAAATCCATGATGGCATCGCGCATGTTCTCGCCGCGCACGCACGGGACAGAACTGCCGCCGGGGATCACGGCCTTGAGGTTGTCCCACCCGCCACGGATGCCACCGCAATGGCGGTCGATCAGTTCCTCGAAGCTGATGGACATGGCCTCTTCGACCACGCAGGGGCGGTTCACATGCCCCGAGATGGCAAAGATCTTGGTGCCCGCGTTGTTCGGCCGCCCGAAGCCCGCGAACCAGGACGCGCCGCGCCGCAGGATCGTCGGCACCACGGCGATGGATTCCACGTTGTTGACCGTGGTCGGGCAGCCGTAAAGCCCCGCGCCCGCCGGAAACGGCGGCTTCATGCGCGGCATGCCCTTCTTGCCCTCCAGGCTTTCCAGCAGCGCCGTTTCCTCGCCGCAGATATAGGCGCCGGCGCCATGGGCCAGGAACAGGTCGAAATCCCAGCCCGAACCGCAGGCGTTCCTGCCGATCAGCCCGGCCTCATAGGCCTCGTCAATGGCGGCCTGCAGCGCCTCGCGCTCGCGGATATACTCGCCGCGAATGTAGATGTAGCAGGTGTGCGCGCGCATGGCGAAGGATGCGATCAGGCAGCCCTCGATCAGCGTGTGCGGATCATGGCGCATGATCTCGCGGTCCTTGCAGGTGCCGGGTTCGGATTCGTCCGCATTGACAACCAGATAGGCGGGGCGTCCGTCGCTTTCCTTCGGCATGAAGGACCATTTCAGCCCCGTGGGAAACCCCGCGCCGCCGCGCCCGCGCAGGCCGCTGGCCTTCATCTCATCCACGATCCAGTCGCGCCCCTTGTCCAGCAGCGCCTTCGTCCCGTCCCAGTGGCCACGCGCCCGCGCGCCCTTCAGAGACCGGTCGTGCATCCCGTAGAGGTTGGTGAAGATGCGGTCCTTGTCGTCCAGCATGTCAGATCCTCAGTTGTTCCGGCGGTGCCGCCAGATGCGCCAGGTGACCACCAGCGCCCAGAAAAACGCGGCCAGAGCGGCAAAATCGAACAGGAACACGTAGCGCGGGTCCCAGTCCAGTTGTCCGCCGAGCCATTGCAGCCCCATCCACGCCAGCATCGCCCCCGCCATCACCATCGCCGCCAGCCGGGCCTGCCATGCCAGTCGCCGCTCTTCGGGGTCCTGCTTGCGCATCACTCCTCTTTCCCGCACGGCGCGACCGCCGCGCTCAGTCCGCTTTCCCGGCTGCTTCGGCCAGTGCGGTCGCCTGCGTTATCCAGTCATCGCGCGCGATCCGACCCTTGAAGTTCAACTGATCATCGACCCAGGCGATTTCATCTTCGGACCAGGCGGCAATCTGCCAGTAGTGGAACACCCCCAGCGTGTTGAGCTTCTGCTCCAGCACCGGGCCGACGCCGCTGATCTTCTGCAGGTCGTCTGCCGCCCCCCGGGCCTGCGCCAGCATTTCGGGCTTGCGGCCTTCTGGGGCGGCCTTGGCTTTCGCCTGCGGCTTTGCGGCGGGCTTTTCGGGCGCTTCGTCGGTGGTGGTGCCGGTTTCATCGATCACCGCACCAAGACCGGGTTTCGGCGTCACCTTCGCTGCAGCGCCGCGCGCGTTCGCGGGCTTGTCGCGCCAAGGGGTGACCAGCGGCACCTCGGTTCCGTCGATGCGCTTGACCGTGTCCCTCAACCGGACCGCCAGCGCGACCGAGGCGTTCTGCTCCTCGCCCGTGTAACCGGTCAGCGAGGTCAGCTCACCCTTCGGTTCCGATGCAAACCGTCCGTTCTGCGGCCCCGGCGCAGGAACCTTGCCCGCCGCCAGGTCGTCGATGATCTGCGCCAGCCGTTCGGCGGTCAGATCCTCGAAATAATCCTTGCCGATCTGGGCCATGGGCGCGTTCGCGCAGGCGCCGAGGCATTCGACCTCTTCCCACGAGAACCGGCCATCTGCAGAAAGCTGGTGCGGGCGCTTGGCGATCTTGTCCTTGCAGACCGCAACCAGATCCTCGGCCCCGCAGATCATGCAGGACGTGGTGCCGCAGACCTGAATATGCGCAACCGAGCCGACCGGTTGCAACTGGAACATGAAGTAGAACGTCGCCACTTCCAGCGCCCGGATATAGGCCATGTCCAGCATGTCGGCGATATGTTCGATCGCCGGGCGGGTCAGCCAGCCCTCCTGCTCCTGCGCGCGCCACAGCAGCGGAATGATTGCGCTGGCCTGTCGGCCTTCGGGGTATTTGGTGATCTGCGCCTCCGCCCAGGCCTGGTTGGCGGGCGTGAAGGCGAAGCTTGCGGGCTGGTCAGGGTGCAGTCGGCGCAGCATCAGCGATCAATCTCTCCGAAAACAACATCCATGGTGCCGATGATGGCGGCCACATCGGCCAGCATGTGACCCTTGCAGACATGGTCCATGCTCTGCAGGTGCAGATACCCCGGCGCGCGGATCTTGGCGCGATACGGCCGGTTGGTGCCGTCGGCCACCAGATAGACGCCGAACTCACCCTTGGGCGCCTCGACCGCGGCATAGA
>JAFIEE010000229.1 GCA_020832705.1 Paracoccaceae bacterium
ACGCCCCAGCCGCGCGGAAATGCGCGCGCGGCGGGAAGCCCCCCCCCCCCCCGGGGTTTGGGCGCGGGGGGGGGGTTAAACCGGGGTTAGGGGGGCGCACACGCCGTGGTGCGGGGAAGAATAGGGGGGCCTTCTGCCCCCCTCGCCAGCCCCGGTGGGGCTGGCTCACCCCCCGAGGATATTTGGGCACAGATGATGGAGGCAGGGTTTGGAAGAACTTGATCCGGTGGCGCTGACGGCGGCGCTGGTGCGCTGCGCTTCGGTGACGCCTGCGGAGGGCGGCGCGCTCGAGCTTCTGGCGGGGGTGCTGAGTGATGCGGGGTTCGCCTGTGTCCGCGTGGACCGGGGCGGGGTCGCGAACCTGTTCGCGCGCTGGGGGCCGAAGGGGGCGGCGCGGAGCTTCGGGTTCAACGGGCACACGGATGTGGTGCCGGTGGGCGATGCGGGAGCCTGGACGGTGGACCCGTTCGGCGGGGTGATCGAGGGCGGGCGCGTCTGGGGGCGCGGGGCCTGTGACATGAAGTCCGGGGTCGCGGCCTTTGTGGCGGCGGCGGTGGATTTCGTGCGCGCAACCCCGCCCGAGGGGGCGGTGATCGTGACCATCACCGGCGACGAGGAGGGCCCGGCCACCGATGGCACGGTGGCGCTGCTGGACTGGATGGCGGCGCAGGGCGAGCGGATGGAGGCGTGCATCGTTGGCGAGCCGACCTGCCCCGAGCGGCTGGGCGACATGATCAAGATCGGGCGGCGCGGGTCGCTGACGGCCTCGGTGACGGCGACGGGGCGGCAGGGGCACGCGGCCTATCCGCACCGGGCGCTGAACCCGCTTCCGGGGCTGGTGGCGCTGCTGGACCGGCTGGCGCGGGCGGAACTGGATGCGGGCAGCGATGCCTTCGACCCCTCCACGCTGGCGCTGACCACGGTGGATGTGGGCAACCCGGCGTCGAACGTGATCCCGGCGCGGGGGCGGGCGGTGTTCAACATCCGCTTCAACGACCACCACACCGCCGCTGGCCTGGAGCGCTGGTTGCGGGACGAGGCGGCGGCGGTGGCGGCGGACACCGGTGTGACCTTCGATCTGGATGTCAGCACGTCGGGCGAGGCCTTCCTGACCCCGCCGGGGCCGCTGTCGACGCTGGTGGCATCGGCGGTGACGGCGCAGACGGGGGTGACGCCGGTGCTGTCGACCACGGGCGGGACCTCGGACGCGCGGTTCATCCGCCGCCACTGCCCGGTGGTGGAGTTCGGATTGGTGGGCAATTCCATGCACCAGGTGGACGAATACGCCGAGATCGACCAGATCCTGACGCTCAAGGCGATCTATGGGCGCATCCTGAGGGGGTATTTCGCCGATGCTTGAGATCGGGCGGAGCGCGGATCTGGCCACCTGTCAAGCGCTGCGGCGCGCCGTGTTCATCGAGGAACAGGGGGTGACGGAGGCGGACGAGATCGACGGACGCGACGGAGAGGCGATCCATCTGCTGGCCGTGCGCGACGGGCGGGCCGTGGGGACGGCGCGGTTGCTGGTTTCAGGCGCGGTGGGCAAGATCGGGCGGGTCTGCGTTCTACGCGAGGCACGCGGCCTGGGGATCGGCGCGGCGCTGATCCGCGCGGCGGTGGCGGAACTGGCGGCACTTGACGGTGTGACCGAGGCGCGGCTGGGGGCGCAGACCCATGCGCTGGGGTTCTACGCGCGGCTGGGCTTCGTGGCCGAGGGGCCGGAGTTTCTGGACGCGGGCATCCCGCACCGGATGATGGTGCGGGTGTTGCGCGCGATGTGAGGGCGTTATGGGCGGTGACGCGCCGCGGGGGACGTGCTAGGGGCGGGGCATGAACCAGCTTCCTTCGCTTGACGAGTTGCGCGCCTTTCTGGCGCAGAATCCCGGCGCAGGCGTGCGCGAGATCGCGCGCGCCTATGGCATCAAGGGCGCGGCGCGGCGCGACCTGCGCGCGCTGACCGACGAACTGGCGGCCGAAGGGTTGCTCCCCAAGCGCCGGGCGGCGGCGCGGGCGGCGGGGGCGCTGCCCCCGGTGGCGGTGCTGGAGGTGACCGGGCCGGATGCCGAGGGTGACCTGTTCGCCGTGCCGGTGGAGGCGCGGCTGCAGGGCGGGGGCCTTCGCATCCTGCTGGTGAGCGGGCCGAAGGATGGCGCCCTGGGGGCGGGCGACCGGGTGCTGGCGAAGGTGCAGGAGGTGCGCGGCGCCGATCATGACTATCAGGCGCGGATCATCCGCAAGCTTTCGGGGAATGCGCAGCGCGTGCTGGGCATCTTTCGCGCGGGCAGCCAGGGCGGGCGGATCAGCCCCATCGACAAGGGCGCGGACCGCGAATGGATGGTGGGCGCGGCGGACACCGGCGGCGCGCAGGACCGCGAACTGGTGGAGGCCGAGGCACTGGGCCGGGCGCATCTGGGCCTGCCGCGGGCGCGGATCACCGACCGGCTGGGCGATCCCGGCGCGCCCAGGGCGGTTTCGCTCATCGCCATTCACCAGCACGGCATCCGCGACCATTTCCCCGACGCGGTGATCGCCGAGGCCGAGGCGGTGGCAGAACCCGATGCGGCGGGCCGCACCGACCTGACCGATCTGCCGCTGATGACCATCGACCCGCGCGATGCGCGCGACCATGATGACGCGGTGGCGGCGATCCCGGACGAGGACCCCGAAAACCCCGGCGGCTTCGTGCTCTGGGTTGCCATCGCCGATGTGGCGCATTGCGTGCGGCCCGGATCGGAACTGGACCGCGAGGCGCGGGCGCGCGGCAACTCCACGTATTTCCCTGACCGGGTGGTGCCGATGCTGCCCGAGCGGCTGTCGGCGGACCTGTGTTCGCTGCACGAGGGCGTGGACCGTGCCTGTCTGGCGGTGCGGATGGTGATCAACGCACAGGGCGAGAAGCTGCGCCACGCGTTCGTCCGGGGGGTGATGCGGTCGCAGGCCTCGCTGACCTATGCGCAGGCGCAGGCGGCGGCGGACGGGCGGCATGACACGGCGACCGCGGCGCTCGCTGCTGAGATCAAGGCGCTGTTCGGGGCCTATCATGCCCTGCGCGACGCACGGGCGCGGCGCCAGCCGCTGGACTTGGACCTGCCGGAGCGGCGGATCGAGTTGTCGGCGGAGGGCAAGGTGACTTCGGTCGCCTTCCGCGAGCGGCTGGACGCGCACCGGCTGGTCGAGGAATTCATGGTGCTGGCCAATGTTGCCGCCGCCGAGGAGCTGGTGCGCCGCCGCAGCCCGCTGCTGTTCCGGGTGCATGAGGAACCCTCGCCCGAGAAGCTGGACGCGCTGCGCGAGGTGGCGCAGGCCTCGGGGTTCACGCTGGCGAAGGGGCAGGTGCTGCAGACGCGGCACCTGAACAACCTGCTGGCGCAGGCCGAAGGGTCCGAATTCGACGAGCTGATCAACATGACCACGCTGCGTTCGCTCCCGCAGGCCTATTATGCGGCGCAGAACTACGGGCATTTCGGGCTGGCGCTGCGGCATTACGCGCATTTCACCTCGCCGATCCGGCGGTATGCGGACCTGATCGTGCACCGGGCGCTGATTGCGGCGCATGGATGGAGCGCGGACGGGCTGTCGCGCGCGGATATCGATCGGCTGGAGGAGACCGCGACGGCGATTTCCGAGGCCGAGCGGCGGTCCATGGCCGCCGAGCGCGACACCAATGACCGCTATCTGGCGGCGTTTCTGGCCGACCGGGTGGGCACCGAACTGGGCGGGCGGATTTCGGGCGTGACGCGGCACGGGCTGTTCGTGAAGCTGGACGAGACCGGGGCCGACGGGCTGGTCCCGGTGCGCACGCTGGGGGCGGAGTATTTCCGCCACGACCCGGAAGCGCAGATGCTGGTGGGCGAACAGTCCGGGCGCGCCTTCGGGCTTGGGCAGCGGGTGCTGGTGAAGCTGGCCGAGGCGGAACCGGCGACCGGCGGGCTGGTTCTGGAACTGCTGGAGGTCGAGGGCGAGGCGGTGCCGCGCGGCGCCGCGCGCAAGGGGCGCCGCGGGCCGGTGGGGCGCATGGCGGGCAAGATGCGCGCGCGCAAGGCGAAGGCGGCGAAGAAGGCGGCGCGCACGCGGGGGCGCTGAGACGCTGCGGGAAAAGGGGCTCCCGCCCGTCGTCGGGCCGCTGGCGCGACCCTCCTCCCGTTGGGCCGGGCGCGCGCTGCGCGCGCCCGG
>JAFIEE010000230.1 GCA_020832705.1 Paracoccaceae bacterium
GCGGGGGGGCCGGGGGGGGGCGGGGGGGCCGGCCGCCGGCCCGGCCCGCCCCCCCCACCCCCCCCCCGCCCGCCCCCCGCGCCCCGCCCCCTGCGGCTCTGGCGGCAATCCTGGGCGCCGCCCTCAGGGGGGGCTGTCTCCGGGCAGGCAGCGCTCCGCAAAGGCATCGATCCGCGCTACCGCCTCCTCGGCGCTTTCGACGTAGTCGAACAGGTCCAGATCCTCGGGGCTGATGGTCCCGGCATCGACCAGCGCGTCCCAGTTGATCACCCGTTCCCAGAAGTCGCGCCCGAACAGCAGGAAGGGCAGCCGCTTCATCCGCCGCGTCTGGATCAGGGTGAGCGATTCGAACAGCTCGTCCATGGTGCCGAAGCCGCCGGGAAACACCGTGATCGCCTTGGCCCGCATCAGGAAGTGCATCTTGCGGATGGCGAAATAGTGGAAGTTGAAGCTCAGGTCCGGCGTGACATATCCGTTCGGCGCCTGCTCATGCGGCAGCACGATATTCAGCCCGATGGAAATGCCGCCCGCTTCGGCCGCGCCGCGGTTGCCCGCCTCCATCACTCCCGGCCCGCCGCCGGTGACGATCACGTCCTCGCGCCCGTAGGAAAGGACCGAGCGTTCGGTCATCAGCCGCGCGAAGCGCCGCGCCTCGTCATAGTAGCGTGAGAGCGCGGCCATGGTCGGTGTCGGTGCCGCATCGGCCTGTTCCGGCGGGCGGATGCGGGCGCCGCCGAACATCACCACCGTGGAGCGGATGCCGCGCTCGCTCATCAGGAGGTCGGGTTTCAGCAGTTCCAGTTGCAGCCGCACCGGGCGCAATTCGTCGCGCAGGATGAAATCCGCGTCATGGAACGCCAGCCTGTAGGCCGGGTGGCTCGTCTGCGGGGTTTCCGGGATCTGGCGGGCGTGGCGGGCGTCCTCGCCTGCGTCGGGGAAGGGGCGGAAATGATCGTCCTTGCTCAAGCGTGCCTCATGCGGTTTCGGGGCGGGGGGCAGCCGCCCCCCGCGGGCCCCGGCGGTCACCCCGGGGTTGGCCCGGCGTGCAACGCCCGGGCCGCCAAGGCTATAGGCAGCGCGACGATTTCACCACCCCGCAGTGGAGCCCCCGATGACCGACCTGAACCGCCCGGAAACCAAGGCCGACCTTGAAGCCGCGATCGAAGCCGCCTGGGAGGCGCGCGACACCATCACCCCCGCCACCGGCGGCGCCACGCGTCAGGCCATCGAGGCCACGCTCGATGCGCTGGACAGCGGCGCCCTGCGCGTGGCCGAGCGGCAGGAGAACGGCGACTGGACCGTCAACCAGTGGGCCAAGAAGGCGGTGCTGCTGGGCTTTCGCCTGAAGGACATGGCGCCCCAGTCCGGCGGACCGCAGGGCGGCGGCTGGTGGGACAAGGTGGACAGCAAGTTCAAGGACTGGGACGCCGCGCAATGGAAGGCGGCGGGGTTCCGCGCCGTGCCCAATTGCGTGGTGCGCCGGTCCGCGTATATCGCGCCGGGCGTGGTGCTGATGCCATCCTTCGTCAACCTGGGCGCCCATGTCGGCGAGGGGACGATGGTGGACACCTGGGCCACGGTGGGCAGTTGTGCGCAGATCGGGCGCAATGTGCACCTGTCGGGCGGGGTGGGGATCGGCGGCGTGCTGGAGCCCATGCAGGCCGGCCCCACGATCATCGAGGACAATTGCTTCATCGGTGCCCGGTCCGAGGTGGTCGAGGGCGTGATCGTCCGCGAGGGCGCGGTGCTGGGCATGGGCGTCTACATCGGCCAGTCGACCAAGATCGTGGACCGCGCCACCGGCCATGTCAGCTATGGCGAGGTGCCCGCGGGCGCGGTGGTGGTGTCCGGGTCGATGCCATCTTCGGGCGGTGTCAACCTCTACTGCGCCGTGATCGTCAAGCGGGTGGACGAGCGCACCCGCGCCAAGACCTCGATCAACGAACTGCTGCGCGACTGAGCCGTTTGCGCCTTTTTTCAAGGAGTCATTGTCATGCGAAACCTGATGTTCGCCGCCGCCCTGACCGCTTTTGCCGCCCCCGCGCTGGCCTTTGACGGGCTTTACCGTCCCGGCCCGGAATGGGGTGGCGACAGCTGGGATTGCGAGACCGTGGGCATGGATGGCGGCGCCATCGCCGTCCAGGGCGACCGCTTCATCGGGGTCGAGAACTTCTGCACCCTGAGCGATCCGGTCGACGTGCGCGGCATGGACGCGGTGCTCTATGATGCGACCTGCGAAGGCGAGGGCGAGACCTATACCTATCGCATGATGCTGCACCGCACCTTTGACGGCATCGCCGTGATCAGCGAAGGCGTGGCTTCGAATCTCATCCGCTGCGAATGACGCGCCGCGCGCGCGCCCCGGCAGGCTGAATGCTGCGGCTGCGGCTCTGGGGGGGCTGGGCGCGGCGCGAATGGCTGCTGCTGGTCCTGCTGGCGCTTTTGCCGGTGATGCTGGCCGCCGCGCGGCCCGCACCCGTTGCCGTGGCGGCGTTGATCGACTGGAAGACCATTGGCGCGCTGGCCGGGCTGATGGTGCTCAGCCGGGGGCTGGAACTCAGCGGGCTGCTGGACCGCGCCGGGCGGGCGCTGGTGGCGCGGCTGCGGGGCGAGCGCGGGCTGGCCGTGGCGCTGGTGGTCCTTGCCGGGGCGTTGTCGGCGGTGGTCACGAATGACGTGGCGCTCTTCATCACCGTGCCGCTGACGCTGGCGCTGGCCCGGCGGGTGGCCTTGCCGGTGGGGCGGCTGGTGATCTTTCAGGCGCTGGCGGTCAATGCGGGTTCCACCCTCAGCCCGGTGGGCAATCCGCAGAACCTGTTCCTGTGGCAGACCTCCGGCGCGGGTTTCGGCGAATTCGTGCTGGCGATGGCGCCGCTGGCGCTGGCGCTGATGGCGCTCCTGCTGGCGCTGGTCCCCTTCGCCTTTGCCGCGCGCCCGCTGGCGGCCGATCCGGGCGCGGGGCTTGCGTTGGACCGGGGCCGGGCGGGGGTGTGCCTGGCTCTTTACCCGCTGTTCCTGATCGCGGTGAACGCGGGGCATGCGGTTGCGGCCGCGGGGGCGATGGTCGCCGTTTTCGCCGCGCTCCCGTCACTGCGGTTGGTGCTGCGCGGGGTGGACTGGCCGTTGCTGGCGGTGTTTCTGCTCATGTTCGTGAATCTGGGGCTTCTTGGCGCGCTTCCGGGCGCGGCGGCGCTGGTGGCGCGCGGGCTGGACCTGCCGGGGGGCATGTATCTGCTGGGCGCGCTGCTCTCGCAGGGGATGTCGAATGTGCCGGCGGCGATCTTCCTTGCACCCTTTGCCGAGGATTGGCGCGCGCTGGCCTGGGGGGTCAGCGTGGGCGGATTCGGGCTGGTGATCGGGTCTCTGGCGAACCTCATCGCGCTGCGGCTGGCCGGAGGGGCGGCGGGGATCATGGCCTTCCACGCCTGGGCGGTCCCGGTGTTCGCTGCGGCGCTGGCGCTGGGGGCGGGGCTTCTGGAGTTGTGGCCATGAAGGCGTTGCTGCAGACGCCCGTGCTGCTGGCACAGGCCGCAGGCGTGGCCTGGCGCGCCAGCCGCCTTCCCGAGGCGGCGGGGAAGCGCAGGGGGCGGGCCGGGGAGGGGGCGGTCTTGCGGTTGCTGATCGCGGGCGACAGTTCCGCCGCCGGGGTCGGCGTGACGCGGCAGGCGGACGCGCTGAGCGGGCAACTGGTGGCGGCGCTGGCGGATGATTTCGCGGTGGACTGGCGGCTGGAGGCGGCGAGCGGGGCAACGGCGGCGCGCACCCGCGCCCGGCTGGCCGGGCTGGCGCCCGCGCGCTTCGACGTGGCGGTGCTGGCGCTGGGCGTGAATGACACCACGCGGCTGGTGGCGCCCGCGCGCTGGACCGCCCAGTATGCCGCGCTGGCCGATCTGCTCGCCGCGCGCTTCGGCGTGGGGCGCATCTACGCCACCGGGGTGCCGCCGCTCGACCGGTTTCCGGCCCTGCCGCAGCCGCTGGCCGGCGTGCTGGGCGCGCGCGCGGGCCGGGGGGCCCCGGGGCTGGCGGGCCGGGCCCGGGCGCCGGGGGGGGGGGGGCGCGGGGGGGCCGTAATGACCCGGGCGGGCTCGGGCAGCGCCTGGGCGCGGGGCGAGCCCGGCGCGACCACGGCGACCGACCAATCGCGG
>JAFIEE010000231.1 GCA_020832705.1 Paracoccaceae bacterium
CCCCCTCAGCGCCCCGCCCGCCCGCCCATGGCGCTTCGGGGGCGCTGCCCGGCGCGCGCGCCGGGCGGCAATGGGTCAGCCGAAACGCTTCATCGCGTCGGAGAATGCCTTGTTCATGTCATCCCAGGCCGACAGGAACCCCTTGCGCATGTCTTCCCAGGCGGCCTCGGAGGCGTCGCGGGCCTCGCGCATCCTGGTCTCGGCCGCGTCGCGCTGCTTGCGCATCTCGTCGATCTGCTTTTCGTACTGAATACGGGTGTCGGCCTCGGCCTTGCGGGCCTGCGCCTGGAACTGGTCGATCTGGGCGTTCCACTGGTCGATCTGGGCCTTCATCTTGTCGACATAGGCATCGCGGTCCATGGGTAACCTCCTCTGACAATGTGCCTTTGTCATATAGGCACGGCACGCGCGAACGGAAGGGTGCCGGTCAGGCCGCCGCCGCCTTTGCCGCCCGCGCCAGATCGCGCGCAATGGCAAAGGCGCCGCGCAGCTTGTCGCGGTCGTCCGTCCAGTCGCGGCGCAGGACGATCCGGTTGTCGCGCACCTTTGCCAGCCCGCCCTGCCCCCGCACGAAATCCACCAGCCCCGCGGGATTTGCAAAGCTGTCGTTGTGAAACTGCACCGTCGCGCCCTTTGGCCCCGCATCCAGCCGGGCGATGCCCGCGCGCTTGCACATCCCCTTGATGCGGATGACCTGCAGCAGCGTCGTCACCTCGGCCGGCAGCTTGCCGAAACGGTCGATCAGCTCGGCGGCGAAGCCCTCCAGCTCGACCTTGCTTTCCAGCGCGCCAAGCCGCCGGTACAGCCCCAGCCGCACGTCCAGATCGGGCACGTAATCCTCGGGGATCAGCACCGGCACGCCCAGATTGATCTGCGGCGCCCACTGGCCATCGGCATCATCCGGCGCAGTGATCTCGCCCGCGCGCAGCTTCGCCAGCGTGTCCTCCAGCATCTGCTGGTAAAGCTCGTAGCCCACCTCGCGGATATGGCCGGACTGTTCCTCGCCCAGGATATTGCCCGCCCCGCGCAGGTCCATGTCCTGGCTGGCGAGCGTGAAGCCCGCGCCAAGCTGGTCCAGGCTCGCCAGCAGCCGCAGCCGTTTTTCCGCCTGCGGGGTCAGGGGCGTGCGCGGTTGCGTGGTCAGATAGCAATAGGCCCGCGTCTTCGCGCGCCCCACCCGGCCCCGGATCTGATACATCTGCGCCAGCCCGAACATGTCGGCGCGGTGAATGATCATGGTGTTGGCGGTGGGAATATCCAGCCCGGATTCCACTATGGTCGTGGCCAGAAGCACGTCATACTTGCCATCGTAGAACGCGTTCATCCGCGTATCCAGATCACCCGCCGCCAACTGACCATGGGCGGTGATGAAGCTGACCTCGGGGACGTGTTCGCGCAACCAGTCCTCGATTTCCGGAATATCGGCCACCCGCGGCACCACAAGGAAGGACTGCCCGCCCCGGTAGCGTTCGCGCAACAGCGCCTCGCGCAGGGTCACCGTGTCGAATTCGCTGACATAGGTGCGGATCGCCAGTCGGTCGATCGGCGGCGTGCTGATCAGCGACAGGTCCCGCACGCCGGAAAGCGACAGTTGCAACGTGCGCGGGATCGGCGTGGCGGTCAGCGTCAGCACATGCACGTCCGAGCGCAGCGCCTTCAGCCGTTCCTTGTGGTTGACGCCGAAATGCTGTTCCTCGTCGATGATCAGAAGGCCCAGATCGCGGAACGTCACCCCCTTGGCCAACAGCGCATGCGTGCCGATGACGATATCCACCGACCCGTCCGCCAGCCCCGCCCGCGTCGCCGCAGCCTCCCTGGCCGAGACGAAGCGCGACAGCGCGCGCACCTGCAGCGGGAACCCCCGGAAGCGTTCGGCAAAGGTCTTGAAGTGCTGGCGCGCCAGCAGCGTGGTCGGCGCAATCAGCGCCACCTGAACGCCCGCCATGGCGGCGACGAAGGCCGCGCGCATGGCGACCTCGGTCTTGCCGAAACCCACATCGCCCACCACCAGCCGGTCCATCGGGCGCCCGGCCTGCAGATCCTCCAGCACATCCTCGATGGCGCGCAACTGGTCATCGGTCTCGGCATAGGGGAATCGGGCGCAGAACGCGTCCCACGCGCCCTCGGGCAGATCGAAGACCGGCGCACGGCGCAGGGTGCGCTCGGCGGCGATGCGGATCAGCTTGTCGGCGATTTCGCGGATGCGGTTCTTCAGCTTTGCCTTCCGGGCCTGCCAGGCGCCGCCGCCCAGCTTGTCCAGAAGTCCCTCCTCATGGCCGAAGCGCGACAGCAGCTCGATATTCTCCACCGGCAGGAACAGCCGGTCGCCGCCGGCGTATTCCAGCGCCAGGCATTCATGCGGCGCCCCCATGGCGGTCACGGTTTCCAGGCCCCGGTAGCGCCCCACGCCATGGTCCACATGCACCACCAGATCGCCGGGCGAAAGCGACTGCGCCTCGGTCAGGAAGTTCTCGGCCCGCTTGCGCTTGCGCGCCCGGCTCACAAGCCGGTCGCCCAGCACATCGGCCTCCGAGATCACCGTCAGCCCCGGCGCCTCGAACCCTGCGTCCAGTTCCCAGACCGCAAGGAAGACCGCACCCGCGGCACCCGGCGCCCGTTCCGGCAGATCGCGTGCATCCGCGACCGGCTGCGCATCCGGCGTGCCCGCATCCGCAAGCAGTCCCGCCAGCCGTTCGCGTGCGCCTTCGGAATGGCTGGCCACCACCACATGCCCCGCGCGGCGGCGGTCCGCGACATGGCCGGACAGCGCCTCGAACAGGTTGATGCCGTCGTGCTGGCGTTCGGGGGCAAAACTGCGCCCGGCCCGCCCGCCCGCATCCAGCACGCCGGGTCCGGGTGCCTGCGGCAGGGGGCTGAAGCCGACCACGCGGCGCGCGCCCAGCGCGGCGTGCCACGCCGCGCGGTCCAGATACAGCAGCTCCGGCGGGCAGGGCTTGTAGACCGTGTCCATCCGCCCGCGCGCGGACATCGCCTCGCGCCGCGCGTCATGCTGGTCGGTGATCGCCGCCCAGCGCGCCTCCTGCGCGGCGGCAATCTGGTCATCCAGCGTGACCGGCGCTCCGGGCAGATAGTCGAAAAGCGTTTCCAGCCGGTCATGGAAGAACGGCAGCCAGTGCTCCATGCCCTGATGCTTGCGCCCGGCGCTGACGGCCTCGTAAAGCGGATCCGACTGCCCCGCCGCACCGAATTCGGCGCGGTAGCGCTGGCGGAAGCGGGCGATGGCATCCTCGTCCAGGATCACCTCGGACACCGGCGCCAGTTCGACCTTGTCCAGCTTCTCGGTGGTGCGCTGGGTCTCGGGGTCGAAGCGGCGCGCGCCGTCCAGCACATCGCCGAACAGGTCCAGCCGCACCGGCCCGCCGTCGCCTGGCGGGTGGATGTCGATGATGCCGCCGCGCAGGGCGAATTCGCCGGGCCCGGTGACGGTCGGCACGGCCATGAAGCCCATCCGGGCCAGATAGGCGCGCAAGCCGGCCTCGTCGATGCGCCGCCCCACCCGCGCGACAAAGGACGCGCCCGCCACCACGTCGCGCGACGGCACCCGCTGAGCGGCCCCCGAATGCGTGGTCAGCACCACGAAGCGCCCCGGCACCGCCCCCGCCGCCAGCGCGGCCAGCACCGCCATGCGCTGCGCCGCCAGCCCCGGCGCGGGGGACACGCGGTCATAGGGCAGGCAATCCCAGGCCGGGAACGGCAGCACCACCAGATCGGGCGCCATGAAGGCCAGCGCGCGCTGCATGGCGGCAGCGCGGCGGTCGTCGCGGGCCACATGGATCACAGGCCCGGCGGCGCGCGCAACCTCGCGCGCCAGCAAGGCCGCGTCAAAGCCCTCGGGCGCACCGCCAAGCCGGATCGGCGCCTGTGCATTCACTGCAGCGTTCCTCATCGCTCAGCCCCTGTCCGTCTTTTTCTTGCCTCAAATACTCCCGGGGGAGTCGCAGCCCCGCTGCGACGGGGGCTGCGCCCCCTCCCGCGCGCCTGCGCGCGGCCATGTATCGTCCTGCCGCGCGCCAGCCCGCGGGCCGGCCCCACCGGCGCGGGCGCCTCTGCGCTTCGGGCCCCCCCCGGGGGGGGCCCCCCCCACCCCCCCCCCCCGCGCGCGCGCGGGGGGGGCGG
>JAFIEE010000232.1 GCA_020832705.1 Paracoccaceae bacterium
CCCCCCCCCCGCGCCCCCCCCCCCCCCCCCCCCCCCCCCCCCCCCCCCCCCCCCCCCCGGGGGGGCCCCCCGCGACCGGTGCAGGTGCACCGGTCAGTGGCCAGGCGGAAGCGGCAGCGCGCCCCTTCGCATCAGGTGCACAATGGCCGCAGCCGGGGGCGATGGCAATGCGCCCCCCCCCCCCCCCGCGGCCGCTGTGCCTTGGGGCGGGGTCAGTCCACGTCGAACTGCAGCGCGCGGACCTGTCCGAACATGCCCGTTGCGCGCAGCCTGTCCAGCACCTCGCCGGGCGGCGGGGCGTCCAGATAGAGCAGTGCGATGGCATCCGCGCCGCGCGCCGACCGGCCCAGGGTGAAGTTGGCGATGTTGACGCCGCTTTCGCCCATGGTCTGGCCCAGCGTGCCGATGATGCCCGGCACGTCCTCGTTGGTGGTGTAGAGCATGTGCGCGCCCACTTCGGCGTCGATGGTGATGCCCTTGATCTGGATGAAGCGCGGCTTGCCGTCCGAAAACACCGTCCCCGCGACCGACCGTTCGCGGTGCTCGGTCACGATGGTCAGCTTCACATAGGCATCGAACACGCCGGATTTTCCTTGCGTGGTGGTGGAGATGTTCACCCCCCGCTCGCGCGCCACCACCGGGGCCGAAACCATGTTCACATCCGGGTTCGACGCCTTCATGATCCCCGCGATCACTGCGCAGTTCAGCGCGTCGAGGTTCATCTCGGTCACCATCCCGTCATAAAGGATGTTGATGGCGCGGATCGGCTCGTCGGTCAGTTGGCCGGCAAAGGCGCCCAGATGCGCGGCCAGCTTCAGCCAGGGCGCCATGACGGCGGCTTCCTCGGCGGTCACGGACGGCATGTTGAGCGCATTCTGCACCGCCCCGGTCAGCAGGTAGTCCGACATCTGTTCGGCCACCTGCAGGGCCACGTTTTCCTGTGCCTCGGTCGTGGAGGCGCCCAGATGCGGGGTCACCACCACGTTGGGCAGGCCGAAGAGCGGGCTGTCGGTGGCGGGCTCCACCTCGAATACATCGAGCGCGGCGCCCGCGACATGGCCGGATTTCAGCGCTTCGGCCAGCGCCGCCTCGTCGATCAGCCCGCCGCGCGCGCAGTTGATGATCCGCACGCCCGGTTTCGTCCGGGCGATGGCGTCGGCCGACAGGATGTTGCGGGTCTTGTCGGTCAGCGGGACGTGGAGCGAGATGAAATCGGCGCGCGCCAGCAGCGTTTCCAGGTCAACCTTGGTCACGCCCAGTTTTGTCGCGCGTTCCTCGCTCAGGAACGGGTCATAGGCGATGACCTTCATGCGCAGGCCCAGGGCGCGTTCGCAGACGATCCCGCCGATATTGCCAGCGCCGATCACGCCCAGCGTCTTGGCGGTCACCTCGGTGCCCATGAAGCGCGATTTCTCCCACTTGCCGGCGTGGGTGGAGGCGTTGGCCTCGGGGATCTGACGCGCGACGGCCATCATCATGGCGATGGCGTGTTCGGCGGTGGTGACCGAGTTGCCATACGGCGTGTTCATGACGATCACGCCCTTTTTCGAGGCCGCCGGAATGTCCACATTGTCCACGCCAATGCCCGCGCGGCCCACGACCTTCAGCCGGGGTGCGTTTTCCAGCAGCTTCGCCGTGACCTTGGTGGCCGAGCGGACGGCGAGGCCGTCATAGTCGCCGATCACCTGTGCGAGCTTTTCCTTGTCCTTGCCCAAGCCGGGGTCAAATGTCACGTCGATGCCACGGTCGCGGAAGATCTGCACGGCGGTTTCCGACAGCTTGTCGGACACAAGTACCCTGGGTGCCATGTGTCTGGCTCCTTTGAATTGATGGGAGAGGGGGCCGGACCGACCGGCCCCGAAGGGTTTCAGGCCGCCGGGTCCAGCGCGGCGCGCTCGGCATGATAGGCCCAGTCGATCCAGGGCATCAGCGCCTCGACATCGGCGGCCTGCACCGTCGCGCCGCACCAGATGCGCAGCCCCGGCGGCGCGTCGCGATAGGCGCCCACGTCCAGCGCCACGCCCGCGGCCTCCAGCCGCTTCGCCACCGCCTTGGCAAAGGCCGCGCCGTCGGTGATGCCCGGGTCGGTGAACTTCAGACAGACGCTGGTGGTGGATGCCGTGGCCGGGTCGTCGGCCAGATTTGCGATCCAGTCATGGCGCGCGCAGAAGCGGGCGATCACATCGGCATTGGCGTTGCAGCGGGCAATCAGGGCGGGCAATCCGCCGATGGAGCGCGCCCAGTCCAGCGCGACCAGGTAATCCTCCACCGCCAGCATCGAGGGCGTGTTGATCGTCTCGCCCTTGAAGATGCCTTCGATGAGCTTGCCGCCCTTGGTCAGGCGAAAGATCTTCGGCAGCGGCCAGGGCGGCGTCCAGCTTTCCAGCCGTTCGACCGCGCGCGGCGACAGGATCAGCATCCCGTGCGCGGCCTCGCCGCCCATGACCTTCTGCCAGGAGAAGGTGACCACATCCAGCTTGTCCCAGGGCAGGTCCATGGCAAAGGCCGCGCTGGTGGCGTCACAGAGGGTCAGCCCGGCGCGGTCGGCGGGGATGGCGGCGCCGTTGGGCACCCGCACGCCCGAGGTGGTGCCGTTCCAGGTGAACACCACATCCTTGTCGAAATCGACCTCGGCCAGGTCCACGATCCGCCCGTAATCGGCGTTGCGCACGGTGGCGTCGAGCTTCAGCTGCTTGACCACATCTGTCACCCAGCCCGCGCCGAAGCTTTCCCAGGCCAGCATCTCCACCGGGCGCGCGCCCAGCAGCGACCACATGGCCATTTCCACCGCCCCGGTGTCCGAGGCGGGTACGATGCCGATGCGATAGTCCTCCGGGACGCCCAGAATCTCGCGCGTGCCGTCGATGGCGGCCTTGAGCTTCGCCTTGCCCACGGCGGCACGGTGCGACCGGCCCAGGGGCGCGTCGGCCAGCATGTCGAGCGAGAAGTCGGGGATCTTGGCGCAGGGGCCCGATGAAAAACGCGGATTGGCCGGCCGCGTCGCCGGTTGTGCAGGTCCAGTCATGGTATCCTTCCAGATATGCGCCCCTCGTTGGGGAGGGGTGTCCCACTTGCGCGGATACACGCTGCACCGGGGCTGGCACAAGGGGGGAAATTGTCCTACTGCGGCATCCCGGCAGGATAAAACGACGCAGAGGCCGCACAGCCATGTTCATCGCCACGCTGATCACCAACCCCGCGGCCCCGGTGCTGGACGGCGCCACGGTCGAGGCGCTGCGCAACGCCTGGGGCGGCGGGGCGGCGGTCTGGCTGGCCCCGGACGTGGCCGCGGAATTCCCGCTGGCGCAGGTGCCCGGCAACCGCTGGGAGGTGTGGGACAGCCTGCAGGCGCGCGGCATCGATCTGATGGTGCAGCCCGCCGAAGGGCGCCGCAAGGCGATGCTGATCGCCGACATGGACAGCACCATGATCGGGCAGGAATGCATCGACGAACTGGCCGACATGGCCGGGATCGGCGCGCATGTGGCCGCCATCACCGAACGCGCCATGAATGGCGAACTGGATTTCGAGGAAGCCCTGCGCGAACGGGTGGCGCTGCTGCGCGGGCTGGACGCGGGCGTGATTGCGCAGGTGATCGCCGAGCGCATCCGCTTCACCCCGGGCGCACAGGTTCTGCTGGCCACCATGCGCGCGCACGGGGCGCATGCGGTGCTGGTCTCGGGCGGGTTCACGGCGTTCACCGCCCATGTGGCGGGCAGGCTGGGATTTGACGCGCACCACGCCAACACGCTGGATATCCATGGCGGCAAGCTCACCGGCACCGTGGCCGAGCCGATCCTCGGGCGCGCGGCGAAGCTGGACGCGCTGGAGCGCATCGCCGCCGCGCGCGGGATCGCGCCTGCGCAGGTGCTGGCGGTGGGAGATGGCGCCAATGATCTGGCCATGCTGGAGCGTGCAGGCGCGGGCGTGGCCTATCACGCCAAGCCATCGGTCGCGGCGCGCTGCGCGTTGCGGGTGAACCATGGCGACCTGACCGCGTTGCTGTATCTGCAGGGCTACACGCAGGATGCATTCGCCGCGCCCTGAACCCTGTCCCGGCCGCGGGGCCGCCGCCGCCCCCCCCCCCCCCCCCCCCCCCCCCCCCCCAGGGGGGGGGGGGGGG
>JAFIEE010000023.1 GCA_020832705.1 Paracoccaceae bacterium
CCCCGTCCACGCACCCCCCGCGCCCGCCCCGCGCCCCGCCCCGCCCCCCCCCGCCGCCGCCCCCCCGCCCCCCCCCGCGCGCCCCCCCCCCCCCGGGGGCTACTCCAGTTCGCCAAGCTGCGAATGCAGGTGTTCGACCCGCTGAAGCATGTCGTGCGCGGCGGTATCGCGATAGCGCAGGGTTTGCAGAGCCAGCAGCCGGATGATCGCAAAGGGTCCGGCGAAGCAATCGATGGGTTGCTCGGTCTCGATCGCGCAGATCATGGTCCATTCGGGGCGCATTGCCGGGTCGGGCAGGTGCAGGCTCCGGTCGGCCAGCAGCAATGTCCTTGCCCCGCTGTCCCTGAGCGCCTGCATCAACGGGGCGAAATACCTCATCCGTCGGCGCATCCCGAACACCAGCGCAACATCGCCCGCGGCGACATTCGCCAGGCGTTCGGCCAGGCTGCGCCCGCCATGCGCCAGAAGCGCAACATCCGTGCGCACCGATGACAAGAGCGTCGCCGCATATTCCGCCAGCGCATGACTGTTGCGGAACCCCACGCACCAGACCCGCTCGGCCCGGACCAGAGCGGTTGCGATTTCGCGCACGGTTGCAGGGTCCAGCATCGAGAGCGTTGCCTCGAGGGCGCGGGCTTCCTCGGCCAGATGCGCCGTGACCAGGTGTTCGGGTCCGGGCGATTCGCGCACGCCTGTATCGAACAGATGAAAGATTGAGCCGGATGCCCGCAAACTGCGCGCCGCGCGCCGCGCCTCGTCATAGGATTCATATCCGAGACGCTGGAACAAACGCGAAACGGTGGCCGTTGAAACCTTGGCGCGTTCGGCGAGTTCCTTTCCGGTCAGGACGGCAATCTCGCCCGGCCTGTCGCGCAAGGCATCCACGATCCTGCGCTCGCTTGCGGTCATTGCACTGTATATGGCGTTCAACCGCTCGGTGAGCGTGAGCTTGCTCAGATCGTTGTCCTGCATTCGTCTCCCTCCGGCAATCCCTGTAACACAGATTTCAAATTGCTTGACATAGTGCAAGATAATTTACAGTCTCGGGTCATGGTGTTGCCCCATGCGCCTGACCGGCCACGCCCGGCCATATGGATGGAGAAGGGATATTGGAAGACGCAAGCCGACTCGCCGGGGATTTTCTGGTCCGGAACGCCATTCTGCTCAGTGGTGACGGATCACCCCCCCTGCAGGGGGATCTTGCGGTACGCGACGGCCGTATCCTTGCAATTGGCGCTCAGCTTCAGGGGCGCTTCGGCCAGATCATCGACGCGACCGGGCTGGCGCTGGCGCCGGGGTTCATTGACGTGCACACCCATGATGACGCGATTGCCCTGGAACCCGGTGCGATGCTGTCGAAGCTCAGCCAGGGGGTGACAACGGTGGTGACCGGCAATTGCGGTGTCAGTCTGGCACCGGGATTGCCTGCGGGGCTGTCGGAGCAGGTGCCGCCGCTTGACCTGCTGGGCGGGTGCGAGGCCTTCACCTATCCGCGGTTCGGGGACTATCTCGGCGCCTTGCGCGCGGTGGGGCCGGATCTGAATGTGGTCCCGCTGGTCGGGCACACGGTGCTGCGAGTGCGCGCCATGGGCACCGATCTGGACCGGCCCGCAACAGCGGCCGAGATCGCCACCATGCGCGCTGAACTGCAGGATGCGCTGGCGGCGGGGGCGGTGGGACTGTCCACGGGCCTCGCCTATCCGCCGGCGCGGTTCGCCGCCAGCGAGGAGATCATGACGCTGGTCGCCGAAGTCGCGCGTGCGGGGCGGCTGTGGACCACCCATATGCGCGACGAACGCAGCGGCGTTGTCTCGGCGGTGGCGGAAACGCTGGATATTGCGCGCCGGACCGGTGCGCGCGTCCTGATATCGCACCACAAATGCTGCGGCGATGCCGCTTTCGGACTGTCGCGCACCACGCTGGAGATGATCGCCGAAGCGCGCCGCACCATGGCGGTCGATCTTGATGTCTATCCCTACACGGCATCCTCGACCGTTCTGAACCCTGTTTTTGCCCGCGACAGCCACAAGGTCACGGTAAGCTGGTCCGACAGCCACCCCGAAGCCGCGGGCCGTGACCTGCATGATATTGCCGCCGACTGGGGCATGTCCGAGCCAGAGGCGCTGGAGCGCCTCAAACCCGGTGGCGCGATCTATCATCAGATGGACGAGGCCGACCTGCGCCGCATCCTGGCCTTCGGGCCGTCGCTGGTTGGCTCGGACGGGCTGCCGCGTGACCGGCGGCCGCATCCGCGGCTCTGGGGCAGCTTTCCGCGTGTGCTGGGCCATTATGCCCGCGACGAAGGGCTTTTCCCGCTGGAAACGGCCATCGCCAAGATGACCGGCCAGACGGCGGACGCGCTGCACCTGCAGGATCGCGGGCGGCTGGCGGCGGGGCATGTGGCCGATCTGGTGCTGTTCGATCCCGCAACGGTGGCGGATGCCGCGAACTACGCCGACCCGATACGCCCGAGCCTGGGTATCGACCGGGTCTGGATCGGCGGGCAGCTTGCTTATGCCGGGGGCGCGGCCCGCAGCAACGGCCTTGGCCAGACCCTGTCGGCGGCCCCTGCCCCGGAGGCTGTGGCATGACCCGTGACCACCCCAAGAAAACGACCCCGCAAATCAAAACGGAAAGGAGACAGGGAATGAAACTACGGAAAACACTGACCCTGCCATCGCGCGCGGCGCTGCTGGGCAGCGCCTTCGTCATGGCCGGTTTGCCCGCCATCGCGGGCGGCGATCTGATCTGGGCGCGCTATGGCGATATCGACAGCCTGGACCCGCACCGCGCCACCTCGACCCTGTCGATGCAGGTGTGGGACCAGATCTACGACACGCTTCTGGCCTTTGACGAGGACGGCGTGGCACGGCCCAACCTGGCCGCAAGCTGGGAGGTCAGCGAGGATGGCCTGTCCTATACCTTCAGCTTGCAGGAGGGCGTGCTCTGCCATGACGGCAGCGCTTTCGGTGCCGAGGATGTCAAGTTCACCATCGACCGCGCCTTTGGCGACAATCCCAGCCTGACGCGCACAAGCTGGGGCCCGATCACGGGTGTGGAAGTGGTGGATGACCTGACCGTCACGGTCACGCTGGAAAGCACCTTTGGCGCCTTCCTGCCCTTCCTGGCCGACAGTTTCTCGTCCATCGTCTGCGCCTCGAACGCCGAAGCCGAGGGCTTCGGCACCCGCAGCGCCATCGGCACCGGGCCGTTCAAGCTCGTCAGTTGGGTGCAGGGCGACGAGGTGGTGCTGGAGCGCAACGGCGATTACCGCAACTTCGGCAAACCAGTCGAGAACGCGGGTCCGGTTCACCTTGACCGGTTGATCGTGCGCACCATCCCCGAACCGCAGACGCGGCTGGCCGCCCTGCGCACCGGCGAGGCGCATATCGCCGAGCCGCCCTTCGACGATATCCCCGACATCCTGGCGGGCGACGAGTTGAACCTCGTGGTGGCCGAGAACACCGGGCAGAACGTGTTCTGGCAATACACCGTCTCGCGCGCGCCCTTCGACGACATCCGCGCGCGTCAGGCCGTGGCACACGCCACCGACCCCGAAATGGCGATCGAGATCGTCTATGGCGGCACGAACCAGCGCGAATGGTGCCCCATCGCCGCCGGTGTGTTCGGCAATGATCAGGAGTTCTGCGCCCAATACGGCTATCCCTATGACCCTGACCGGGCGCGCGAATTGCTGGCCGAAATGGGCTATGGCCCCGGCAACCCGCTGGAAACCACGATGTATGTCTGGACCGGTGGCAACCGGCATATCCTGGCGGAAATCTTCCAGGCGCAACTGGCCGATGTCGGCATCCGTGCTTCCATCGAGATCATGGATATCGGCACGATGAATGCCCGCGTGCGCGAAGACAACGAGCGCACCGATACCACCGCGCCCGGCACCTTCAACATGATGACCTGGGGCTGGTATGACCCCGACATCCTGTTCGCCCTGTGGCATGGTGGCGGCGCCTATGCCGGTTATCAGTCCGATGAACTGGACGCGATGCTGGAACTGACGCGCGAGTTGACGGATGAGGCCGCGCGGCTGGAGGCGGTGCAGGACGTCATCCGCTACCTGATGACCAATGCCATCCATGTCGGCCTCTACACGCCGGGCTGGGAGTGGATCTTTGCCCTGCGCCCCGAGGTCGAAGGCTTCAAGGTCGGTGCCTTCCTGCACCCGATGTTCCAGGATGTGCGCCTGACCGACTGACCAATGCCGCCCGGCCGCCCAAGCGGGTGGCCGGGCGTCTTTCCTGCCAGAGCCGGGAGCTTGCACGATGCTGCGCTTCATCGTCCAGCGGCTGTTCGCCGCCGCAATCACGATATGGATCGCCACCATTGCGGTGACGCTGCTGATCCATCTGGTGCCGGGCGATCCGGTGCGGATCATGTATGCGGGCTTTCAGACGACCGAGGCCGAGATCGAGGCGATCCGCGCGCGGCTGGGCCTCGATCAACCGGTCTGGCGTCAGTATTTCATGTATCTGGGCCGGGTGCTGCAAGGCGATCTGGGCCATTCCATTGTCGGCAACCAACCCGTGCTGGACACGTTGCTGCAGCGCTTTCCCGCGACACTGGCGCTGACGGTCTCGGCGCTGGTCATCGCGGTGGTGGTGGGGGGCTCGCTGGGCTTCTTCGCCGCCTACAAGCGCGGCACGGCCTGGGATTTCGGCGCCATGACGCTGGCCATCGTGGGCGTGTCGATGCCGCATTTCTGGCTGGGGCTGCTGCTGCTGTTCCTGTTCTCGATGACGCTGGGCTGGCTGCCGGTGGGCGGCAGCGGCTGGCGCAACCTGATCCTGCCTGCGCTGACACTGGGGCTGGCCACGGGGGCGGTGATCGCGCGGCTGACGCGCTCGGCCATGATCGACATCTTCGATCAGGATTTCGTGCGCACGGCGCATGCCAAGGGACTGCCCAAGACGCTGGTGCTCTATCGCCACGCGCTGCGCTCGGGGCTGGTGCCGGTGGTGTCGATGCTGGGGCTGCAATTCGCCTATCTGATGGGGGGCGCCATCGTGATCGAGAATGTCTTTGCCTGGAACGGCGTGGGACGGCTGGCGATCCAGGCCGTGTTCGCCCGCGACTATCCGCTGATCCAGGGCTTCATCCTGTTCTTTGCCACGGTCGTCGCGCTGGTCTCGGTCGTCATCGACGTGACCTATGCGCTGCTTGACCCGCGCATCCGGTACGGCACATGAGCGCCCCGGCCGAACCCGTCGCCGCCGCCCCTGTCGCCCCGCGCCGCGCGATCTGGGCGCTGCTGCGCAGCCCTTCGGGGGCAGTGGGACTGGCGATTGTGCTGCTGCTGGTGGTGGTGGCGCTGCTGGCCCCGGTGATCGCCCCCTATGACCCCTATCGCATGGCCTCGGGACCGCGTCTGGCGCCGCCGTCATGGGATCACTGGATGGGCACCGACCAGTTGGGGCGTGACGTATTCAGCCGGATCGTGCATGGCGCGCGGCTGACGCTGATGATCGGGACCATCGCGGTGGGGATCTCGCTGACGGCCGGGCTGCTGCTGGGGCTGGTGGCGGGCTATGCCGGCGGCTGGCCCGAGCGTATCCTGATGCGGCTGGTGGATGTCGTCTTCAGCTTTACCGAGATCGTGATCGCGCTGGCCTGCCTTGCCATCCTGGGCGTGGGGCTGATCAACGCGATGATTGCCATCGGCATCGCCTCGATCCCCTTCTATGCCCGCATCACCCATTCGGTGGTGCTGGTGGAGAAGAACAAGCCTTATTTCGAGGCCGCAGTGGCTGCCGGGGCCTCGCATCTGCGGCTGATCTTCCTGCACCTGCTGCCCAACGTGATCCCCACGCTGATCGTGGTGGGCACGCTGGGGGTGTCCACGGCGGTTCTGGCGGCGGCGGGGCTGTCCTTCCTCGGGCTGGGGGCGCAGCCGCCGCAGCCGGAATGGGGGTTCATGCTGTCGTCCTCGCGCGATCTGATCAGCGGGGCGCCCTGGATGATGATCTTTCCGGGGCTGGCCATCGCCATCACGGTGCTGGGCTTCAACCTGCTGGGCGACGGGGTGCGCGAGGTGCTCGACCCCCGCCAGAGGGCCCGATGAGCGCGCCGCTGCTGCAGGTCCGCGACCTGAGCGTCGCCTTCGGCCCGGTGCGGGCGGTGGACGGGCTGTCCTATGACCTTCACGCGGGCGAGACGCTGGCCATTGTCGGCGAAAGTGGATCGGGCAAAAGCGTGTCGTCCATGGCGCTGCTGGGCCTGCTGCCGCCGCGCAGCGCGCGGATCGAGGGCGGCACAGCGGTCTTTGACGGGCAGGACCTGTTGCGCCTGTCCGACCGCGACCTGCGGCGGGTGCGCGGCAACCGCATCGCCATGATCTTTCAGGAGCCGATGACCTCGCTGACGCCGGTGCTGCGCATCGGCCAGCAACTGACCGAGGCGCTGGTGGAACACCGCGGCCTGTCGCAGGCGGCTGCCCGCGACAAGGCACTGGAGATGCTGCGACTGGTGGACCTGTCCGACCCGCCGCGCCGGATGCGCCAGTTCCCGCATGAACTCTCGGGCGGCATGCGCCAGCGGGTGATGATCGCCATGGCCATGGCGCTGGAACCCGACATCCTGATTGCGGATGAACCGACCACGGCGCTGGATGTGACGGTGCAGGCGGAAATCCTGGGCCTGATGCGTGACATGCAGGCGCGTTTTGGCACCGCGATCCTGCTGATCACGCACGATATGGGCGTTGTTGCGGAAATGGCCGACCGTGTGGTGGTCATGCACCGGGGCAGGAAGGTCGAGGAAGGGCCGGTCAGGGCGATCTTTGGCAGCCCGAGGGCCGATTATACCGCCGCGCTGCTGGCGGCGGTGCCGCGTCTGGGCGCCCGCAGCGCCGAGGACGGGCCAAGACCGATCATCGACCAGCCCGCCCTGCCCGGCGCGGTGGTGCTGCATGCCGAAGGCATGAGCAAGGTGTTTGCGGGGCGCGGCGGGATATTCGGACAATCCGGCGGCACGGTCGCCATGCACGATGTCGGCTTTTCCGTGCGCGCGGGCGAGACCCTGGCGCTGGTTGGCGAAAGCGGGTCCGGAAAGTCCACCTCCGGGCGCGCCGTGCTCCGGTTGCTGGAGGTCGATGAGGGGCGAATCGAGTTGGAAGGCGATGACATGCGCGCCCTTTCGACCCGCAGTCTGCGCAAGGCGCGCCGTTCCATGCAGATGGTGTTCCAGGACCCGTTTGCCGCGCTCAACCCAAGGATCAGCATCGGGCGCCTGATCGCCGAGCCGATGCTGATTCACGGTATCGCGCGGGGCAGCGAACTCGAGGACCGGGTGGCGGCGCTGCTGCGCCGTGTCGGGCTGGAGCCCGTGCACATGAAGCGCTTTGCGCATGAGTTTTCCGGCGGGCAGCGTCAGCGCATCTGCATTGCCCGTGCGCTTTCGGTCGGCCCCAAGCTGATCGTCGCGGACGAGCCGACCTCGGCGCTGGATGTCTCGGTGCAGGCGCAGGTGCTGGAACTGATGCTGGAATTGCAGCAATCCATGGGGCTGGCCTATCTGTTCATCAGTCATGACATGGCCGTGGTCGAGGAAATGGCGCATCGCGTTGCCGTCATGCGCCAGGGGCGCATCGTCGAAATGGGCCCGCGGCGCGCGGTCCTGGGCGCCCCCCGCCATCCCTATACGGCGGCCTTGCTGGCCGCCGTGCCCAAACCCGACCCCACGGCGCAGCGTCCGAAACTGCCGCGCCTTGATCTGAAGGACTTGCCCATGGGCCCTCTTGCACAGACCGCACCCGATCATTGGGTTGCGCAATGACCGTGGGGATCGGCATTGCCGGACCGGGGGCGGGGCGCGCCGCGCTGGCCGCCCTTCGAATGGTCGAGCGGGTGGGCCGCGGGATGCTGGGCGGTTTCGTCAGCCTTGCCGCGCTGGATGCACAAGGCAGGCTGCACCGCGCCGAAACCGGACGCGGCGGGGCAGTGGCACTGTTTCCGGGCGCCATCCCCGATCACATCGCCCAAGCACCCTGCGTGGCGCTGATGTCTTCGGGGCCGGACCGGCTGCCTCCGCTCAGCCAGTTCACCCCGGCGGCGGCCGGTGTGGCCTGCATCACTGGTCACCGACTGCCGAACATGTCCGCCGTGCCGGGCGGTGAGGCGGTCAATGCGCAGGCCCTGATGGGCATCATGCAAGGCGGCAAGCCCCAGCATGTGCTGGAGCGGCTGCTCGCTGAACACCCTCAGGCCGATGCCGGACTGATTGCCGTGACCGCTGCGGGCGAAGTGGCCATGGCCAACAGCGCGCTTGTGGCAGCGCGCACCGATGCAGGGGCGCTGACGATCCAGGCCGCAGGCCTGAAGATCGCCATTCTGCATAACGCGATCTTTCCGGTGCAGGGGCTTGCCGCGATCGCGGCGGGGGCCGCGATCGACAGCCTCGCGCCCGCCGATGCGCATGATTTCGAGATCAGCCTGACCGCCGGGGTGCGCTTGACCGCATCAGCGCGCGGCGGCGTGGAGATCGACAGTGATGGCCGCGTCACAGGCATCGGCGGGCTGCATGCCGGGTGGCTGGCACCGGTCTGGCAGGGCGCGGCCGCAATGCGCGGGGCCCCGGTGCTGCGCGATGGCCGCGCGGTCGGCACGCTGGTGTCCGAAGCCTATTGCATCGCCCATCACGGCGTCCTGCAAAGCTGTGACGGGCTTGCATCGGTTCGGTTGCGCGTGCGCGCCACCGAACCCTTTTCCGGCCACAAGGGGGAGTGTTCATGAGCCGTAGTCTTGTCGTTGCCGCCGCGCAACTGGGTCCCATCGCCCGAGAGGAACCGCGGCGGGCGGTGGTCGATCGCATGATCGCGCTGATGACCGAGGCCCATGCGCGCGGCGCAACGCTTGTCGTCTTTCCCGAACTGGCGCTGACCAGTTTCTTCCCGCGCTGGTGGATGGAAGACCCGGCGCAGATTGTCGCCTGGTTCGAACGCAGCATGCCTTCAGAGGACACACGCCCGCTGTTCGACTGCGCGCGGCGGCTGGGGGTCGGATTTCACCTCGGCTATGGCGAGCTGACTCCGGAGGGGCGCCGGTTCAACACCGCCATCCTCGTGGGGCCGGATGGCGCCATTGTGGGAAAGTATCGCAAGGTGCATCTGCCCGGTCACTTCGACCATGAACCTTCCCGGCCGTTCCAGCATCTGGAAAAGCGGTATTTCGAGAAGGGGGATCTTGGCTTTCCCGTCTTTGATGCCTTTGGCGGCAAGCTGGGCATCTGCATCTGCAATGACCGTCGCTGGCCGGAAACCTGGCGGATGCTGGGCCTGCAGGGGGCGGAACTGATTGTCCTTGGCTACAATACGCCCGCACATTACCCACCCGCACCCGAGCATGATCATCTGCAATACTTTCACAATGCGCTGTCGCTGCAGGCGGGGGCCTATCAGAACGGGGCATGGGCCGTGGGCGTGGCCAAGGCGGGCCGCGAGGAAGGCTGCGATCTGATCGGTGGCAGCCTGATCGTTACCCCGACGGGCGAAATCGTTGCGCAGGCCTCAACCGTCGGCGACGAGGTGATCACGGCAAGGGTCGACCTTGATCGCTGCTCGGAAATCAGGCGCAACATCTTCAACTTCGACCTGCACCGCCAGCCGTCCGAATATGCGCTGCTGGTGACCGAAGGCTGAGGAAGATATGCAGCGCCATCGATGGTGCCCATGGGCCTGAACCTTCATGCGACCGGTTCATCCTGTCCGATGGCTTTGAAACCCATGCGTGCCGTCCGAATGCCGCCGCCTGCGAGGTGCAGGCGTATCGCAGAGGGCTGAGAAAAGGCCGCGTCATGGCGCGTTGCCCGGCGTCAACGCCACCCCACGCGCAACATTCCCCGCCGCCCCCGCGCGAAGGCCCAAGGGCGCAGAACGCACGCGCATAGTTCGCCCAAGCGACCCTACTGAACCACACGGCGTCATGACCGCAGGCAAATCGCCGCGCCACTCCGACGCGCCATGGGGCAAATCCACGAAACACGAAGCTGTCGGGTTATCAATCCGGCGCGCGGCACCACATCTTGCATTCATCGCGCGAATGCATGTAACTGTGCATCGAGGAGAGGTGGCCGAGTGGTCGAAGGCGCACGCCTGGAAAGCGTGTAGGCGGGAAACCGTCTCGCGGGTTCGAATCCCGCTCTCTCCGCCAAGATATTACTATAAGTATATGATTTATTATAGGAAAGTTTGAGATTTAGCCCTCAAGACCCATGATTGTTCCCATGCTGAGTATCAGCGCTTAGGCATGGAAAAGTCGATAAGGTCACAATCCGCGCCAGGTTAACACCGATTGACTACCATAACGCCCGATCATGCCTTCCTTGAGAATCTCGCAACACCCGGCGCCATGGCAAACGCCATGTCAGCGTCGGTCAAATCGCTCAGTCACGTCGCCCCCTCAATTAATGCGCGCAGCACAAACAGAGAAACGTGTTAAAAACCAACCGCTTCGGGCGTGATCTGGCAGGCTGGGGCAACGCTTGCAAGGAGCCCTGCCGATGCCGAAACAGCCTGCCTTTCCCGGTCCGCGCAATGCGAAGAAGAAGAAGGTGATGCGGCGCGAGCGGTTCAGGGCCGACAGGGGTGCGGTGGTGCTCTGGGGTCGTCTGCTGGCGCTGATTGCGCCATATTACCCGATGGGCGGGCGCCCGCTGATGCCGCTGGAGATATGAGCCGGGGCCAGAAATCGATCCGGGGGATCGATTTTCCGGCGATTGGCTGCGGGTCGACTTCCTCTGGAACTGGTATGCGTTGAGCGCCCCGATGGCCAAAAAACGCTGTATCACAAGTGTCATGGCGCGTGCCAAGGCCGAGCACCCGTTCCGCGTCATCAAGCTCCAGTTCGGCCACATGAAGACCCGCTACCGGGGTCTGGCCAACAGCCGAGCCAAGCTCTTCACGATCTTCGCGCTTGCCAACCTGTTCCTGCTGCGACGGAGGCTGACCGCATGAGGACGAGTCCGCCTGAAAACTCCGAAACCGCCTGTCTGGCGGGCTTCAAGACGCGAGATCAGCCCTAAGAACGCCGCCAGACGTCCCCAAAGGTCGTTCACACCGCCATCGCGGTGCAGCCGAACGCGTTGATCGGACGTTGCGATATCCTCCCATAAAGCGTCAGTCTTCTCGGACAGAAACGACGGAATTTGCACGCTTCGGACTTGTCCGCATGGTTTCGATCAGGTCAAGATAACGCCGAGCGAGATGCACAGCGGCAGAATGTATTGATGCAGATATCTTCGATTCTTGACTATATCGACAACGGGCACATGGCCCTCCCGGAGTTTCAGCGTGGTTATGTCTGGGGGCGTGAACAGGTCAGGAAGCTGTTTCAGTCCCTGTATCGCGGTCACCCTGTTGGCAGTCTTCTGGTATGGGCGACAGACGCCTCCACTGCGGCGCATCGCGGCGATGGCCAGCTCGCGCCAGGCGTGGTCAAGCTGCTCTTGGATGGTCAGCAAAGGATTACCTCCCTGTATGGCGTGATCCGGGGTAAGCCTCCCAGGTTTTTCGATGGCAACGCGAAGGCCTTCACCGATCTTCGATTCAACCTGGACACTGAGGAGTTCGAGTTCTTTCAGCCGATAAAGATGCGCGACGATCCGCTGTGGATCGACGTTACCGAGGTCATGCAGAAAGGCAATGCAGGGATTGGCGCCTTTGTAACCGGTCTTAGCCAGAACCCGGATAACTTGCTCCGGATCGGTGACTTCATGGGGCGCATGAACCAGTTGCTGGGGATACGGGACAAGGCCTTCCACATCGAGGAGGTAACCGGCGCCGACAAGACGCTGGATGTCGTCGTCGATATTTTTAACCGCGTCAACAGCGGCGGGACGAAGCTGTCCAAGGGCGATCTGGCACTGGCCAAGATCTGCGCAGACTGGCCTGAGGCGCGCGACACCATGAAGGCCAGCCTCGCGCGCTGGCGGTCGGATGGCTACGACTTTTCGCTCGACTGGCTCCTAAGGTCGGTCAACACCGTCCTGACGGGCGAGGCCAAGTTTCTGCATCTGCATTCCCAGGATGCCGATGACATCGCGGATGCGCTGAAGCGAGCGGTCCGCCACATCGATACTGCGCTCAACATGATCGGCGGGCGGCTCGGGCTGGATCATGACCGGGTGCTGTTCTCGAAGTTCGCGATCCCGGTAATGGTCAGATACCTTGACGCCCGGGGCGGCAAGCTGGACGAACGCACCCGCGACAAGCTCCTGTTCTGGTATGTTCAGACCGGGATGTGGGGTCGCTTCTCGGGCTCGGTCGAGAGCTTCATCGACAAGGACCTCGGCATCCTCGATGCGACTGGCGGTGATCTGGACAAGCTGATCGCCGAGCTTCGCCTGTCGCAGGGTGGGCTGCGGGTCGAGCCCGGGCATTTTCACAGCTGGAGCGTGGGCGCCCGCTTCTACCCGGTTCTCTACATGCTCACCCGCATGACCGAGGCCCGCGACTGGGGCACCGGCCTGCCGCTGAAGAACAACCTTCTGGGCAAGATGAACCGGCTGGAGGTGCACCATATCTTCCCCCGCGCCCGACTGTATGAGGCGGGCTACGCGCGCGCCGAGGTCAACGCCCTGGCGAATTTCTGCTTCCTGACCAAGGACACCAACCTGTCGATCTCGGATCGCCGCCCCGAAGAGTATTTTCCGCAGATCGACGCGGACCATCCGGGCGCGCTCGCCTCACAATGGATACCGCAGGACCCTGCGCTCTGGCGGATCGAGAGCTACCGCGACTTTCTGGAGGCCAGAAAGGAATTGCTTGCGGAAGCGGCGAACGCCTGCCTGGAGACGCTGTTGCATGACGACACCTCGCTGCTGGAGGGCGCGCGCGCGGCGCGGATCACGGACCGGGTGCTGCTGGGCGGTATCGCCAGCGAAGACGAGGCGCGCGAACTGGAAGCCCTGAACGGCTGGGTCGCCGAACAGGGGTTCGCGCGTGGCGAGATCGCCTTCGACCATGTCGACCCCGAAACCGGCGAGCAACGCGCAATCCTTGATCTGGTCTGGCCTCAGGGTGTGCAGGCTGAACTGACCGAACCCGTCGCGGTCCTTCTGGGCGAAAGCGCCGAACTGATCTCGATGGCCAGCGCTGCGGGCTATCGCTGCTTCACCTCCACGGGCGCGTTCAAGACCTACGTCAAGCGGCTGACAGCACCCGAGGCAGGCGTGGCGGCGGAGTAGGGATTCTCTCGGCGCGCGCGCCACCAAAGAATACAAGGCAACAGAACCATGGCATCAACAGACAACGGCTCCGACCTCGGGATCGAGGCCAGTCTCTTCAAGGCCGCCGACAAGCTGCGCGGCAACATGGAGCCGTCGGACTACAAGCATGTCGCCCTCGGCCTGATCTTCCTCAAGCACATCTCGGACGGCTTCGAGATGAAACGCCAGGAACTGCTGGCTGAATACCCCGAAGGCGCCGAGGATCCCGACGAATACCTCGCCGACAACATCTTCTGGGTGCCGCAGGAAGCGCGCTGGTCCCACCTGCAGGCCAGCGCCAAGCAGCCGACAATCGGCAAGCTGATCGACGAGGCGATGATCGCCATCGAGAAGGTCAACCCGTCCCTCAAAGGCGTCCTGCCCAAGGACTACGGCCGCCCCGCCCTGAACGCGGTCATGCTGGGCGAGCTGATCGACCTGATCTCGGGCATTGCGCTGGGAGAGGGCAAGGACAAGGCGCGCGACCTGCTGGGCCGGGTCTACGAATACTTCCTCGGCCAGTTCGCAGGCAGCGAGGGCAAGCGCGGGGGCGAGTTCTACACCCCCCGCTCGGTCGTGCGCACCATGGTCGAGATGCTGGAACCCTACAAGGGCCGCGTCTACGACCCCTGCTGCGGCTCGGGCGGGATGTTCGTGCAGTCGGAAAAGTTCGTCGAGGCCCATGGCGGCCGTCTGGGCGACATCGCCATCTACGGGCAGGAGTCGAACTACACCACTTGGCGGCTTTGCAAGATGAACCTCGCCGTGCGCGGGATCGATGCCGACATCAAGTGGAACTCCGAGGGCACCTTCCACAAGAACGAACTGCCCGACCTGCGCGCCGACGTGATCCTGGCCAACCCGCCCTTCAACATCTCGGACTGGGGCGGCGAACGGCTGCGCGAGGATGCGCGCTGGAAGTATGGCATCCCGCCCGCGGGAAATGCCAACTATGCCTGGCTGCAGCACATCCTGCACCACCTGTCGCCCACCGGCACGGCGGGGGTGGTGCTGGCCAATGGCTCGATGTCCTCGACCCAGTCGGGCGAGGGCGAGATCCGGCGCGCGATGATCGAGGGTGAGGTGATCGACTGCATGATCGCCCTGCCGGGGCAGCTGTTCTATTCCACCCAGATCCCGGCTTGCCTGTGGTTTCTGGCGAAGGACAAGTCGAACGGCATCGCGCGCGACCGACGCTTGCGCGACCGGCGGGGCGAGGTGCTGTTCATCGACGCCCGCAAGCTGGGCTTCATGGTGGACCGGACGCGGAAAGAGTTCTCCGACGCTGACATCGCCCGGATCGCGGGCACCTACCACGCCTGGCGGCTGGGCGAGGGCTATGCCGACGTGCCGGGCTTCTGCAAATCGGCGAGCCTCGCGGACATCCGGTCCCACGGCCACGTCCTGACCCCGGGCCGCTATGTGGGGGCCGAGGCGGCGGAGGAGGACGAGACGCCCTTTGCCGAACGCTTCGCCGCCTTGCAGGAGCAACTGGAGGCGCAGTTCGCCGAGGCCGAGGAATTGACGGCGACGATCCGGGCGCGGCTGGCGGGGGTTGGGCTGTGACGCAAGAAGTGCATCTTGCAGACCTGCTGACATTCACCCGAGATGGCGAATGGGGAAAGGGTGAACCGACAGAAGGCTACTCCCCAGCGATGGTCGTCCGGGGAACAGACTTTGAGCGCGTTAGGGCAGGCAACCTCGACACGCTGCCCGTGCGACACATCCGAAGTGACATTCTGGCGCGAAAGGCCATTACTGCTGGTGACACGTTGATTGAAACCGCAGGGGGAACGAAGGACCAGCCAACCGGAAGATCGGTTTTCATTCCGGCCTCTGTAGTTGATGTTGCTGAGCTTCCCTTGATCTGTGCTAGTTTCGCGAGGTTTTTGCGGCCTGACCCACGCCGCGTTGACCCGCGATTCCTGTTCTGGAAGCTCCAAGACGAATACCACTCCCGCCGGATGATGCCTTATCATGTGCAACATACCGGAGTTGCTCGATTTCAATACACGCAGTTCGCCGAAAACTACCCGCTTTCCCTTCCCCCCCTCCCCGAACAACGCGCCATTGCCGCCACCCTCGGGGCGCTGGATGACAAAATCGAGCTGAACCGGAAGATGAACGCCACGCTGGAGGCCATGGCGCGGGCGCTGTTCCGGGACTGGTTCGTCGACTTCGGCCCCACCCGCGCCAAGATGGAAGGCCGCGCCCCCTACCTCTCCCCCGACCTCTGGCCCCTCTTCCCCGACCGCCTGGACGCCGAGGGCAAGCCGGAGGGGTGGGAGGTGCGACCTGTGGGCGACTTCGCCGAACTCAAGGGCGGCAAGCAGTTGGAGAAGGATTACATTGCTGACGCCGGGCCAGTCCCAGTTTTCGGCGGAGCGGGTCTCATGGGCTACACCACGGACCACAATGCAGACGGGTTCGTCATTTCAGTTGGACGTGTCGGCGCATACTGCGGCCAGTTCTTCTCACATCGAGGGAGGGCATGGATCAACAACAATGCCTCGCTCGTTCGCCCCAACCCAAACGTATCAGGTGAGTGGCTGCTGATCGCGCTGCGTCACATCGACATGGACGTGATCAAGAAGGGGGCAGCGCAGCCCTTCGTGTCGAACGGCGACATTGCCAAAGTTGGGATAGTGTGGCCCGGTGAAGCAATCATCGGTGCGTTTTCCGAAGCGTTGGTATCATTGATGCGAAAGGCTGAGGCGAACGAAAGCGAATCCCGCACCCTCGCCCAGACCCGCGACCTCCTCCTGCCGCGCCTGATGTCGGGCGAGTTGCGGGTGGCCGAGACCGAGCAACCTGTCGCAATCACAGCCTGACACAAGGAGATCGTCCATGCCATTCATCGCCAAGACCGCTCCGATCACCTCGCTGGCCGACGAGCATATGCGCATCGAGGAACGCCCGTATTATCGAGGGCGGGAAATCAGCGTCGGCGCAGAGGTTTTCCTGTGGTCATCCGAAACGCAGGGCGGCGTCGGGTTGTGGGGAAAGGGAACCGTCACGGCGGTTGACCCTGGCGGCCCAAGGCCGGTGGTCACCGTCCGCGTCGATCAGCGCGTGAATTCCGGCAACTTCGGCCTCAACGAGATCGCGCCGCATCGGGATAGCACGCAGGACACGCCAATCGTCGGTCTCGCCCGCAAGCTCTATTATCAGGCGCATAACAAGGTCGCCCGGATCACCGCCCAGGAAGCGGCCCTGTTGCAGCGGTTTTTCGGGTAGGGGCTGCAGATGAGCACCCTGTCGGAAGCCGAGGTCGAAGCCATCCTGCTGCAGCAGTTGCAGGGGCTGGGCTATGCCTGCCTGAACGACGCGGTCTCCGGCCCCGATGGCAGCGCGCCCGAGCGTGACGCCTATTCCGACACGATCCTGCCCCGCCGACTACGCGCCGCTGTCGCCCGGCTGAACCCCCACATCCCCGAGGACGCCCGCGAGGATGCCCTGCGCCGCGTGGTGGCGTCCGAGCGCCCCGCGCTGATCGAGGAGAACCGCCGCCTGCACCGCGCCCTTGTCGAGGGTGTGCCGGTGGAATACCGGGCCGAGGATGGCACGATCCGCGGCGAGGCCGTGCGGCTGCTGGACCCCGAGGACCGGCTGAACGACTGGCTGGCCATCGCCCAGTTCACCGTGACCGAAAACGGCCACAAGCGCCGCCCGGATGTGGTGGTGTTCCTGAACGGCTTGGCCGTCGGCGTGATCGAGGTGAAGAAGCCGGGTGCCGAGGCGGCCTCGCTGACCGCGGCCTTCAACCAGTTGCAGACCTACAAGGCGCAGGTCCCGTCACTCTTTCGCACCAACGCCGTGCTGGTGACGACCGACGGCATTCAGGCGCGCGTTGGCTCTCTGACCGCCGATCAGGAACGCTTCATGCCCTGGCGCACGACCGATGGGGTGGACGTGGCCCCCAAGGGTGCGCCGGAAATGTCGGTGCTGATCGAGGGGGTGTTTCAGCGCGGGCGGCTGCTGTCGCTCATGCAGGATTTCACGGTGTTCGGCGATACCGGCAGCGGGATCGCCAAGATCATCGCGGGCTATCACCAGTTCCACGCCGTCAAGCGCGCGGTGGCCAGCACGGTCGAGGCCAGCCGGTCCCAGGGTGACCGCAAGGCCGGGGTGATCTGGCACACCCAAGGGTCGGGCAAGAGCCTGCTGATGGCCTTCTATGCCGGGCAACTGGTGCGCGAACCGGCGATGGAGAACCCCACCATCGTGGTGATCACTGATCGCAACGACCTGGACGACCAGCTCTTTGCCACATTCTCGATGTGCCGAGACCTGATCCGCCAGACCCCGGTGCAGGCCGACAGCCGCGAGGATCTGCAGCGGGCGCTGGCCCGGGCCTCGGGTGGGGTGGTGTTCACGACTATCCAGAAGTTCTCGCCTGAGAAGGGCGAGGCCTATCCGATGCTGACCGACCGCCGAAACGTGGTGGTGATCGCAGACGAGGCGCATCGCAGCCAATACGGGTTCAAGGCCCGGATCGAGAAGACCGGCGACATCGCCTATGGCTTTGCCAAGCACCTGCGCGATGCGCTGCCGAATGCGTCCTTCATCGGCTTCACCGGCACGCCCATCGAGAAGGACGATGTGAACACCCCCGCCGTGTTCGGCCACTACATCGACATCTACGACATCAGCCGCGCCGTCGAGGACGGGGCGACGGTGCCGATCTTCTACGAAAGCCGCCTCGCCCGGATCGAACTGCCCGAGGACGAGAAGCCGCGCGTCGACGCCGAGATCGAGGCGCTGACCGAAGACGAAGCGGCCAGCGAGCAGGAGCGCCTGAAGCGGAAATGGTCCACGGTCGAGGCGCTGGTCGGGTCCGAAAAGCGACTGCGCATGGTCGCCGAGGACCTGGTCGCCCATTTCGAGGCGCGGGTGCAGGCGATGGACGGCAAGGCGATGGTCGTCTGCATGAGCCGCCGCATCTGCGTCGAACTCTACGCCCAGATCGTCGCCCTGCGCCCGGACTGGCACTCCGATGATGATAACGAGGGGCTGGTGAAGATCGTGATGACTGGCTCGGCCTCGGACCCGGAAGCCTGGCAGCCCCATATCGGGGGCAAGGCCCGGCGCGACCTGCTGGCAAAGCGCGCCAAGGACCCGAAGGACCCGCTGAAGCTGGTGATCGTGCGCGACATGTGGCTGACCGGATTCGATGCGCCCTCGATGCACACGATGTATATCGACAAGCCGATGCGCGGACATGGGCTGATGCAGGCCATCGCCCGGGTGAACCGGGTGTTCCGCGACAAGCCGGCCGGGTTGATCGTCGATTACATCGGCATTGCGCAGAACCTGAAATCCGCGCTGGGCCAGTATTCCGCGGCGGATCAGCGCCAGGCCGGGATCGATGAGGCCGAGGCGGTGGCCGCGCTGCTGGAACGGCTGGATGTGGTGCGCGCCATGTTCCATGGTTTCGACTACCAGTTGGGCATTACCGGCACCCCGCAGCAGCGCCTGGTGACATTGGCCGAGGCGTTGAACTTCATCCTCGCCCGGCAGGACGAGGCGGCCCAGCGCGAAACCGACAAGGAGGCGAAGAAGGCCGCCCATCGGCGGTTTCAGGATGCGGTTCTCGCATTGTCAAAGGCCTTCGCGCTCAGCTCCGCCAGCGACACCGCCCGCGACGTGCGTGACGAGGTGGGGTTCTTCCAGACGGTGCGTGCCGCAATGGTCAAGGCCGCCGACACCAGCGGCAGGTCGGCTGCCGAGCGCGATCTGGCTATTCGGCAGATCGTCAACGATGCCGTCGCCTCGACCGAGATCGTCGATATCCTGTCGGCCGCGGGCCTGTCCTCGCCCGACATCTCGATCCTGTCGGACACCTTTTTGGCCGAAATCGGGCAGATGGAGAAGAAGAACCTCGCGCTTGAGGCGCTGCGCAAGCTCCTGAACGACGAGATCAGATCCCGTAGCCGGTCGAACGTGATCGAGACCCGAAGATTTTCTGAACGCCTGGAAGAAGCCATCGCCCGCTACCACACCAACGCCATCAGCACAGTCGAGGTTTTGCAGGAACTGATCGGTCTGGCCCAGGATCTGCGCGCCGCCCGGCAACGGGGCGAGGAAACCGGTCTGTCACCCGAGGAAGTCGCCTTCTACGACGCGCTCGCCGATAACCGGAGTGCCGTCGAGGTGCTGGGCAACGATCAGCTGAGGGTTATCGCGCATGAGTTGCTGCAAACTCTGCAGGCGAATGTGACCGTGGATTGGGCGCACCGCGACAGCGCCCGCGCGCGTTTGCGCGTTCTGGTCAAGAGGATCTTGCGCAAGTTCGGTTACCCGCCCGATTTGCAGGATGATGCGGTCCGGGGTGTGCTTGCACAAGCTGAGGCGATGTTGAATGAAATGACGTGATGGACCGCACAGTTGCTTGAACGATCCATACCCGCGCTGCTGGAGATGTTTCCGCGTGGCATGACAGGCGATCAGCTGATCTGGCGTCTCCGAAAGGGTGGCGTGAGGCCCGACCCCGCCATGGTGCTCGCCGCGCTGACACAGTTGAGCGCCCGAGGTGAGGTCAGGCGTGAGCGCGACCGTTGGATTGCGGTCGCAAAGGCCCGAACACCGCAGCCCGAGGCTGATGCAGGGGCTGCAGGTGGCGTTGAACGGCAAAGCTCTGGCAAGCTGTGCGCGGTTTTCGCCACGTTCCGGAACAGCCCCGACGAGATTGCGCAGAACCCGCAGGATGACACTGCCGACACGGATGCCCCATGGCGCGCTGCACTGTCCTATTACGCGGCGACACAGCGGCGCGACCCGCGCGGAACCATCGCCTGTTTCCCGGATCAGCATGGCGGCTTGTGGCAGTTGTTTCATGGTTCAGGAAGGTGGTGGGAGCGCGCCGTAGTGGAAATCCGGGCGAGTTCTCTAACCGGAGAAATGCGTGAGGCATTGTCGCGCTTGGGCCAGGAAGGCACCGCCTCGATCGGTTGGCCGATCTCCGTGTTTCACGGGCGCGACGGGGCAACCTGCCTTCCTGCCTTGCTGATCCCGGTTGTCTGGCGTCTTACGGCGGATATGCTGAGCCTGAACACAGAGCCGGTGTCTCCCAGCCTCAATCCCGCCTGGGTGCGCGAAGTCCGCCGCCACACCGCCTGGACCGAGGACAGTCTGCGCGAAGCGCTCTGGCAGGGCGAGGACATGCCGACCTTTGGCGATCTGGCAGACCGCCTGGCTCACGCCCTTGCGCGACTGGGTGGTGGTCTCTTGCGCCCGGCCGAACTCGATACCGAGCTGCGAATCGATGGCGACGGGTTGCGCAACGCAGCCGGGTTCTTTCTGCCAGGTGAAGGCAACTTCACACGCGCGGTTGCCGCTGATCTGGACAGGGCTGCCGACTGGACGCCGGAACAGCGACAGCAGACCGCGCTGGGGCATCTGCTGGAACGCACGGGCGCGCCGACACCTGGACAGAGTGTCGCCGAACCTGCCACGCTGACCATCGCTCAGTTCGCGGCTGCGGATGCGGCATTGGCAGGGCCGCTCACCCTTGTGCAGGGGCCGCCGGGCACAGGCAAGAGCCAGACAATTGTGGCACTTCTCTGCACTGCGCTGGCGCAGGGACAAAGTGTTCTGTTCGTTGCGCGCAATCATCGCGCCATCGACGAAGTTGAAGCGCGCCTGTCGGCATTGCTTCCCGATCTGCCTGTCATGACCCGCGGCAGAGACGCCGACGGGGAACGTGACCAAGGCTTCCCTGACGCGCTGGCGGCCCTTGTCGACAGCCAGCCTATCGATCCGGACCAGCGCCTGACCGCTCAAGCTGCCACCGAGGCCCTGCTGCCCGCTCTGGCAGATGCGACCGCGGCGCGTCGGCAGGCCATGGAGCGCGATGCATTGGGTCTGCGGCTGGCAGAGCTGACCGACAGGGCCGAGGCCTTGCGCGCGCGTGACCCGGGGGGCGCGGTTCCACGTCACTCCCTCTGGTCCAGGCTATGGGCAGCGATGGCACGGTTACTGCGGCGCGTGCCGCTCCCCGACACCGAGCTGCCGGATCAGGCAACATTGCATGATGTCGAAGCGCGCATCGAGGCGCTCCAACGCAGGTTCGCGGCGCTGCCCCGGACTGTGCTGACTGACCCGGTACCTCTGGAGGCGCCACTGCGGGCTGTGGCGCGATCATGCACCAGCCCGTCCCCTGGGGTCATTGCCCACTTGCGTAACCGCAAGTCTGAGATGGAGTTTGAACCCGGTGGGTTGCGGTTACGCGCTCTGACCCGGGATGACGCGAAACAGATCCTGCATCATCGCCCGATCTGGGCGATCACAAGCCTGTCGGTTCCGGCGAGAGTGCCGCTTTTTCCGGGGCTGTTCGACATCGCCATCTTCGATGAGGCCAGCCAATGCGACATTGCATCGGCGCTGCCGGTTCTGGCCCGCGCCAAGCGTGCCGTGGTGGTCGGTGACCCCCAGCAGCTCAGCTTCATACCGGGTCTTGGCCGCGCCCAGGAACATGCGCTGATGGACGCAGCCGGCATGCCAAAGGCGGGTCGCGCGCGTTGGGCGCAAAGCGTGAACTCGCTCTATGATTTCCTGGCACATCGATTGCCGCAGGACCGGCAGCATCTGCTGAATGACCAGTTCCGCTCGGCCCCCGAGATCGTCAGCTACACCAATGCGGCCTTCTACGGCAACAGGTTGGTTGCACGGCGCGACGACGATGAGTTTTCGCCGCCGAAGGGGTTCCGCCCCGGCCTTCACTGGCAGGACGTCACCGGCCCTGCAGCGCGCATGGAGGGTGGCAATGTCAACCTTGCCGAGGCCGAATGGATCGCCCACAAGCTCGTGGCGTTCGCCGACGACACCGGGTTTGACGGGTCCGTCGGCGTGATTTCCCCCTTCAACGCGCAGGTGGGCCTGATCCGCAGGCTGGCCGCGGAGGCGCTGGATACTGCGGCGCAGGAGCGACTGCGCCTGCAGGTCGATACGGTTGACCGCTGGCAGGGCGGCGAGGCGGATGTGATCCTGTTTTCACTTGTGGCCGGGCGCGGGGCGGCGCAATCGGCCATAACCTTCCTGTCGCGCGAACGGCGGCGCTTCAATGTTGCCGTCAGCCGGGCGCGCGCGGTGGCGTTGGTGGTTGGCGATCTGGACTGGGCGCGAAGCTGCGGGATCGCCCATATCAGCATGCTGGCCGATCGCGCCACCCGCCCCGCTCCGGCAGCACTGGAACTATCCGAAAGCCTGTGGGAGCGGCGCATGGCGGTAGCGCTGAAACGCCGCGGTCTGGCCTTCGAGCAACAATACCCGGTCGGGCGCCGGCGCCTCGATTTCGCGCTGTTTCGGGGGGACGTGAAGCTGGACCTCGAAGTGGACGGTCGCCGTTGGCATGTTGCTCCGGATGGAAATCGCAAGACCGCAGACCGATTGCGCGATCGAGAGATGATCGCACGCGGCTGGAAGGTCCGCCGCTTCTGGGTGCACGAACTGCAACATGACATGGAGAGATGCCTTGACCTCGTCGAACAAGACCTCGGGTAGCGGCCGAGCCCTGTCCATCGCGGCGATCGTCGCATTGGGCGTCGTCGCGCTGGCGCTGGTGCTGACGCTTTTCGTGATGGTGCAGGGCCATGTGCAGGATCTGGACCGGCAAAGAAGCGAGTTGCGCGAAGCGCAGGCCGAGCGGGATGGACTGCGCCGCGAACGCGAACGCCTTCGCACGGACATAAACGAATTGAGCGCCGGGCAGGATGCCGCTTCGGCCGCGGCCGACCGAGCCGACGAACGGCGGACTGAAGCAGAGCGCGCGCTGGACGAGGTAACAACGGCGCTACGGGAAGCACGGAACGCACTTGCCAGCAAGGAAGAAGCAGAGCGCACGGCACGAACCGGCGCCGCCGACGCCGTCGAGGCACAACGCACCGCTGAGACGGCACGCGATGCCGCCATCCGCGCGCGCGAAGAGGCCGAGGGAGCAGAGACTACCGCGCGAAATGCTGAACGCGAAGCGATTGAGCGGCGGCAGGACCTTCAGTCCACGATAGGCGGCCTGGAACGAGATCACCGCGACGCGGTGGCAGCGGCTCAGCGTGCGACGCAGGAACTGCAGAGGCTACAGGACGAGGTCGACAGGCTGACAGCCCGGTACGATACCCTGCAGCCCACGGTTGAAGATCTGGACCGGCGGAGGAACGAAGCCGAGGCCCAGCTTGCCGGCCTTGAAGAGCAGCAGCGAATTGCCGAGTCCGCTAGGGATCGGGCAGAAGCCGCGCGAGAGGCGGCCGAGGAAACCCGCGCCACGCTGGAGGGCGAGATCGCCGGGCTTGGTGAGGTGCGCGATGCCCTGCGCGCAGAGCGCACCGAACTGGAACCGGCCCGGACAGAATTGTTACGGCTTCGCGCCGAAATTGAGGTGCTGGACGCCCGCGCGAGCCAGATCAGCACGGATGAGGCCGCTGCCGAAGCCGCCCGCACCGCTCGCACCGAAGCCGAGGCGGCGCGGGACGACATGCAGGCCGCACGCGATGCGTTGCAACTGGACCTGCAGACCCTGCGCCCCGAGGCCGCACGGCTTCGCGACCTGAGCGCGCGCGCAACCGAAATAGAAGGCCAGGCGCAGGCGGCGGAGGAATCGTTGGAGTCGCTTCGCCAACAGGTGGGAGAGCAGCGCGAAATCTTGCGGCAACTGGAAGCCGATGCAGAAACGGCGCATGCCGCGATTGCACGTGCGGCACAGGTGGGTGCGGATGAAGCCGCCGGGGAGGCCGCGGCGCAGCGTCGGACCGCAGCACTGGCTGCGGCGCAGAGTGCCGAAGACACGCTCAACACCCTGAGCCAGGACCGGGCTGCCCTTCAGGCCCAGATCGCCGAGCTGGAGGCCCGACGCGGCCTCCTGACTATCGATGACGCCGCGGCGGCCGAGGCGGCAACGCGGCGGACGGAGGCCGAAGGAGCGCTCGCTGACATCCGCGCGAAGGTGAATGCCGAGCAGGCTGCGCTGGAAGCGCTGCGCGCCGATGTGGCGCGGTTAAGCTCCGAACAGGCCGCGCTTGATCAGACCGAGGGGCGGCTGGCAGCGGCCCACGCCCAACTGCGGGAAACCCGCCGCCAGATCGGAGAGACCGAGGAAGAGCGCGAGCGGCTACGGGAGAGCATCGGAACACTTGCCGATGATCTGGAGGCCGAGCGTGATCGCTTGAATGGCCTACTCAGAGTCTTGGAAGAAGAGATAAACAGGCTGCGAGATCAGCTTCAGAGCGCGGTGAATGAGAATACCGGGGACGTGACCAATGATTGATCTGGATATCTCGACCCTGACAATGCTGCTTCTCGTTGTCCTGATTGCGCTCGTGCTGGGTGCAACGGTGGGGTGGATTACGTTCCAAATCCGCGTTGGTCGCCTGCCCGCCGCCACGCGCCTTGCGAATGTGGAAGAGCAGCTTGCCATCAAGCAGGAGGCTCTGGAGCGCAAGGAACAGGACCTACGCGAGCTTGACCAGAAGATTGCCGAACGCGACCGTCATGCAGCCGAAGCGGCGGCGTTGCGCGAACAGATTGAGGAATTGCGCGCACAACTGGCCAATCTCGAACCCGCGCGCGAAGATATCGAAGCGACGCTTAATGATGCCGCAGAGGCGGCCGGGAAACTGGCCGAGGCGAACAACGCCTTGCGGGACGCTGAACAAAAGCTGGCCGACGTCAATCGCGATCTGGACCCGGAGCGGATCGAGCGGCTCACCCGAGACCGGGAGAACGCCGAGAGCGAATTGGAACGCGTCAAGGTCGAGCTGGACCGTCTCCACACCGACCTGGCCCCCCTTCGCGCCGAGCGTGATACCGCGCTTCGGATTGTCGCTGAGGCAGCGCAATACCAGGCGCGCGCCGAAGCGCTGAAGATCGAACTGGAAGAGTTGGACAACAAGCGGCACCACCTTACGGAAGAGCGGGACAGGCTTCGCGGTGAAGTGGAGTTGGAGCATGAAGAGTTGAGCGCAACGCGCAACGCCATCCTTTCCGCCGAAGCCGAACGCGACCTCGCCCAGAAGGAGCGGGCGCAGGCGGAAGAAGCGCATCAGGCCCTGACGACCACGGCATATCAGCTTGAAACGCGCATCGCGTCGTTGAAAAACGAACTGAAGGGGCTGGCGGATGGCCTGAGACCCGGCGCCGCAGGTCAAGAACCGGTTGGCCCGCTGACCCCCGAACAACGCAAGGCGCTGCTGGCCGATCTGGTCACTCGGCCGGACTGTCTGGCCGCGCCTGCGCGGTTGGGCGATGCGCGTAACCCTGAGCTGGAACATGATGCCCTCTATCGCGTCCGAACCCATCTGCAAGACGCCGGGCTGCAGTTCAGCGACCGCGTGCTGCGGGCGTTCCACACCGCACTCAAGATCAACGACACGGCGCAGATCACGGTGCTGGCGGGCGTCTCGGGCACGGGCAAGAGCCTGCTGCCGCGCCGCTACGCCGAGGCGATGGGCATCCACTTCCTGCAAGTCCCGGTGGAGCCGCGCTGGGACAGCCCGCAGGACCTGCTGGGCTTCTACAACTATGTCGAACGCAAGTATCGCGCCACGGAACTGGCACGGCTGATGGCCAGCATGGACCCGTGGGACGCGGTTGAACATGTCGAGCGGAACTACAGCGACCATGTTGCCATGGTCCTTCTGGACGAGATGAACCTCGCGCGGGTGGAATACTACTTCTCGGAGTTTCTCAGCCGTCTGGAGGTGCGCCCCCGCTATGCCGGTGGCTGGGCAGCGCGCGAAGCCTGCAAGGACGCCCTGATCCCGGTGGATATCCGCGGGATGGAAAATCCACCCTATCTGTTCCCCGGCCAGAATATCCTGTTCGTCGGCACCATGAATGACGACGAGAGCACACAATCCCTGTCGGACAAGGTGCTGGACCGGGGCAATGTGCTCCAATTCCCGGCCCCAAATCGCTTTCCTGAGACTCGGCAGGCCGGTCAGGCGGTGGATGTCGATGCGCTTCGCTTTGCCAGCTGGCGCAGCTGGGTCCGCGGTCCCGAGTCGCTCGATGGCGCCGCCGGCGAACGGGCCACAGATGTCATCGGCCGATTGGCGAGCATCATGGACGGGTTCGGCAAGCCCTTCGGCCACCGCATGAACCAGTCCATCCGCCACTATCTGGCGAACTACCCGACAGAAGGCATGGTCGATACCGACGCCGCACTGGCCGATCAGATCGAGTTCCGCATCCTGCCGAAACTGCGTGGCGTGGAGATCACCAACCACGCCCGTCAGTTTGAAGAGCTCGAAACCTTGATCGGCGCCACCCTCGGCGACACTGCCCTCGCCAACCGTATCCGCCAGTTGCAGGAAGAGCAGGAAAATCGCACCGGTCAGTTCGTCTGGCGCGGACTTGAACGGGGCTGACACACCATGGACCTCTGGCTACGTCCCTGGGCCTTCTACGCGCCGGATCAACGCCATGACCGGACTTCGGACGAGGTGCGTCTTGCAGGCACAGATGCCACGCTGACGCTGGTCCGCTATGCAGGCAACACGCCACCGACGATCGACCGTCCGACCGACCCGGCCGAGCCTCATGTCGATCTTCGGACTGCCGGGGGTGAGGCTGTGCAGCTGGCGCAACTGCCCCTTCCGCTGCGGCCCGCACGTGGCCTTATGCTGCGCGACGGTCCGGATGCCGTCCTTCTGCAGTGGCCTGACCTGCCGGACCGCCCGCGCGAGAAAGGGCATGGCGCGCAGCATGAACCCGGCGTGCCGCTTCTGCAGCGGGCGCGGGCCGTATGGGATCGGATCCAGGATGTCGAGCAGGCACTTTCGGATCCGGCAACGCTCTGGCAGGAGCTGCACAGGCGCTGGACAGGCGAGGACGCAGGAATGCCGCAGATGCATGTCATCGTCCGACATGCCCGCGAGGTCTCTGCGGTGCTGGAGCGGCTGGGGCGCCGGCCTCGGAAGGTGCTGCGCCGGGTGAACCGCAGCCTGCCGGTCGGGCGGGTGCAGGAAATCGACCGCCGCGCAATGCTCTGGATGGCGCGGCAACCCGGGGAACAGCTGGCCGAGAAAGCCGGGGACCGCCAGCGCCTGCTGGCTGTGGCGCGCGAGGAGAACTTTGACATCCTCGAAAACCGCGTCCTGCGCGCCTACGCTGAACTCGCCGCACGCGTGGGGAACGACTACCTGGAACGCAACCGAACCCGTGGTGCCACGAGGCGCGCGCGCGATGTGAAGCGCTTCGTGCAGCGCTGCCAACAACTGGTGCGCGACCTCAGGGCAAAAGGTGTCCGACTTGCAGAGCCTGGCGTGACCCCCAACTTCGTGCTCCAGCAGAACCCGGATTACCACGCAATCTGGGTGTCGTGGAACGAACTGCGCAATCAGGACCGGATTGAAGATGATCTCTGGCGCTGGCAGGCGATGTCATGGGCCGAGTATTGCGCGCTGGTGCTGATGGTCGCCCTGATCGCCGTGCCCGGCGCGCAGGTGGTGGCCACGGCGCCGATCTGGTTTCGCGATGAGCAACGCCGGGGCACATGGATCGAGGCCGACTCCCCTCTGGGCGTTGTCTATCTTCCCACCGAGGGGCTGGTCGTTGAAGTGGCGAATGCGCGGGACGGAGGCGCCATGACGCGCCTCGGCGCAAAACTTCTGTTGCGCTTGCGGCAGGTCGGCGATGAGGCAGGGTTCTCGGCAACGATCCCGGTCTGGCCGCTCTGGGCCGTCGATGGGGGCCTGGCTGCTCGGGATCTGCAAGAGATACTGAACGCGTTCACGCATTTTCCAGGTAGCAGCAGACCCCGTGGCGGCATCGTGATGCGCCCCTCGGTGAGCGCGGAAAGACCAGAGGTTCAGCGCAGCGATATCTGCGCGGCTTTCGCGCTTGGCACGGATGGGCCCGCGCTGCGCGAGACACTTGGCAATCTGACCGGATATCTGCGCTCTGTCTTGCGGGAGGCGGCGCCATGAATCGCCGGATTGCAGGGCTGGCACTGGACGGGCGGCATGATCTGGCCGCGGTTGATTGGGATGAGGAAGGAACTGCGCCGGTGCGCGTTTTGCACGGTGGGACCCTCTCCGATGTCATCACGACCCTCGATGGTCGCCTGATCGGCGGACCTCAGGCCGCGCTGGCCCCGCATGGTCGCGGTGGCGGTTGGGGCCCGGACGTCGGGGCGGCCACGCGGCGCAGACTGCTGGCGGCCGCGGTGGACGGCAACGGCCGCGGGGCACATGCAGCAGACGTAGCCGCAGCCATCGACGCCCTGGCGCGTGGCGCACAGGAAGTGATAGTGGCTGTCCCGGATCTGCCAGGGTTCGACGAGGTCGCGCAGGGCGCGATGATCGCAGCCGCGCGCAAGAGCAGTGCGCGCAGCGTGCGCCTGCTCTGGCGTCCGGTTGCCGCGATGCTCTCCCTGATTCATGATCGGCGACTGACCGCAGAGCATCTTGGACAGCGTTTCCGCTTCCTTGTTCATGGCGCGCACGGGATCGAGGATCAGATCCTGACCCTGCGCGAAGCCCCCGAAATCTCCGGTCATATCGCGCCGCAACGGGATGGTCCCGGACGGCTCTGGGCGGCTGAATTGGGGCTGGATGCCCTATTCGCGCGTGCTGACCGGGAGGTGCGTGACAGGAACCCGGTCAACTGGGATCGCCTCGAATCCTCCCGACTTGGAGCGAAATTGGTCGTTGGAAAGGCGCGTCCCGGGGATCGGGATGTCCTCCGGAATAACTCGGGGAGGTGGGAAGTTGTTACCGCGCCCGACCTTTGTGCCGATGACTTGCTGACAGCAGCACAGGCTGCCCCCGCGCCAGACGCGCCGTGCGAGCGGGTCTTTCTGATCACACCCCTGCAGGCCCCATTGGCCGCTGCCTTGGCTCGGGCACTGAAGGTTGATGCCTGCATCGAACAGAATGACCATATCGCGCGTGGATGCCTGCATGCCGGGCGGCTGATCGAGCGTGGCCTGCCGCATTACTTTGACCGGCTTGAGGCGATCAGCATTGCAGTCCTGCGTGACCGGGAACCGGCCTTTGTCCCCCTGATCCCAGAAGGCCACCTGGTCGCTGCCAACCGCGAATATGTCTCAGAGGACCTCAGCGATTTCGTCTGGCCGCGGAACAAGCGGGAGACCGATTTCTATATTCTGAAAGGGAGTTCCGAGGTGCGGGAATGGACTGTCCGCAAGGGCGCCGCACCGCAGACCGATGTGCCTATCCGCATGCAGATCCGGCAGACGCCGGGGCAAAGCTGGGCGGTTCTGGACATCACTGCAACGCACTGGGACCTGCTGGCGCGCGCGCCGGAAAAACTGGACTGGGAGGGATTGACCCCCACTGACATGAGCCCCGAACAGGTCCTGGATTTGCTCCGCACCCCGCCACCCGCGATACCCGAGCGGCTTGTCGAGCCAGCACACCCTGCGCTCTGGACCGGGGCGGACTGGACCGGTGGCGATGATCGCGCGGCCCGGCTTGCCAAAGACGCCGCGTGGACCGGTGAAGTCGATGCCGCGTCCTGGGCTCAGGTGCTGAGCAGGGCGCTGAGACACCCCACGAGTGGCATCAGCTACCGTCGGGTGACGACCGACGGCGTATTGCCCGACGGTTTGCCCGAACTGGTGCGGAACGGATTCGACGTGATGCTGCAAAGCCTTGCCGACCGGCTTCTGCATGGACCGCCCCTGCAGGACAATAACACCCTGCGCGCCTTGACCTGGTCCTTCGCCGCCTGTCCTGCAGAAGTGCAGGATGCGATCCTCGATGCACTGGAGGCGGATCGTAGAGGTCAACGGCATCGCCTGCTCTTACCCAGGCAAGCAATCGGGGTGCTGCGGCAGGGCAGCGGGCGCGCCGTAACCGGCGAGCATCGTCTTCGCAGGCTCTTCAGCATGCTGACAAGGGCGCCACTTAACAACGACACGATCAACGCGCTGTCAATGGCCGTGTCGCGGCGCGAAGAGGCACCGCGCGCGCTCACCCGCGCGCAGGTCGATCATTTCCTGCACGACCTGTCAGAGCACCTTATTGTTGCCATTGAGAACCGGCATTTTCAGGTGAAATTCAAGAATACCCTGTCCGCCATCGCAGGCCTCTTCCGTTGGCGCGAAATCGAGCCTTTTTCACTTCTCGCTGCTGACGACAGGGTAGCTGCAGACTTGCAGCGAGCGCTCGATCGCGCGTCCAACCTGCTCAGGCAACCCCAGTGGCAGAACGTGCCCGCGCGTGCCGTCAAGATCGCTCTGCTTGAAAAGATCGGTGAATTTCTTGTCGGCGAAGGTGATCCTGCCATCCTCAGGATTATCGAAGAGTCATAGCTGGCGCATGACATTCTCGGCTTCGCCAGACGATACTCGATCCAGACAGCAGGCGCAGGATTGGTCACCGCGGGCAGATCCGAGAGGGATGACCCGCCAACTGTCGGAAACAGCGCCAGCAGACGACCCCAAGGCTCCACCGCATCCATTTCCGCCAGGAACTGCTCACGCCGCGTCACCTTCTTCTTCATCGCATCGCGCAAGCCGGGAAAGGCAGGCTGTTTCGGCATCGGCAGGGCGCCTCGCAAGCGTTGCTCCTACCTCCTACCAGATCACGACGGAAGCGGCAGGTTCTTCAGACGTTCCTCAAGGGTGACGCGGTCGCTATTGGCGCGGCCGATCCACGCCTACTGATCTCGATAAGGGCTAGGGCGAGGCGGTCCTGGTTGTCATTGGCAGCTTTGTCACCAAGGCCCAAATGCTTGCCCAGCGCCTCCAAGGCTTTCAGCTTGTCCAATTGCTTGATCCTGATCCGTCGGATTTTGCCATCCTCATCGACGTGGAGTTCCGTGACCTGCCCCCGTTTTCAGGGCCACCCGTAAGTCGAGTCTGTTCTCCTTTTGTG
>JAFIEE010000233.1 GCA_020832705.1 Paracoccaceae bacterium
GGGGGCCCCCCCCCCGGCCCCGCGCCGGGCGCGGGGGGGCCCCCCCCCGGGACCCCCCGGAGTATTTCCGGCAAGAAAATGGGGCGGAGGGGCGGAGTGCGGGCCGCTCAGGGGCTGTGCGCCTGATCCGGGGTCTGCCAGCCGAGGTGCTGGCCTGCGTCGGTGGCGATCATCTGCCCGGTGACGGCGGGCGCGTCGATCAGGAAGCCGAGCGCGGCGGTGATGTCGGCCTCGGAGGCGCCGCGGTGCAGGAGGGTGCCGGCGCGTTCGCGGGCGAAATCGGCCTCGGTCTGGTGGATCGAACGCAGCGTGGGGCCGGGGCCGATGGCGTTGACGCGCACATGCGGCGCAAGCGCCTGCGCGGCGGTGCGGGTCAGCGTCCAGAGCGCGGATTTCGCCAGTGTGTAGGTCATGAACTCCGGGTTCAGGCGCCAGACCTTCTGATCGATGATATTGACCGCCAACGCCTGCGCGCGCGGTTCGCCCGCGCTGTCCTGCAGGGCGCGCGGGGCCTGTGCGGCAAAGGCCTGGGTCAGCACGAAGGGGGCGCGCAGGTTCGACATCATGTGCCGGTCCCAGCTTGTGCGGGTGGCGGTGGCCAGGGTGTCCCGCTCGAAGATCGAGGCGTTGTTGACCAGCAGGGTGAGCGGGCCGCCGAGAGCCTCGGCGGCGCGGTCGACAAGGGGTGCGATCTGCGCCTCGTCCAGCAGGTCGGCCTGCAGCGCGGCGCTGCGCGGGCCGCGCCCGGCGATCCGTGCGGCCACCTCCTCGGCCTCGGGGGCGGAGGCGGCGTAATGCACCGCCACGTCCCAGCCGCGCGCGCCGAGCCACAGCGCCATGGCGCGGCCCAGCCGCCTGCCTGCACCGGTCACCAGTGCCCTGCCTGTCATCGCCGCCCCCTCAGCCGCCCCGGACCACCAGAAGCGTGATGTAGCCCGCATAGGCCAGCGACAAGGCCAGACCCACGGGTCGTGTGATCGGCGAGCCGCGCAGGATGAAGGGCAGCAGCAGGAGCGAACTGGCCGCCATCACCCAGAGATCCAGGCGCAGCATCGTCTCGGGCACGGGGATCGGCCCCACCAGCCCTGCCACGCCGATGATGCACAACAGGTTGAAGATGTTGGACCCGATCACATTGCCCATGGCGACGCCTGCCTCGCGCCGCCAGGCGGCCAGCAGGGTGGTCGCCAGTTCCGGCAGCGACGTGCCCACCGCCACAAGCGTCAGCCCGATCAGCGCGTCCGACACGCCCAGTGCCGCGGCGATATCCACCGCGCCCGCCACCAGAAGCTGCGCGCCGATGGGCAGGCCGATGATGCCGAGACCAAGGAACAGCGCCAGCTTCCAGCCCGGCAGCGCCGGGTCGGCGCCTTCGAGATCATCTCCCGATGCGTCGGCGGCGGCGGCGTGGTTCTCGGCGCGAATGGCACGGGCGCGGCGCAGGTTGTCGCCCAGCATCAGCCCCAGCCCGGCCAGCAGGACCAGCGCCTGCCAGGTGTGGAACACGCCCCCCGCCGCCAGGACCATGAACAGCGCGGTCGCAGCCATCATGATGGTGAAATCGCGCCGCAGGGCACGGTCCACCGCCAGCGGTGCGATCAGCGCGGGCAGGCCCAGCACCAGCAGGATATTGGCGATGTTGGAGCCCACCACATTGCCCAGCGCCAGCCCGCCCGCGCCGATCCAGACTGCCTGGACCGAGACCACCAGTTCCGGCGCCGAGGTGCCGAAGGCGACCACCGTCATCCCCACCATCAGCGCCGGAATGCCCAGCCGCAGCGCCAGATTGACCGCGCCCCGGACGAGCAGATCTCCGGCCACCAGCAGCACCGCGAGCCCGGCCAGCACCTGGGCAAGGTCGATCAGCACGCAAGCCCCCGCCGCAGGCCTAGCCTTTGCACGAGCACGTCCCGGAGCCGATGCGGAAGCGCCCGCAGTCCGGGCATTTGCGCGGTCGTCCCAGCCGGGTCTGGTCGCGCTTGCCGATCCTGCGGTTGGGGTTCAGCGCCCGCTGGATCGCCCCCATGACGATCATGAACACCAGAAACAGGGTGACGATCTTGACCAGCATCGCGGCTCAGGCCCCGTAGCGGGCGCGCAGCGCGCGCTCCTCGGCCACGGCCAGCGCGTCCTGCATCATGTTCAGCCCGAAGCGGCGCAGGAACGGGCGGCGTGGTCCGTAGGGGATGAAGCGCAGTTTCTCGCCGTAGAGCGCCTTGAGCTTCGGCACCAGATGGTCGATCCCGTCGGCAAGCCCGGCTTCGACCGCTTTCGCACCGATGCGGATGGAGCCGTCGAACAGCTCCTCCTCCGTGCCGAGCCGGGTGCCGCGCCGTGCGCGCACCTGCTCGATGAAGGTCGCGTGGATCTGCGCCTGCCAGTCGCGCAGCCGGGCCACGTCCTCGGGGTTTTCGGGGCGGAACGGGTCCAGCAGCGACTTGCGTGCGCCCGCGGTGTGCACGCGCCGTTCGATCCCGTAGCGTTCGATCAGCCCGTCGAAGCCGAAGCCCGCATAGATCACGCCGATGGAGCCGACGATGGAATTGGGGTCCAGCCAGATGTCATCGGCCGCCGTGGCCAGCCAGTAGCCGCCCGAGGCGGCAAGGTCCTCGACAAAGGCGTGGACCGGGAGCTTGTGCTGATCGGCCAGCCGCCGGATGCGGGCGGCGATGAGCGAACTTTGCGCGGGCGAGCCGCCGGGCGAATTGATGACCAGCGCCACTGCGCGGGGCTTGCCGCGCCGGAACGCGGCCTCGATCACCGGGGCCAGCGTCTGGTCATTCAGCCGACCCTGCCCGGCGGCGATCATGCCGTCCAGCCGGATCACCGAGACCACGGGGCCGCGCCAGCGCGAAAGGGAAAGGAAACCTGCCATGCGCCCGCATGTAGGCCGTGCGCGGGGCCGCAACAAGGTGCGCCATGGTCGTTTCCCGCGCGGATGTTGCGCCGCTGTCGCGCGGTCCGCCCTGGCTTCGGCGCCCGCGCTTGCGGCCCGCGTGCCCGACGGTTGCAACCCGGCGCGCCGCGGCGCAGGATGGCGCGGTGCAGCCGAGGGACGCGCCGATGCTCGACAAGCTGGAAATGTTCATCGCACTGGCGACCGAGGAACATTTCGGCCGCGCCGCCGAGCGCTCCGGGGTCAGCCAGCCGTCGCTTTCGGCGGCGATCCGGCAGCTTGAATCGGAACTGGGGGTGCAGCTGGTCTGGCGCGGGTCGCGCTATCAGGGGCTGACGCCCGAAGGCGCGCGGGTGCTGGACTGGGCGCGCCGGATCGTCGCCGACGCCCGCACCCTGCGCGAGGAGATGCGCGCCGCGCGGCAGGGGCTGTCGGGCAACCTGCGGCTTGGCGTGATCCCCACCGCGCTGCCCATGGTGGTGCGGCTGACCGCCCCCTACCTGAAGCGCCATCCCAACGTGCGCATCCGCATCCTGTCGCGCAATTCGGTGGAGATCCTGCAGGAGGTCGAGAACCTCAGCCTCGATGCCGGGATCACCTATCTGGACAACGAGCCGCTGGGCCGGGTGTCCACGGTGCCGCTCTATTCCGAGACCTACCAGCTTCTGATGCGCGCCGATGACCCGCTGGCCGGGCGCAGCGCGCTGGACTGGTCCGAACTCACGGGCCTGCCGCTCTGTCTGCTGACCCCGGACATGCAGAACCGCCGGATCGTGAACCGGATGCTGGCCGAGGCTGGGGTCGATGCCGCGCCGACGGTCGAATCGAACTCGATCCTGGCGCTGATCGCCCATGTGACCGCCGGTCCCTGGATCAGCATCGTCAACGAACACACCGGCGCGCTGCTCGCGGGCGATGTGCGGTTGCGCACCGTGCCGCTCAATGGCGGGCGCGCGGGATCGCAGGTGGGGCTGATCGCCCCCTGGCGCGAGCCGCATACGCCGGTGCTGGCCGCGCTGCTGGCCGAGGCGCGGCGGGTGTCGGACCTGCCCGCGGCAGGAGCGGCGCCCTGACCGGCGGATTCGGCCCCCGGTTCCCGCTGCCAACGCCCGCTGCCAACGCCCGCGCCCGATGCGCGCCCGCGCGACGCACCCGAAGCGCCCCCCCAGGGCCCCCGGGCGCGGGGGGGGGGGCGCCCGTGGCGGG
>JAFIEE010000234.1 GCA_020832705.1 Paracoccaceae bacterium
GGCCGATCCTGGGCCAGGACCCGGCCGTTGCGGTCCAGAATCCGCCCCCGCACCCTTCGCGGGCGCCCGGGGGACGGAGGGCGCAGGGGCGCTCAGGCGCGGGCCGGATCGCGCCCGTAATAGAAGCCGACCACATGCTCGGCCTCGGCAAAGAACAGCCAGCGCGCGGCCAGCATCCCGCCCGCGTGCCAGAGTGCGGCCAGCCCCAGCACGACAGGGGCGCCCGGCGCCAGCAGCACCAGCGCCAGCGGCAGCGCAACGGCCGCGCCCAGCGCGATCAGCCGCAGCTTCAGCGCGTGGCGCCGACCGACCACATGCACCATTTCGCGCAGCAGGTAGTTGCGCCCCGAATGCGGCGGCTCCAGCAGGCGCACGGTGCCGAACCGCCCCAGCCCGGTCGCGGTGCCTGCGTCGGATCCGCTGTTGCGGAACCGCCCGTCGCCGATCCGCCAATGCGCCACCAGCGCGGCGCCCAGTGCCGCCAGCATCCCCGCGGCCGCGGCAGCCTGCCCGGCCAGCAGCGCGCCGCCGGCCAGCGCCGCGGTCAGGAACACCGCCGGAACGGTCCAGTGATGCCAGCGCGGCACGGCGCGGATGCTCGCATAGATCATCGCCGTGGCCAGCACCGTGGCCAGCGCCAGCGCTCCGCCCAGCAGGCCGAAGCCGGGCAGTGGCACCGAGAGGAACACCGACCCTGCGGCATGGGGGGCCATCACCGCCAGCGTGGCCACCGCCAGCACCGCCTCGCGCGAGAGCCAGCTTGAGCGCCATTGCGTGAAGGCGCGCAGCATCCGCTCCGGGTGGCCCAGATGAAAGGCCGAGGCGAGCAGCCCCGCGCCCGCCAGCCCGTAGCCCAGCCCGAACCAGCCGAAGGCGGCCCAGCCCACCGGTGCCGCGCCCCCCAGCGCCGCGCCCAGCCCCAGCCAGGCCAGCAGCCCGAATCCCAGCCCGGAAAACACGGTGAAGATGATGAGCGAAGGTGCCGGGTGCATCGCTCAGAGCCGCTCGAGGGCGCGGTCGAGCCAGCCGAGGAGGCCGGGCACGGGGGCGCGGTCGGTCGTGGTCGGCGGGGCCGGGCCGGTATGGGGCGTGTCGGTGTGGGGCGTGTCGGGGAGGCGCAGCGCGGGCGTTGCCAGCGTGTCGCGCGGGCGCGGGGGGAGGTATTTGTTCACCGGGGCCGTGCCCTGTTCGGGCATCAGGTCGAAACCGTCTCGCGCCGCGACCAGTTGCGACACCGCGCTTTCGGGGTCGGCAAGGTCGCCGAAGTGGCGCGCGCCGGCCGGACAGGTGCGCACGCAGGCGGGTTCGCGGTCCGCTTCGGGGAGGTTCTCGTTATGGATCCGGTCCACGCAGAGGGTGCATTTCTTCATCACCCTTTCGGCCCCGTCCATCTCGCGCGCGCCGTAGGGGCAGGCCCAGGCGCAGAGACCGCAGCCGATGCAGGCGGATTCGTCGACCAGAACGATGCCATCCTCGGCGCGTTTGTAGCTGGCCCCGGTCGGGCAGACCGTGACGCAGGGCGCATTGTCGCAATGCAGGCAGGATTTCGGGAAGTGGACCACCATGGGGGGCGCTGCATCGCGGGTCACTTCGAATGTGTGAACGCGGTTGAGGAACGTGCCCTCGGGTTCACCGCCATAGGCGTCGAGGTCCGAGAGCGGCGCGCCGTAGTTTTCGGTATTCCAGCCCTTGCAGGAGATCACGCAGGCATGACAGCCAACGCAGGTATCGAGGTCGATGACAAGGCCAAGCTTGCGATGGGTGGTGGCGGGCAATGCTGTCATGTCTCAGGCGCCTCCCTCTGCCGTCTGCTCCATCCCGGCGCCGCGCTTGTACGCCACATAGCTCTTGGGGAAGCCCAGCTTCCATTCGGCCCAGAGCGCGGCATCGGGAAAGCTGCGCTGCATTTCTCCGCGGCTGACGATTGTTGTAGTTTCCACCATCTCGGTCCAGGCCGGAAGCTTGCGCCGCCAGTGCCGGATCAGCGCGCGCTGCAGCCAGCCCGGATAGAACCACCAGAAGGGCATCATCGTATGCGCTTCGATCGGGAACCAGATGGCGGGTGTCTGCACCCAGTATGCCGGCGCCAGGCGCCGGACCTCCCCGGCCATGGACTGGCGGCGCTCCAGATCGCCGACATGTTCGATCACGCTGTTGGAAAAGGCGATATCAAAGCTCTGGTCCGCAAAGGCGGCCAGATCGCAGGCATCCCCGTCCAGCAGCGTGATCCGGTGGTGCGAGGGGCCGGGCTCGGACGGGTTGAAGCCCGGCAGGTTCACGATCGTCAGGTCCAGCGATACCGGCGCGTCCGCCCAGAAACCTGGCGTCCCGCCCAGATCGATGATCCGTTCGCCCCCGGAAACCTGCATGCGGCGCATGAACTCGGCCATGCGCTTGCGCCGGGCCGACTCCATGAAGGGCTGCTTGATCCGCATCAGGAAATGAAACAGCGCATAACGCATACCGCAGGTCCCCCTTCAATCGGTCGATGACAGGGCAATATCCTGCGGCCCGCGCCCGACCGGAGAGCGTTGCGCCGGATGGGCGGGAAAGCTGACCTGCTGCCCGGCGGGCGCCCTTTCGATCCGCACGCGCAGGTCATACCAGGCGGCCTGGCCGGTGATCGGATCGGAATTGGCCCAGCGCAGCCCGTCGCCCCTGGGGGGCAGGAGTTCGTGGATCAGGTGGTTGAGGAGTGCGCTTCTGGTGGCCTCGGGGGCCTGTTCGCCGAGCGCCCATGCGCCGCGGCGCTTGGCGATGGCGTTCCAGGTCCAGACGGTATGGGGGTTGAGCGCGTCCATGCGCACCACGGGCAGGGTGATGCGGCCATGGGGCGAGGTGAGGGTGGCCCAGTCGCCTTCCGCGAAGCCGTGCTGTTCCCAGATCGCGCCCGGCACGTAGAGCGGCGTAGCCCCGTGGATCTGGCGGAGCCATGCATTCTGGCTGCCCCAGCTATGGTAATGCGCCATCGGGCGCTGGGTGAGCGCATGGAGCGGGTAGTCGGCGGGGTCGGTATCGGCATCGGTGAAGGTCGGATACCAGAGCGGCAGCGGGTCCATGGTTTCGATCAGGCGCGTGCGCAGGTGATCGGGGGGCTGGCGGTGGCCATGGCCTTCGGCGGCACGCTGGAACTTGCGCATGGGTTCGGCGTAGAGGTTGAAAACATAGGGCTGCGGGCTGTCGAACAGCCCGCGCGCGACCGCCCAGTCCTGATAGGCGGCGTTCCAGGGTTTGAAGAATTGCGCCTCTTCGGGGATGTGATCCACCCAGAAGCCGCCGTTTTCGATATAGCGGGCAATCTGGTCGGGGTTGGGCGCGCCGCGCCCTTTGCCCGAGCCGTCCGCATTGCGCCAGCCGGCCAGCGGGCCGACACCGGGGCGGCGTTCGTGGCGGGTGATGTAATCGGCGTAATCGGTGTATTCCGGGGCGCCGTCCCCGGTGACCATGCCCGGCAGGCCAAGCCGCGCGCCGAGATCGAGCAGCACAGACTGGAAGGGGCGCACATTGCGGTCGGGCTTGACCACGGGCCAGCGGATGGAGTCGGCCAGGGCCTCGGCCTCGCAGATGGGGCGGTCCAGCAGCGAAATGCAGTCGTGGCGCTCCAGATAGGTCGTGTCGGGCAGGATGAGGTCGGCGAAGGCCACCATTTCCGAACTGTAGGCATCGGAATAGATGATGCGCGGAATACGGTAGCTGCCATCGTCATTCTGGTCGGTCAGCATCTGCATGACCTGGGACGTGTTCATCGACGAGTTCCACGCCATGTTCGCCATATAGAGGAACAGCGTGTCGATCTCATACGGATCGCCCGCATGGGCGTTGGAGATGACCATGTGCATCAGGCCATGGGCCGAAAGCGGCGCCTCCCATGAAAACGCCTTGTCGATGCGCCTGGGGGTGCCGTCGTCATGGATCAGCAGGTGTTCGGGGCCCAGCGGATAGCCCAGATGCGGACCGTCGAGCGGCTGGCCGGGCGCGTGGCCTGCATGGGGGCGGGGGTGGGCCTCGGGCGGTTTGGGGTAGGGCGGCTTGAAGCGGAAACCGCCCGGTGTCTCGATGCTGCCGATCAGGATTTGCAGCA
>JAFIEE010000235.1 GCA_020832705.1 Paracoccaceae bacterium
GCCAGCGGCGAGAGCGCGGGCTCGGCGCGCGGGCGGGTCTGGGGGCGGACGGTATCGGCGCCCGGGGCCAGAACGGCCACTTGCGGCCCCGGCGCCGTGCGCTGGAACGGATTGACGCTGCCGCCGCAGGAGGCCAGCAGCAGCAGGGCGGACAGGGGCAGCGCCAGTCGGGACGTGGTCATCATGGCGCCGAAGGTAATGCCGACCATGGTCGGCGACAACCGGGATAAGGCTTGCCGCGCTTCGGCGCACTGCATATCTATCGCGCATGACCACGCCGCTCATCGATCCGTTCGCCCGCCCGATCAGCTATCTCCGTGTCTCGGTCACGGACCGCTGCGATTTCCGCTGTGTCTATTGCATGGCCGAAAACATGACCTTCCTGCCGAAGAAGGAGCTTCTTACGCTGGAGGAGCTGGACCGGATGTGTTCGACCTTCATCCGGCTGGGCGTGGAGAAGCTGCGCATCACCGGGGGCGAGCCGCTGGTGCGCAAGGGGATCATGACGTTCTTCCGGTCCATGACCCGGCATCTGGACAGCGGCGCGCTGAAGGAGTTGACGCTGACCACCAACGGCAGCCAGTTGCGCCGCTTCGCGCGCGACCTGGCGGACTGCGGTGTGCGGCGGATCAATATCTCGATGGACACGCTGGACGAGAAGAAATTCGCCGACATCACCCGCTGGGGGCGCCTGCCACAGGTGCTTGACGGGATCGAGGCCGCGCAGGAGGCCGGGCTGCGGGTCAAGATCAATGCCGTTGCGCTGAAGGGGTTCAACGAGGACGAGTTGTTTACCCTGCAGGAATGGTGCGCCGACCGCGACATGGACCTGACCTGGATCGAGGTCATGCCCATGGGCGATCTGGGCAACGAGGACCGGCTGGACCAGTACTGGTCGCTCAAGGATCTGCGCGCGCGGCTGGCAGAGCGCTTCACGCTGGTCGATCTGGCCGAGCGGTCGGGCGGCCCCGCGCGCTATGTGCGGATCGAGGAGACCGGCCAGAAGATCGGCTTCATCACCCCGCTGACGCACAATTTCTGCGAAAGCTGCAACCGGGTGCGGCTGACCTGCACCGGGGAGCTTTACATGTGCCTCGGGCAGGAGGACATGGCCGACCTGCGCGCGCCCCTGCGCGCGTCACACGATGACGCGGCGCTGGAAGCGGCGATCCGCGCGGCCATCGAACGCAAGCCCAAGGGGCATGATTTCGATTACTCGCGCCAGACCGTTGCCGGGCAGGTCACCCGGCACATGAGCCACACGGGCGGCTGAGCGTGGCCGCTCAGTTCCGCCGCCCGCTGGCGATATCCAGCAGGCGCCGCGCGATGACCTGCGCCTGAATTTCGGCCGCCCCTTCGAAGATGTTGAGGATGCGCGCGTCGCACAGGATGCGGCTGATCGCGTATTCCAGCGCGAAACCGTTGCCGCCGTGAATCTGCAAGCCGTTGTCCGCCGCCGCCCAGGCCACGCGGGCGCCCAGCAGCTTGGCCATGCCGGCTTCGAGGTCGCAGCGGCGGCCTTCGTCCTTCTCGCGGGCGCTGAAATAGGTCAGTTGCCGCGCCACCATGATTTCCACCGCCATCATGGCCAACTTCCCCGCCACGCGCGGAAAGGCGACCAGCGGCTTGCCGAACTGCTTGCGGTCCTCGGCATATTGCAGCGCCACGTCCAGCGCGTTCTGTGCCACGCCGATGGCCCGCGCGGCGGTCTGGATGCGCGCCGATTCAAACGTCTGCATCAACTGCTTGAAGCCCTGCCCGGTCTGTCCGCCCAGCAGGTTGGCATCCGGCACGGTGAAGCTGTCGAACCCAAGCTCGTATTCCTTCATGCCGCGATAGCCCAGCACCTCGATCTCGCCGCCGGTGATGCCGTCGTCCGGGAAGGGGTGGGCGCAGTCGCCTGGCGTCTTTTCGGCCAGGAACATGGACAGGCCGCGGTAATCGGTGGTCTCGGGGTCGGTGCGGGCCAGCACGGTCATGACGTTGGCGCGGGCGGCGTGGGTGATCCAGGTCTTGTTGCCGGTGATCGCCCAGTGGTCCCCGCGCTGCACCGCGCGGGTGCGGAGCGCGCCGAGGTCCGAGCCGGTGTTGGGCTCGGTGAACACGGCGGTGGGCAGCACCTCGCCGCTGGCGATTCGGGGCAACCATTCGGCCTTCTGTTCCGGGGTGCCGCCGCACAGGATCAGTTCGGCGGCGATTTCGGAACGGGTGCCGAGGCTGCCGACCCCGATATAGCCGCGCGACAGTTCCTCGGACACAACGGCCATGGCGGATTTCGGCATGCCGAGGCCGCCGAACTCCTCGGGGATGGTCAGGCCGAAGACGCCCATTTCGGATAGCTCCGAAATGACCTCCATCGGGATCAACGCATCCTTCAGGTGCCAGGCGTGCGCATCGGGGGCGACGCGTTCGTCGGCGTAGCGGCGGAACTGGTCGCGGATCATCTCCAGCTCGTCATCCAGGCCGGTGGCGCCGAAACTGGCGCGCCCGCCGTTGTCACGCATCAACTCCACCAGCCGGGCGCGGGCGCCGGGGCTGTTGCCGCGACCGCGCAGCGCGGCAATCGCCGGGTTATCAAGCGCCGGGGCGATGCCGATGTCCGACAGCCGCGCCATCTCGCCCTGGCTCATGGGGATGCCGCCCGCGATCTGGGCCAGATACTCGCCGAACGCGATCTGATGGATCAGCGCCTCCATTTCACTGAGGCGGCCTTCGGCCTCCAGCCGCTCGGCCCAGCCCTGCATCTGGCGGAGCGCCTCGGCATAGGTGGCGAGCCACGCCAGCGCATGGGCGGCGTGCTGGTCGGCCTCGAGCGCCCCCGCATCGACCCGGCCCGCAGGCGCCACGCGCGCGCGCAGGCTTTCGGTGGCCGCGGCCAGCGCCTCCTCGACCGGGGCAAGGGCGGCGCGGGTCAGCGCCAGCAGATCGGGCAGGAGGGTCTCGGGTAGCTTCTGGCCGTCATGGGGCATGGGGCACTCCGGTCTTTTCGCGGTTGCAGCATGAGATAGGATCTTTGCGAATGCAGCGCAACAAAAATTCAAGAAACACCCGGGCGCTTTGCGAAAATGTCGCGTTCGATTTTGGCAATGCAGCGCGGCGCCGGAACCGCTATAGCGGCGCGGGACGTGGCAGGACGGAGCGGGCGCATGGCTTTCGGCGGGCTGGAATCTCTGGTGCTGGCGCCCTGGGTGCTTGTGGTGGCTGCAGCGCTGACCCTGTTTGCGGGCACGGTCAAGGGCGCGCTGGGCTTTGCCATGCCGATGATCCTGATTTCCACCTTTCCATCCATCATGAGCGTGGAAATGGCCCTGGCGGCGCTGATCCTTCCGACGCTGATCACCAACCTCAGCCAGGCGTTCCGGCAAGGCGTGGCCGAAGCCTGGGGATCGGTGCGGAAATACTGGCGGATGATGACCGCCATTGCGGTGTTCCTGGTCATCAGCGCGCAGATGCTGCCCTTCATGCCCGAACGGCTGATGCTGGGGCTGCTGGGCGGACCGATCGTGGCCTTCGCGCTGGTGCAGCTCATGGGCATTCCATTGCGTATCCGGGTCGAACGCCGGCGGCGGGCGGAATGGGGACTGGGGATGATCGGCGGGCTTTATGGCGGGGTTTCGGGGGTCTGGGGGCCGCCGCTGATCGTCTATCTGCTGTCGACCGGCGCCGAGCCGCGCGAGATGGTGCGCGTGCAGGGGGTGGTGTTCCTGATGGGGGCGGTGGTGCTGGTGTTCGCGCATCTTCAGTCGGGGGTGTTGAACGCGGCCAGCGTGCCGGTTTCGGCGCTGCTGGTCGTGCCCGCGATGATCGGCATGTGGATCGGGTATTTCATCCAGGATCGGCTGGATGCGGCGCGGTTCCGGCGCTGGACGCTGGTGATGCTGGTGCTGACGGGCCTGAACCTGCTGCGGCTGGCGGTCTTCGGCTGAGCGGTGCGCACTGGCGGCGGCGTTTGAAGCGCCCGCTCGGCGGGGGGGGGGGGGGGGGGGGGGGGGGGGGGGGGGGGGGGGGGGGGGGGGG
>JAFIEE010000236.1 GCA_020832705.1 Paracoccaceae bacterium
TCATAGCGGATCTGGTGCAGCAGCGCCTCGGGCCGGTCCTTGCGGCGGCGGTTGGCTAGCGTGAACACATCGATGGCGGCATCGGGCAGGTCCAGTGCCGCCAGCGCCTGGCCACGATAGAGCAGGATCGCCGTATCGACCGGAGTTTCATTCTCGACATGCGTAGTGGCGCGCACCACGCGGTCCATGAGAGCGCGGTCCTCGGGCGTGTCGAGCGCCAGTTCCGCGAAGGACAGCAGCACCACCGGGTCGGTCGGGTCAATCTGCAGCAGCCGCTCGACATGCGCCATGGCGTCATCCTGCCGCCCCTGAAGCTGCGCGATTTCCACCAGCGCCAGCCTTGTGCCACGCTCGCGCGGGAAGACATGGGCGAAGATGTCCGGGGTGATCGGCAGGCTGGCCTGCGCGGCGATCTCGTACTTGCCGAACAGCGTGCCCAGCTCGCCCAGCCGGCCCAGCGCGTGCCGGAAATGGCCCTTGGCGGTGTCCAGTTCCTCGCGGCGCAGGCGGATCATGCCGGCCATCCAGGCGGCATCGGGCAGGTCGCGCGCCTCTTCCAGCGCCGCCACGGCTGCATTCTGATCGCCATCATTGAGCGCACGGATGCCGTCGATGAAGCGCTTCTCCTCCGCCGGGGTCATCACCCGCTGGAAGAAGCCGAGCTTCAGCCGGTCACGCTGCGGCACCTTGGGCGCCGGGGCGGCGTCACCCCGCCCGGCGCGCTTGCGGTCGTGGACGGTGTAGAACAGCCCCGTGCCCGGAAGGCCAGCCGTCGCCCGATTCCCGCGCGGGCTAATAGTGTATTTCGCGCCGCGCGGCCCCAGCGACAGCGAGGCCGTGGACTTCGACAGGTTCAGCGTGACGCCCGGGGCCAGACGGACGCGGCGCCAGAAACGGAAGGACATGGCAGCGGGCCTTTCAGGTTTCTGCGATTACGGGATAGAAGGGTCGCCCCCAATCCTCCTGCGGGTTGTCCATCATCAGGTCCACGAAAACCGGCATCAGGAAGCCGAGGATCGCCGCCCCGTCGCGGACCTGCGCGCGGTTGACACCGCTGTTCCAGGTGGCCCCGCCATGGACAAGCTGGTTGCGCAGCACATAGAGCCGGTCAAAGACGAAGCCGAGAACGCGCGGTGTATCGCCCGCCTGAAACGCTCCGGCGAAGCTGCGCGACGAGGCGACAAACCGCACCTGCCAGTCCTCGAACCCCAGAATGCCGTTATGGTGCTGCCAGAACGGGTTGAACACATAGCGGTTTTCCATCAGCAGCCGCACCGGGCCCGAGAACCGTTGCCACAGCGCCATATAGATGCGCCGTTCGGTATCGAGCGTATCGAGCCGCGCGAAATAGCCCTGAAAGGCCGCGCGCTCGCTGGGGGCGAGGGCCTGCACCTCGCGTTCATCGGCATAGGCGGCGTTGAAGGCGATCCACAGGAAGATGAAGCGCGCGTCGTGATCCTCGCCGCAGGCCTCGGCGCGGCCGATCCAGCTTATCGCGCGATGCACGCGCAGGCCCATCGTTTGCGGAAAACCGGCGCGAATGGCGCGCTGCTTGTCTTTCAGCGCCTGGAACCGGGGCTCGAAGGTCAAGGCTCTCTCCGTCGCAAATCATGGCCGCAGCCGCGCGCCCGGGCGCAAGAATTCCTGTGGATTCGATACGGGAAGACTGGCAGTTTGCCGTCGCCAAGGCAATTGCAGACCCGAGCGCTCAGGCGCGCAAATACGCTCCGCCGCGCTCGGTTGCGCTGAAGCCGCGTTCGTGCACGCTCCATGCGTGGCCGGTTCCGGCTGATCCGCAGGGGCGGCGGGGCGGGCAACGGCAGCTTTCTGGTGCGCTGTCGCGGCCCATGCCGCGCCACCTCGCCCTGTCAGCGCGGCCGGGCGACCGGCGCGTCTGCGGGCCCGGCAGCGGGCCGTGTTCCGGCATAGGTGCGCGCTTCGATGGGAACAGCGGCGATCGCCGCTTGCAGGGATTTCAACAGCGTGCTTTCGGCGCGATTGAGCGCGGCGCGGGGGTTCCAGGCCAGGTGCACATCGATCGCGGGGGGGTCGGCAAGCGGTGGCAGGCGCCACAACAGCCCGTCCTCGACATCGCGCGCGACCACATGCAGCGGCAGCGGGCCGATCCCCAGCCCCGCAATGACCATGCGCCGCACCTCTTCCAGATGGCTGGAGGTGCCGATGATCCGTTCGCTCAGTTCGGATTCGGCGCGCAACAGCGTGACCGCGCGCAGCGCATCATGCAGCCGGTCGGTCTCGAAGCTGACGGCCGCATGCCCGGCCAGATCCTTCTGCCGCAATCCGCTGCGCCCGAACAGCGGGTGCGGTGGGCCGCAGAACAGACCGAAGAATTCACGATAAAGCCGCAGGTATTCCATCTTCGGATTGCGCCTGTGGACCAGACAGACGGCAAAGGACGCGGTGCGCGCGGCGACGCTGGCCAGCGCATCGCCTGAACTCAGCACCGAAATGGACAGCGTGGCCTGCGGATGCCGGGCATGGAATTCCGACAGAACGCGGTCGAAGAGCGGGCAGACCACATGGCTGGCCACGGCGATGCGCACATGCCCCGTGATCTCGTCGGTCATGTCGCGCATCAGCGTGGACAGGCGGTGCACCGCGCCGTGAATCTCGACCGCCTCGCGGTAGAGCAGCGCCCCGGCGCGTGTCAGCTCATAGCGCCCCGGTCCCCGGTCGATCAGGCGCTTGCCGATCCGCTCTTCAAGCTTGCGCAGCGCGGTGGAGACCGAAGGCTGGGTCAGCCGCAACCGCCGCGCGGCATCGGTGATGGAGCGGGATTCGGCCAGCACGACAAAGCTGCGCAGAAGGTTCCAGTCCAGTTCCCGGGTCAGGCGTTCGGCTTCGGTATCATCGGCCATAGACAATGCCTATATTGATTATTGTGATTATCAATTTGCCCTATGCGCACGCGCCTTGCAATCAATGGGGGACCGGGTTGGACCGGTTATTTGCAGGAAGGCACGCATGTCCGTTGAAGCCCGCGAAAGGCGGCAGCCCTGGATACTGCTGTCCCCCGCTCTGGGGGCCGTGGCGCTGTTGCTGCTGCTGCCGCTGGTCTTCATCGTCGTCTATTCGTTCTGGCTGCGCTCGGCGGTGGGGCCGGACACGGTGGGCTTTCATCTGGACAACTGGCAGCGCGCGCTGACCGACCCGTTCTATCGCTATATCCTTCTGAACACGCTGAAGATCGCGGCGATTACCACGGTTCTGTGTGCCGTGCTGGGCTATCCGGCGGCGTATTTCGTGGCGCGCTCGCAGGGCAACAAGCTCTTGCTGCTGCTGATGCTGATGCTGCCCTTCTGGATCAGCTACATCATCCGCACCATGAGCTGGATCAACATCCTTGGCTCATCGGGGGCGCTGAATACGGTGCTGATGACCCTGGGGATCACGTCCGAGCCGATCCGGATGCTTTATAACGAGGCGTCGGTGATCCTGGGCCTGGTGCATTTCCTGCTCCCCTTCATGGTGCTGAACGTCTTTGTCAGCCTCGACGGGATCGACACCAACCTCGAGGATGCCGCCGCATCGCTGGGCGCCACGCGCTGGCAGGCGTTCGTGCAGGTCACCCTGCCGCTGTCGCTGCCGGGGCTGGCCGCCGGGGGGCTGCTGTGCTTCGTGCTGGCGGCGGGAAGCTATGTCACGCCGCTGGTGCTGGGTGGGCCGCGCGACGCGATGTTCGCCAACCTTGTCTATGAGGCGATCATCACGCAACTCAACTGGCCCATGGGTTCGGCGCTGTCGCTGCTGCTGCTCTTTGTGCTGGGCGCGCTGGTGGCGCTCTACAACCGGTTCCTCGGCATGTCGCAACTGACACGAGGGCTGGGCTGATGGGGGCTGGGCTGATGGGGGCTGGGCTGATGGGGAGGCTTGGCTGATGGGGGGGCTGGGCTGATGGGCTGGAACCTGATCCGCGTCTATGCGGTGCTTGTCTATCTGTTCATGTTCCTGCCGGTGGCGGTGGTGGTGCTGCTGAGCTTCAACG
>JAFIEE010000237.1 GCA_020832705.1 Paracoccaceae bacterium
GCGGTGCCGGCGCGCGCCGGCGCTGCGATGCACCCGCGGCACCGCGTCACGCATGAAGAAATCGAACCGAGGGGTGTCATGCGCATGTGTTCCGGCCTTGTCACTGCTCAGCTTGTGACTGTGCGGCTTGTCCTGATCCGGTTGGCGCTGGTCATCGTTGCGACGCTGGCCATCGCGCCCGGCCCCGCGGCGGCACAGGACATCCAGCAACAGCGCGCCAACACCGAACCCGCCGCCGCCGAGGCCCCCGATCTCGAAGCCTGGGAGCGCCTTGCCACAAGGGCCGAACAGACGTTGACCGAGCGTCAGGTGCCCAGCGATACCCTGCTGGAGCTGCGGGCCGAGCTGGTCGAGAAACGTTCGCGCTTCCTGACCGTGCAGGATGCCAACCGCGAACGCGTCCTGGCGCTGCGGCGCCAGATCGAGGCGCTTGGCCCGCCGCCCGAGCAAGGCGAGACCGAAGCCCCCGAGATCGCCGAACGCCGCGCCGCCCTGACCGAGCAGTTGACGCGTGCGCAGGCGCCGGTGCTGACCGCTGACGAGGCGTTCCGCCGCGCCGACGGGTTGATCCGGACCATCGACCGCGTGCTGCGCGAACGCGATGCCGACGCGCTGATGACGCTCTGGCCCTCGCCGGTGAACCCGGCCAACTGGCTGGCGGGGGTGGATGCGCTGATGTCGTCGGGGCTTACGGTCTATGGCGAGGTGCTGGGGAATGTGCGCGACCCAGCGGTCGGTGTCGAATTCCGCTCGAATCTGCCGGTTGTGATCGGCGCGCTGCTGATGGCGCTGCTGCTGATCGCGCGCGGGCGCAGTCTGACCGAGCGCGTGACCCTGCGGCTGCAGGAAAACGCGTCCAGCAAACGCGGGCGGCAGGCGATGGCGCTGGTGGCGTCGCTGGCACAGATCGCGGTGCCGCTGCTGGGTGTGTTCCTGCTGGTCGTCGCGGTCGAGGCAACCGCGCTGACCGGCCCCACCGGGTCGGACACGGCGGGTGCGTTCTTCGTGGCCGGGTTCTACTATCTGGCTGCGCGCTGGCTGGGCGGGCAGATCTTTACCCGCGCCGATTATGCCTATACCCCGCTGACCCTGCCCCATGAGCGCCGGCGCGAGGGGCGGTTCATGGCGTCGCTCGCCGGGCTGTTCCTCGGGCTCTATGCGATCATGACCGCCTTTGTGGAACCGGCTGTGCAGACCGATGCCGCCAATGCGGTGATCGCCTTTCCGCTGCTGGTTCTGGCCGGGGTGGTGCTGTTCCGGATCGGCCAGCTTCTGCTGATGCACACGCGCCAGAGCACACAGCGGCAGGCCGAGTCCGCCGAAAGCGGCGCCGAGGCCGGGTCGGCCGGTTTCTTCGACCGGCTGGTGGGGGTTCTGGGGCGCGCCTGCATGGTGCTGGGGATCGGCGCGCCGGTGCTGGCGGGGGTCGGCTATGTCCAGGCCGCCGAGGCGCTGCTGTTTCCGGCCATCGAATCGCTGGGCCTGCTGGGCGTGCTGGTGCTGTTGCAGCGCATGGTGGGCGACATCTATGCCGCGTTGGTCAAGAGCGACAGCGATGCCACCGAAGCGCTGATCCCGGCGCTGATCGGATTTGCGCTGGCGGTGGTGTCGGTGCCCGTGTTCGCGCTGATCTGGGGCGTGCGCGTGTCGGAACTGCTGGAAATCTGGCAGGCCGTGCGCGAAGGATTCACCATCGGCGAAACCCGCATTTCGCCGACCAACCTTCTGTCCTTCATCGTTGTCTTTGCCATCGGCTACACGGTGACGCGGGTGATCCAGGGCGCGCTGGGGTCCAGCGTGCTGCCCAAGACCTCGCTTGACCGGGGCGGGCAGAAGGCCATCGTTTCCGGCACCGGCTATGTCGGCATCTTCCTGGCCGCCGTCATCGCCTTTTCCACCGCCGGTATCGACCTGTCGGCGCTGGCGCTGGTGGCGGGGGCGCTGTCGGTGGGGATCGGCTTTGGCCTGCAGAACGTGGTATCCAACTTCATCTCGGGCATCATCCTGCTGGTCGAACGCCCCATCGCCGAAGGCGACTGGATCGAGGTCGGCGGCACCATGGGGGTCGTGCGCTCGATCTCGGTGCGTTCGACCGTGATCGAGACCTTCGACCGCACCGATGTGATCGTGCCCAATGCCGACCTGATCTCCACCTCGGTCACCAACTGGACGCACTACAACAACACGGGCCGGCTGATCGTCAAGGTCGGGGTCAGTTATGCCGCCGATACCCGCGAGGTCGAGCGCATCCTGCGCGAGGTGGCCGAGGCGCAGCCGCTGGTGGCGCTGAACCCGCCGCCGTCGGTGGTGTTCATGGGGTTCGGCGCCAACGCGCTGGAGTTCGAGGTACGTTGCATCCTGCGCGACGTGAATTTCATCATGAAGGTGCGGTCGGACATGAACCACGAGATCATCCGCCGCTTCCGCGCGGCGGGGATCGAAATCCCCTTCGCGCAGCGCGACATCTGGCTGCGCAACCCCGAATCCCTGCCGGGTGCGCGCCCGGTTCCGGCGACCGAGCCAGACGCCGGAGCGGACGACTCGCCGGCGCGCAGGCGCCGCCCGCCGCAACCCGGCGATCCCGTGCCCGAAACCGCCCGCCCCGATTGCGAGGACATGGGCGACCCCGATGGAGGCAACCGATGAGCAGCGCCACCACCACGCCCCTGTTCCGCGCCGATCCCTACGCCCGCGAGGCCGCGACCGTGGTGATCGCCCATGCCGAGGGCGGGCTGGTGCCGGACGCGAGCCTGTTCTACCCGGCGGGCGGCGGCCAGCCCGGCGATACCGGCGCGCTGCGCTGGGAGGGCGGCGCGGCGCGCATCACCGACACCCGCAAGGGGCCGGAGGGCGCGGTGGTGCTGATCCCCGAAGCGGGCGCGGCCCTGCCGCCGCCCGGCACGGCGGTCACGCAGGTTCTGGACTGGGACCGGCGTTACCGGATCATGCGCGTGCATACGGCGCTGCATCTGCTGTCCGTGGTGATCCCGCTTCCCGTGACCGGCGGGCAGATCGGCCCGGACAAGGGACGGCTGGATTTCGACATGCCCGAGGCGCCCGCCGACCGCGACGCGCTGGAACGCGCGCTGAACGATCTTGTGGCGCGTGATCTGGCTGTCACCGAGGACTGGATCACCGACGCCGCGCTTGCCGCCAACCCGTGGCTGGTCAAGACCATGTCGGTGGCGCCGCCCACCGGCGCAGGCCGGGTGCGGCTGGTGCGTATCGGCGCGGGCGCGGCCCAGGTGGACCTGCAGCCCTGCGGCGGCACCCATGTCGCCCGCACCGGCGAGATCGGGCCGCTGCGCCTTGGCAAGATCGAGAAGAAGGGCCGCCAGAACCGCCGCGTCTCGGTGCATCTGGCGGCGTGAGCCCGCGCGCGCGGCCGTCCCCAGGGGCGTGATTATAGGTGTTCTGGATTTCCGGAGGTCGTGGTATTCTCGGGCGTGGTCTGGCATCGCTGGAGGAGCACCCATGCCGATCGAAATCAGGGAACTTGTGATCAAGGCCGCCGTCTCGGGCGGATCCAGGGTGATCGAGGCGCGGATCACCGACGGCAGCAAGACACGGGGCGTCAATGCGCTTGTGGCTCAGGATGGTGTGGAACTTGCGCGCAAGCTGATCGTGCGCGGGTTGCCCGCGGGCTGGGACGGGACATTCGAGGTGCACGGGCTGGGCGGCGGCCATACCAGTGCGCTGTCGTTCGTCGAGGGCAAGACTTCGGGCGACATACCCGCCTCGAAGCTGCAACGCGAACTGGCGCGCGGCGGTCTGGTCCGGGCGCGGGTCGTGGCCCACAGGTCACCCGTTGCGGCGCATGAAATGATGCATGCGGTGCAGCAGAAGCGGGCGTCGCCCTTGCGCTGAGCAGGCCGGTTGCAGCGCACACGCGCGCCGCTGCAGGGCGCTTGGTCATGGTCTGCCCGGTCCCCTGCGCGCCCTGAAAAGCGCCCCCGGGCCGTGCCCCCCCCCCCCCCCCAGCCCGCCCCCGGGGCGCGGGCCCC
>JAFIEE010000024.1 GCA_020832705.1 Paracoccaceae bacterium
GTGTCGAAATGCACCTTCTGCTACCACAAGATCAGCCAGGCCCCCGAAGGCGTGGCCGATCTGGACGAGGACAACCCCGAGACGCGCGAATTCACCCCGGCCTGTGTGCGCGTCTGCGCGCCAAAGTCGCGGTTCTTCGGTGATCTCGACAATCCCGACAGCCATGTGAACCAGCTTATCGCCGAAAAGGGCGGTGTGCGGCTGAAGGAAGAAACCGGCAACAAGCCGCAGGTCTATTACCTGTCGGGCGGTGGCTCTCCGGTGGTGCCGGGCAGCCGGTCGCGCCGGTCGTGATGGGAGGGAGTGAACCATGGCAATGATGACAGAGACGGCCCCGGAACAAGGGCGCAGCAACCATTTTCTTCTGCACCTGATCGCCGCGCTGGTTCTTCTGGCGCTGGGCGGCGGCTATGTGATCTGGGAGATCCTGCAATTCGGCAAGGTCCAGTTCAACACCAACAACGCCGGCATCCATTGGGGCATGGCGATTGTCACCTATGACTATTTCCTGCTCACCTCGACGGGTCTGGCGATGGTCGCCTCGCTCTGGCACGTCTTCGGGATCAAGGAGTTCGAACCCGTTGCCCGCCGCGCGCTCTGGCTGGCCATGGCGGGTCTGATGGGCGGCGTGGTGGTGCTGTTTCTGGAACTGGGCAACCCGTGGATTGCGCTCTGGGCGACGCCGCTGAACATGCAGACGGCATCGCCCCTGTTCTGGAAGGTTCTGCTGGTGGGCGCCTATGCGGTCACGCTGGGGATTGTCCTGCTGGGCATGATCAACAAGCCCGATGCGGGGCGCAACCCGCTGATGATGCTGGTGGGCCTGCTGGCGCTGGCGGTGACGCTGGTGGCCGGGCTGGTCTATGGCATGATGGCAATGCGCCCGGTCTGGTTCGGCGGCGAGGTGCCGGTGGTGTTCCTGATCGAAAGCTTCATGGGCGCGCTGGCCTTCACCATGTTCTTTTCGCACCTGAAGAACGGCTTCAGCCACGCCAACATGCGCCCGGAAACACGCGCCCTGTTCGAGGGCACGCTGGCGCGGATGTTCGCCATCTCGATCGGTCTGCACTTCATCCTGCATGCAGGGCGGGCCTTGACGGGGCTTTGGTCCAATGCCGAAGGAATGCAGGTCTGGGAATACCTTGTTGCGCAGCCGCTGTTTCACTTCGCGCTCTGGGGCTGTGTGGCGCTGCCCTTCGTGCTGATGGTCCTGCCGGCCACACGCTCGAATGGGCTGATGCAGATTCTGGCAGCCGCTCTGGTGATGATCGGCCTGCTGATCAGCCGGTATGAGTTCATCATCGGCGGACAGATGGTGCCGCTCTTCAAGGGCACATGGGCGACGGATCTGCTGCACTATTCGCCGTCAAATGGTGAATGGGCGCTTCTGGTTCTTGCCGTGGGGCTGGCCAACACGGTCTATGCCTTTGCCGCCTGGAAACTGGGGGCCGAGGATCGGGCCTGAAAAACCGCGACGCCGGGGCGGCACACTGCCCCGGCGCTGACATGGAGCAAGAGAATGCATCGAGACACTGCCCTTCAGGCCTTTTCCAAACGCGACTTCTGGCTGTGCATGGCCCGTGCCTTCGCCCCGCCAGCCACCAGCGCCGAGTATCTGGAAGCGTTCCAGACCGCGCTGCCCGATGATCTGGAAACCATCGCCGAGGAAATCGGCCTGCATCTGGGGGCCGAAATCGCCGATCTGCGCGCGGCAGCGGTTGCGATCACCGACCCGATGGACCTGCAACGGCTTTATGCCAGCCTGTTCCTGACACCGCCCACGCCGGTCATGGTCAACACCGGCTTCTATCTGGACGGCGCCGTGATGGGCGATAGCGAAGAAGGGATCGCTGCGGCCTATGCCCGCCACGGGTTCGAGCGCCACCAGCATTTCCGCGACCTGAACGACACACCCGCGGTGCAGGCCGAGTTTCTGGCGCTGCTGTTCGAGAAAGCAGGCGAGAAGGCGCGCGCGGGCGAGGATATCGAGGCGCGCGCCTGGGCCGCCGAGGCCGAGGCGTTCCTGTCCGACTATGTCTGCCGCTGGATCACGCCATTCCTGCGCGATCTTGAAACCGCCAGCCGCGATCACGGGGTCAATCCGGCCTATGCGCATCTGGCCCGGCTGGTCTGGCTGGCCGTGGAAGGGTCGGTCGCCGCCCCCGAGGTGGCCGAGATCAAGGCCGGCATGGACAGTCTGCCGCGCGGATCAGCCCGCGGGATCGGCGCATTGACGGCCGAGGATCTGGCCGAAATCGCCTACAGGCTGGAGCGCGATGGCCTTGCCTGGGATCATGTGGCGCAGAATGACGGCTGGGATGACGCGGTCTTCGCCGCGCGTCGCGCCCGTGGCGAGGCTGAACTCGCGGCGGAATAGCGTGATCAGGGCGCGGCATCTGGCGCTGGCGTGTCTGATCAACCTGCTGTTGGCGCCGATCGCGCAGGCTGGCACCGACTGGGGTGACTTCGAAACCGAAATGGGTGTCCTGCCCCCGGATGAAGCTGCCGAAATGCGCGAACGGATCGCAGCCGAAATTGCCGCCGAACGCGCGCGCGACGAGGCCGCGCGACAGGCCGCATTGCTTGAGGCCGAACGCATCGCCGCAGAGCGCGCGGCCCGGCCCTTGGGTGAACAATTGGTCGAGGCGCGCTGCCTGTCCTGTCATGACGTGGAACAGATCGACAGCACCACCCTTGGCGCGCCAGGCTGGACGATCACGGTGATCCGGATGGAATGGCTCAACGGTGCCCGGCTGGAACCTGGCGAACGCGCGGTCATTGTCAGTTATCTGTCTGCCCGCAATCCTGACCGCACCGTGAAGGAATGGGCGTTCGTGGTCACGGCGGGTGCGGCTGTTGTGGCCCTTGGTCTGGGCGCATGGGCCTGGAGGAGGAAGCGATGGTTATCGAGGCACGCGCGTTGACCGACTGCAGCACGGCAGGTCCTGCACCCCTCATGAGCTGGGAACAGGCCCGCGCCATCGGCTTGTCCTTGGCCAGCCGCCCGGTGGCGGGCGATGTGCCCTTGCCGCTGGCGCAAGCAGTGGGGCGCGTGACGGCCCTGCCCTTCGCATCACCGGTGGCGCTGCCGCTGTTCGACAATGCGGCGATGGATGGCTATGCGCTGGCCACATCCAGCCTGAATGGCCCCGGCCCCTGGACCTTGCCGGTGGCGGGCCGGATCGCTGCTGGCGAGACGGGCGGCAGCCTGCCGCCGGGCGCTGCGCTGCGCATCCTGACCGGTGCGCCGATCCCCAAGGGCGCGGATGCCGTGATCATGCAAGAGCATGTGTGCCGTCATGGGTCTGACATCACCCTTCATGACCGACCGGCACCCGGCATCAACATCCGCCGCGCGGGTGAGGATCTGGCGTTCGGCGCGGAAGTGCTTCCCGCAGGGCGCGCGCTGGGTCCGCGAGAACTTGGCGTTCTGGCGGCCATGGGTCAGGCGCAGGTCACCGTGCGTCGCCGGGTCCGCGTGGCGCTGCTCTGCTCGGGCTCCGAACTGCGGGAACCGGGCGAACCCCTTGCGCCCGGCCAGATCTGGAACGCCAACCGCTTTCTGCTGGCGGCCGCGTTGCACGCGCCCTGGGTCGATCTGGTCGATCTGGGCGCCGTGCCCGATGACCCAGCCCGACTTGCGGCAGACCTGCTGCGCGCCGCATCATCGGCCGATATGGTGATCTCGACCGGCGGCATGGCCGATGGGGACGAGGATCACATGCCGCGTCTGCTGCGCGAAAATGGCGGGGCGGTTCACGCGCTGCGGGTCGCCATCAAACCGGGAAAACCCGTGGGCATCGGCACGCTGGGCGGGGCGGTCCATGTCGGCCTGCCGGGCAACCCGGTCGCGGCCTTCGTGACCTGGTCGATGCTGGGCGCGCCGCTGCTGCGCAAGCTTGCAGGCTTTGCCGACCCGCTGCCCGTGTTCCGGACCGGGCGGTTATCGGCGCCGCTGGTCCGCCGCCCGGGCCGGACCGAATTCCGCCCCGCCTGCCTCAAACCTGGGGGCCCGGATGGGCTGCCGCTGGTCGAACTGATGGCCCCGAACTTCGCTGCGCGCATCGCCCTTCTGGCCAGTGCCGATGGCCTGGCCCTGCTCCCGCCCGATGCTGACCGGCTGGACGCGGGCGCGCATGTCGATTTCCTGAAATTCTGAAGGACCCATGATGACGAATGCCCCTGAGCCCACGCTCGATGCCATCCGTGCTTGCCTGACAAACATTGCCGTGCCGAGTGGTGGCAACCTGATCTCTGCTGATCGGGTGCGGGCGCTTGCGCTTGAACACGGCCAGGTCCGGTTCGTGATCGAGGCCGCGGATGCCGCAGAGGCGGAGGGGCTGCAGCCAGTTGTCGCTGCGGCCGAGCGCGCCTTGCGTGCCCTGCCCGGTGTCCAGAATGTACAGATTGCCGTCACCGCCGAGGCCGCCGCGAAAGCGCCGCCCAACCTGACCATAGGTCGCCATCCCGAAGGCGCGCCAAAACAACGCCAGATCCCGGGGGTCAAGCGCATCCTCGCCATCGGGTCGGGCAAGGGCGGTGTGGGGAAGTCCACGGTCTCATCCAACCTGGCGGTCGCCATGGCGCGGCAGGGCTGGAAGGTAGGGTTGCTGGATGCCGATATCTATGGACCGAGCGTCCCCACGATGCTGGGGGTCAGCCGCGCCCCCGCCTCGCCTGATGGCAAGACGATCCTCCCGCTTGAGGCGCATGGGCTGAAATTCATGTCGATCGGCAACATGCTGCCTGCGGATCAGGCGGTGATCTGGCGCGGACCGATGCTGATGGGCGCCTTGCAGCAGCTTCTGATGCAGGTGCGCTGGGGCGATCTGGATGTGCTGATCGTCGACATGCCCCCCGGCACCGGTGATGTGCAACTGACGCTCTGCACCCATTTCGATGTCACTGGCGCGCTGGTCGTCTCCACGCCTCAGGACGTGGCGTTGATTGATGCACAGAAGGCATTGACGGCGTTCCGGGAACTCAAGACCGAGGTGATTGGTCTGATCGAGAACATGTCGACCTATGTCTGTCCCAACTGCGGCCATGAAGACCATATCTTTGGCCATGGCGGAGTTGCGAAAGAGGCACGACAACTGGGCTTGCCGCTGCTGGCAGAGCTGCCCCTGACCATTGATGTCCGGCGGGCGGGCGATGCGGGCACGCCTGTTGCCGCCGGGGACGGGCCGGTGGCCGAGGCGTATGGCCGACTTGCCGCGCGACTGATCGCCGCTGCCGCGGCGGGCGGAGAGAATTGAGTCATGCCTGCCGCGGCGCGCATTCCGAGAGCACCCGCTCCGGGGCGCGTCGGGAGAAACGCTTCACGTCGTCCTCATGGCGTCCGACTGCGATGACGCGCGGTAGGTGAGAGCTTTCACCCAAATCAAAGGCGGATCGCAGCGCTTTCGAGCGGCCGCGTGCGCCCGATAGAATCGTGGCGCAGAAACCGAGGTCTTCCAGCGCCAGCAGCGTGTTTTGCAACGCGGCCTCCGCGCAAACGCATTATTCTTCGGCCATGACATTCGGGTGTTTCTTCAGATGTTGGCGCCGATGGAAAACTGACCCGGGTCGCCGGTTGAAAACTGGCCCATCTGATAACCTGCTCTTCCGGCGGACAGGGAGGGCGACTGCTGACAGCAGAGATGACCATGGAGATCAGGATACTGCACCGGCAGGGGGCAGAGCATTCGTGCGATTGCGCGGCAATTGCGGGCCAGCCGGGAGTCGGTGCTGAAGTATCTGCATGCGCCGGATCTGAAACCGGCCTACGGGCCGCGCAACCTGAGCCACCGAAACGCCCGGCGCCGCCGTCTGAAAGCAGATCGACCGCTTCTCCGCGTCCGTCCAGAGCCGCTTCGTCCGACGCGCCACGCCATCAGCTTAGTGTCCACGATCGATAGTCGACACTATCCAGCTCTCTCAGCCCGCGGCAGGGCAGTCAGGCCAGACGGTTACCGATGGCACGGGCCTGACGATCGACCTTCACGGCGCACTGGCGAACCTGCTTCTACTTGCGACTGGCGGACCGCTTCACAGGCTGGCACAGCTGGCATCGGGGGCGCTGCGGAAGGGCCCATATATCATCATTATCTTACGGACAGGCTGAGAACTCTTGCCGGAACTTCAATTACCCCAACCATTCTCCCGGCACCTGACCTGACCGACGCCGCCAGCGCCCCTTGGTGTCACCCTTTACCGGCACTCTCTGCCGGGGCGAGCTTTTTGACGATGGCGCTCAGCTCGGTCGGGAAGGGGAAGACGATGGTCGAATTCTTCTCCGCGCCGATGGTCGTCAGAGTGGACAGATAGCGCAACTGCATCGCGCCGGGATCCGCGCTGAGGATTTGCGCCGCTTCCAGCAGCTTCTGTGCCGCCTGTTCCTCGCCCTCTGCATTGATGACCTTGGCGCGGCGCTCGCGCTCGGCTTCTGCCTGCCGCGCGATGGCACGGATCATCGATTCGTTGATATCGACATGCTTGATCTCGACATTCGCAACCTTGATCCCCCAGGTGTCGGACTGGCTGTCGAGGATTTCCTGAATGTCATTGTTCAGCTTTTCGCGCTCCGACAGCATTTCATCGAGATCATGCTTGCCCAGCACAGACCGCAGGGTCGTCTGGGACAGTTCTGACGTGGCCTGCATGAAGTTTTCGACCTGAATTGTCGCCTTTTCCGGGTCAACCACGCGGAAATAGATCACGGCATTGACGCGCACGGACACGTTGTCCTGGCTGATCACGTCCTGACTGGGCACATCGAGCACACGCACCCGCAAATCAACGCGGACGACCTGCTGGATGATGGGAATGACCAGAATCAGACCGGGCCCCTTGATCCCGGTGAACCGGCCCAGCGTGAACACGACGGCGCGTTCATATTCGCGCAGAACCTTGATCGCAGAGCCGAGGAAGGCCAGCAGCAGTACCAGCAGGACGATCAGGAAGCCCAGATCGCCCATAATCGAGAAGATATCCATTGCTTACTCCTGTTTTTGTCGCGGGGCGGCGGGCGAGACATCCAGCGTCAGACCGTCAATCCGCTCAATGCGTACGCGGGCCCCCGGTTCCAGTGCTGCGCCGTCATGACGCGCATTCCAACGCTCGCCATGCACGAAGACATGGCCATGCGTTCCGTCCCAATCCTGCACCTTGCCTTCGGCCTGAAGCAGATCGCTGCGACCTGTCGTTACCCCCCGCCGGTGCGCGGTCACTGCCATGCGACCAATCAGCAAGGTGAATGCCAGCGAGGCCACCACGACAGCCGCCAGCATGGGGATCGATGTTTCCAGCCCAGGCACATCGGAATCGAACAGAAACACCCCGCCTGCGGCCAGCGCGATCGTTCCCCCGATCCCCAGAATACCGAAGGACGGGCTGAATATCTCTGCGATCAGCAGGGCCAGCCCCAGCCCGATCAGCGCCAGCCCGGCAAAGTTGAACGGCAACACGGACAGGGCGAACATGCCAAGGATCAGGCTGATCCCGCCGATGGTTCCCGGCACCAATGCGCCGGGATTGAACAGCTCGAACACGATCCCGTAGAACCCGACGATCATGAACAGGAAGGCGATGTTGGGGTTGGCGATGATCGACAGGATTTGTGTGCGCAGGTCATGCCCGATCTCGACAATGCTCAGATCGCTGGTTGCCAGGACCATTTCTTCGCCCTCCATCTGGACGGTGCGGCCATCGGCAAGGTCCAGCAGTTCGGTCAGGTTGCGGGCGATGAAATCGGCGACATTCTCTTCCACGGCGGCGCTGGCGGTCAGGGTGGCGGCATCGCGCACGGCGCGTTCGGCCCAATCCGCGTTGCGGCCATGCACTTCCGCCAGACTGCGGATCTGAGCGATCGCGTCATTCAGCGCCTTGTTCATCGCCGGATCACCTGCGGGCGCGCGGTCGGGTTCGGGCGCGTCGCCGTTATCGGTGGCATCGCCATTCGCATCCTCATCGGCATCTTCCCCGCCGAAGGGCAGGCTGCCCCCGCCCATGCGGACCGGCGTTGCCGCGCCGACCGATGTGCCAGGCGCCATGACCGCCAGATGGCTGGCATACATGATGAACGTGCCTGCACTGGCCGCCCGCGCACCTGACGGGGCAACAAAGGTCGCGACCGGCACTTCGGAAGACAGGATCGCGTTATTGATGTCGCGGGTGGATGTGACCAGCCCGCCGGGCGTGTCCATCCGCAGGATCACAAGCCCTGCCCCGTCTTCGGCGGCGCGATCCAGGCCCCGGATGATGTAATCGGCGCTTGCGGGACTGACGGCATCATTCAAGTCAAGGACATGGGCGACACCCGCCTGCACGTCCTCTTCCTGCGCCAGAATAAGCCCGGTCAGGCCCAGCAATGCCAGCGCGGCACTGACCGCAAACTTCACGTTCTTCAGCATTTATGGCCGCTCAATCGCACAGATCATCATGCCAGAGACGTTAGGCCCGCGCCGCACACGTTCAAACAAACCTGTGTGAACCGCGCCAGCTTGTCACATCGCCAAAGCAAACATGCAGCACATATAGATGTTTCAGAAAAAGCTGTAATGACAGGAATTCCGATGCTGAGCGACCTGAGACAAGAATTCATCCTGCATTTCGGCGAGATGGGCTCTCGCTGGGGGATCAACCGCACCGTCGGCCAGATCTACGCCGCGCTCTTCTTGTCCGAAGAGCCGCTTTGCGCGGATGATCTGGTGGGCCTGCTGGGCGTGTCGCGCTCCAACGTGTCGATGAGCCTGAAGGAACTGCAAAGCTGGTCACTGGTGCATCTCAAGCACCGCCCCGGCGACCGGCGCGATTTCTTCACCACGCCGGACGACATGTGGCAGATCGTCCGCACGCTGGTCGAGGAACGCAAGAAACGCGAGATCGACCCCACGCTGACCAAGCTGCGCCAGTTGGAGATGCGCCCTGGCTCGGCCGAGGATGCCTATGCCCAGGCCCGCATCACCGAAATGCGCGAGCTGATCGAATTGCTGACCGGCTGGTATGACCAGATGAACAAGCTGGAAACCGAGCGCCTGGTCGCCCTGCTGAACATGGGCGCGAAACTGCAGAAACTCGCGCGATCCGCGCGCATCCTGCCCAAGCGCACAAACAAGACGGAGAGTTGAGACATGGAGCTGGCAAGCGACCCCTTCATGCTGTCGCGCATTCAGTTCGCGGCGAATATTACCTTCCACATCCTGTTTCCCACCATCACCATCGCGCTTGGCTGGGTGCTGGTGTTCTTCAAATGGCGGTATAACCGCACCGGCGATACCACATGGATGGACGCCTATTTCTTCTGGGTGAAGATCTTTGCGCTGACCTTTGCGCTGGGCGTCGTGTCGGGCATTACCATGTCGTTCCAGTTCGGCACCAACTGGTCCGGGTTCATGGAGCGCGTGGGCAATATCGCAGGCCCGCTTCTGGCCTACGAGATCGTTACAGCCTTCTTCCTTGAAGCCGTGTTCCTGGGCATCATGCTGTTCGGCTTTCGCCGCGTGCCGGGCTGGGCGCATACGGGGGCGACAGTGCTGGTCGCAGTGGGCACAACCATGTCGGCCTTCTGGATACTGGTGCTCAATAGCTGGATGCACACGCCCGCCGGGTTCGAGATGCGCGACGGCGTGGCCCATGTCACAAGCTGGTGGGAGGTGATCTTCAACCCCTCGATGCCCTACCGGCTGGTGCATATGCTGCTGGCCTCGGGGCTGACGGTGGCCTTTGTGCTGGCAGGCGTGTCCGCGATCCGCTGGCTGATCGGGGATCGTGGCGCCGAGATGCGCAAGACCTTTCGCACCGGCACAATCATGGGCGCAGCGCTGATCCCGCTGCAGATCTATGCGGGCGACCTGCACGGGCTGAACACGCTGGAACACCAGCCCGCCAAGGTCGCCGCGATGGAGGGGAACTGGGAAACCCGCAGCCATGTGCCGCTGCTGCTGTTCGCCCTGCCCGATGAAGAGGCGCGCGAGAACCGGTTCGAGATCGGCATTCCGTCAGGCGCCAGCCTTATTCTGGAACACAGCGCCAGCGGTGTGGTCCCCGGCCTGAATGATTTCGTGGCCGCGGATGGCACGGTCGAGCATCCGCCTGTCGCGCCGGTCTTCTGGTCCTTCCGGATCATGGTCGGAACCGGCATGGCCATGCTGCTGATGTCCTGGGCCGCCGTGTTCCTGATGCGCCGGGGCCGGGGGATGGAGGGGCTGCCGCGCCCGATGGTGTGGGCCTTTGTGCCCATGGCCTTCTCGGGGTGGATTGCGACGCTCGCGGGCTGGTACACGACCGAGATCGGACGGCAGCCCTGGCTGGTCCATGGGGTGCTGACCACGCGCGAGGCGATCAGCGATGTGCCCCCGGCCTTCGTGCTGTCCACGCTGCTGGCCTATCTGGCGGTCTACGTGCTGCTGCTTGTGGCCTATCTGGGCGTTGTGCTGTTTCTGGCGCGCCGCGCGGCACAGGCATCCGCACCTGATTTCCCGGACCCCGCACCCGTGAAGACCCGGCCCGCGACAAGCCCTGTTCAAACTGTTCCGGGAGAATGACCATGCCTGACTTTCTTGGTGATCCGACGGTGACATTGCCAGTCATCTTTGCCGCCCTCATGGGTCTGTCGATCCTGATCTATGTGGTGCTGGATGGCTTCGATCTGGGGGTGGGCCTGCTCACCCCCTTTGGGGACGCGCCGCAAAAGGACCGGATGGTCGCCTCGATCGGGCCGTTCTGGGACGCGAATGAAACCTGGCTGGTGATGGCCGTGGGGCTGTTGCTGGTGGCCTTTCCGGTCGCTCATGGGGCGATCCTGACAGCGCTTTACCTGCCTGTCGCGGTCATGCTGATCGGGCTGATCCTGCGGGGTGTGGCCTTCGAATTCCGCGCCAAGGTGCCTGCCCCGCGCAAGCCGCTGTGGAATATGGCCTTCTTTGCGGGGTCGCTGATGACGGCGCTCTCGCAGGGCTACATGCTGGGCTTTTACATCATGGGGCTGGAACATACGCTGGCCGCGCATCTGTTCTCGGTCCTGACAGGGCTGGCGCTGACAGCGGGGTTCGCGTTCATCGGGGCGTGCTGGCTGATCCTCAAGACCGAAGGCGCGCTGCAACTCTCATCGATCCGCTGGGCGCAACGCTCGCTTGTCGGCGTTGTGCTGGGGCTAGGCGCCGTGTCACTGGCCACCCCGCTGGTCAGCCAGCGGATATGGGAGCGCTGGTTCACTGTCCCCGAGTTCTTTCTGCTGGCCCCGCTGCCGCTGATGTCGCTTGCAGTGATCGTGGCGCTGTGGCTGGTCCTGCGCCGTATGCACGAAATGCCTGACACCCTCGCGTGGCTGCCCTTTGCCGGGGCAAGCCTGCTGTATATCCTCGCATTTACCGGGCTGGCCTACAGCTTCTACCCGTTCGTGGTGCCAGACCGGATGACGATCTATGATGCGGCCGCTGCCCCCGAAAGCCTGCTGATCATTCTGGTCGGCGTGCTTGTGGTGCTGCCAATCATCGCGGGCTACTCGGCGCTGGCCTACTACATCTTTCGCGGCAAGGCCGAAGACCTGCGCTACGACTGAACAGACGCCCCGGTCGCGCAGCACGAAAACCTGTCACGCCCCCCTCTGTCTGGACGGTGAAGGCACGCATGATCAGCGCGGCTTCCATGCAATGGGCGTTGTTGCAGACTTCTCGCCGTAAAGGATTCACATCATGAATTCATGCGGTTCGAGGGGCGGCATGAGCAAGCCAAAGCCCGCCCGCTACCGCACCACCAACCGGTCCGCCTATCGAACCATCGCGGCGCCACCGGTTCGAGCCCGATGGCGAGGGCTTCGCTCAGGCAGCGCGGGTCACTGCTGATCTGGCTGGACAAGGCGATGGCCTGGCACGCGCCGCATGAGGGCCGTCCGGGACGCCCGCCGACTCAGGGCGCAAGGTCCATCTGGCCATGGACACCGCCACCTCCGACATCCGCGCGGGCGAGTTCACCCCCAGCAGGGACGGCGACAGCCCCGTCCCGCCAGACCTGCTGGACCAGATCCCGGACGACGAAAACATCGGCACCGTGACCGCCGACGGCGCCTACGATACCCGCCGCTGCCACAGCGCCATCATCGCGCGCGGCGGCACGGCGTTCGGGCACTCTCTCGGACCAATGGCGGTCGTGCCCTCACTCCCGATCCGCAAGAACGGCCGACCGTGGAAAGAAGACTGCCCAGCCGCCCAGGCGCGCATCGAGACCTTGCGCGCCACACGTCACTACGGCCGGGCGTTCTGGAAGCAGTGGACCGGATACCACGCCCGCAGTCGCGCCGAGGCGAAGATGCCCTCGCCGGTTCGCTCGAACCGGTGGCGCTTCACCGGCTCGGCCTCAAGTCCTTCGGAGCACGCATCGCCGCAAGATAGCCAGACCGCCAAACCGCCGAAATCGGCATCAGGGCAGCCATCATGAACCGCTTCAACGCCCTCGGCACCGCCGAAATCGTTCGCGTGGCCTGAACCTGGAGGAGAAAGGGGCAGCCACGCCTCAAGCCGTTTTTCTGCAACAATGCCGGCCCGGTGGCGCGAGAGATCATCGCCGAACTCCAATAGGGCGGATGGGTTCCGCGCTGATGGGGACAGATCGTTTCATCGTCAGCCTTCTCCTCGTCGAGCTTGGCGAAGCCAGACCAGATCGATGAGAAGGCTCGATCGATGACGCAGATCAATCGACCTGACCAGTGTCGCGGGCCGACACCGCGGCGGCGTCACCTCCATGCCATGGCAATGAGCAGATCATCTTCGAGAAATTTCGAAAGCCCGAAACGCCGAAAGCCCCCGCGAGGGGGCTTCTGTGTCGGCGGATGTTGGTGGGAGTCGTCGGGTGCTGCCGAATGCCGAAATTCTGGTGCGGTGTTGACGTGGCGTTGATGTAAAGGAACGTCTTCTGTGGTTGCCGCCCGTGATGCAAGAAGCTTTTTTACCCTGTTGGCGAGTGATCGAATGCGGTCTTCTGTCAGGCCTCGATCTGCGGCGCTGTCAGAAGCCGCGTGAACCGCCAGAGCATCCGGCGCGAGGAGCTGGAAGAGCGCGTGCTGGGTGCCCTGCGGCGGAACCTGATGGACCCGGCGATGTTCCGGGAGTTCTGCGAGGAGTTCACCCGCGAGGTGAACCGACAGCGGATCGAGGGGCGCGCGACATTGGATGCGGCACAGGCCGAGATCAAGCGGATCGACCAGGAACTGGAGCGCCTTCTACAGGTCCTGCTCAATGGCGGGGCCGCCGACGCGATCAACGCGGCCATGCTCAAGCTGGAAGCCCGGCAGAAGGACCTCCGGGCTGCCTTGTCCGGCGCCGAAGAGCCTCCGCCGTTGCTGCACCCCGAGATGGCGCAACACTACCGGCGCCAGGTGGGTGAACTGTGCGACGCGCTGCGCGAGGAGACCGAGGCGCAACGGATGGAAGCGACCGAGATTCTGCGGGGGCTCATCAAGGACGTGGTGCTGACGCCGACGGACGGCGAGCTGGCGATCGACCTGCGCGGGGACCTTGCCGGGATCCTTGCCGTGGCCGCGGGTGCCGTTTCGGGTCACGGCATGCAGAAACGCAGAAAGCCGCCCGTTGGGGCGGCTGTTTCGGCGGATCTGGTTTCGCAAGTATCGTTGGTTGCGGGGGCCTGCAGCCGTCTCAACTTGCTGTGTGACGCGGCTGCCTAACACTCTGATTTCATGAAGTGATGGCATTTGGCGCTACCACATGCCCGATTTCCGAACCTACGAGACACGGGTTCGTGCAGTCGTCACTTCGATGGCATCGAGCATCAGGTCAAGGGCGAAGCCGAAGTCGTGGACGCCCGAGTGCCTGCCCTCTGCCACGAGGCGCGCCATCGTATGCAAGTGCGGCAGTCGGTCGGCGTCGATCCCGGGCAGGAACGCGCGGGCGGCATCGGCGTAGTGTTCCGGCTGCAGCGGAAAGGTCTGCTCAAGCAGGTGGAAGCCGTAGATCAGGCTGTCCATGGCGTTGCAGAGATGATCGGCACGGGCATGATCGACCCCGGCAGCCACCAGACAGCCGATCGTCGCGTCATAGAGCGCGAGCATGTGCGGCCCGATGTTCAGGCGGCCCACGATCAACTGCGGGGCCCAGGGATGCGCGAGAAAGGCCGCGCGCATCGAAACCGCGCGGGCGCGCAGTGCAGCTCGCCAGTCCGGACCGGGCCGCGGTCGTTCCACCTCTGCCAGAACCGCCTCGACCATGGCGTCAATCAGATCGTCCTTGTTGCGGACATGGTTGTAGAGCGACATCGCCTCCACACCCAGATCGGCCGCGAGCGCGCGCATCGACAGCCGCTCGAGACCCTGCCGGTCGGCGAGGGACACCGCCGCGGACACGACGGTTTCGCGCGTGAGGGTCCCGGGGCGGGGTCTGGGGTCGCCGGTCATGAGGGCCCTGCAGTTGACATGCTTACGGCGTAAGTGTTAGCGATGCTCCGGTCAACTTACGGCGTAAGCCCACTAGGGATCCCCATGAACAGCACCGTCACCCCCTGCCCCGCACCATGCGCGCCTGGGTGGCGACCGGCTATGGCGGCCCCGAAGTGTTGGCGCTGCGCGACGTGCCGATGCCGCTTCCCGGCAAGGGCGAGGTGCTGATCCGGGTGCAGGCGACGACGGTCTCCTCGGGCGACCGCCGGGTGCGGGCGCTGGACCTGCCCCCCGGGATGGGGCTGCTCGGGCGTCTGGCGCTGGGGCTGCGGCGACCACGCCGCGCGGTCCTCGGGGCGGAACTGACCGGGCTGGTCGCCGCCGTTGGTCAGGGTGTGACGGGTCTGGCGCCGGGCGATGCGGTGATCGCCTTTCCCGGGTTCCGGCAGGGCGCCCATGCCGAATTCGCCGTGATGCCAGCGACCGGGATGGTGGTGCCCCGGCCAGAAGGCATGACCCTCGAAATCGCCGCTGCGCTCGGCTTCGGCGGCACGACAGCGCGGGACTATCTGCGCCGGGCGGGGCTCTGCGCCGGCGAGCGGGTGCTGGTGATCGGCGCCTCTGGCACCGTCGGGGCGGCGCTGGTGCAACTGGCGAGGGCGACGGGGGCAGCGGTCACGGCCGTCACATCGGGCGCCAACGTCGAGATGGTCCGGGCGATGGGCGCGGCCGAGGTCATCGACTACACCGCCCGCAACGTCACCGAGGGGCCGGAGCGCTGGGACGTCGTCGCCGATGCGGTGGGCGCGCTGTCTTTCCGCAAGGCGCTGCCGATCATGACCGAAGGCGGGCGCTACCTTGCCATCGCCGGGGGGCTGGGCGATCTGGTCGCCCGCCGCCGGGGCAGCCGCCGTCCGATCGCGGGCCCGGCCGCCGAGCGGCGAGACGACCTCGAGGCGCTGGTCGATCTGGCACAGTGCGGCGCCTTTCGCCCACCGATCGATGCTGTCTATCCTTTCGTGGACCTGCCTGCTGCACACGCCCGCGCCGACACCGGACGAAAGCGCGGCAGTCTCGTGATTTCCGTGCCGTGAGTTCCAGATCGCGCTGCCAGACTACGATGCATGCGACCGAGGGCAACCAGCAAGCGCGCCTGCGCGGCGCTCGGGTCCGTTTCGCTAGGCGGAGGGACGGCCGCACTGACGCGGCCGCGCAAGACGCGAGTCACAGCCGAACGGCGGTCGGTTAAACCTGCGGCGTCGATCGGATCCGGCTTTCACGTGCAGTAAGCTGCTGTGTGGCGCGTCGGGCAGATGCTGGCGGCAGGGGTTCGAGATGACACTCGTCCGCGCTGTCATGCAGGCTGCATCGCAAAACCGACCAGACCATCCGGCGGGCGCGGCGTCAGGCGCGCATGTTCCGCATCCCGGGGCGCTTCCGGACGTCCGGGTCCGCCAGCAGCCGGGCGTAGGCATCCGAGCCCATCGGCACCAGCGCTATCCGGCCATGGGCATCGTGATGGAGCCCGAAGCCATGCCGCTTCACAAGCGGCGAGGCCCGCAGGCAGGCGCGGGGCTTCGCCGCCCATTCGGCTGCGTCGATATCCCCGAACCGCGCCTTGTCGACGGCCAGCAACAGGTCGTCCGAGGTCAGGCTGTAGGGCGCGTCGCGCAGCATCTCGTACTGGAGGCGTGCCACGCTGCCCGCCCGGTCGGGCGGTGTGGCCTCGACGACCGGGCAATCCTCGGCCACGCTAATCAGGGTGGAATGGTAGTTCGTGCTGTGGGGCATTGGCGTTGACCCTCCGGATGATCGCGAGCCTCAGCGCGCGGCGGGCTCTCGTCCGGCCATTTCCAAAGGCACCCAGATCTCGACACGGCCTTCGGGGTCGGTGGGATCGTAACCCGCCGGGTAGCGTTCGAAGTCGGGCTCGCCGGTGATCGTAAACGCGGCTTGCGGCAGGTAGCTGTTCCAGATCGCCGCGACCGTGTCGCGCAAGGTGGTCGCGGGGCCGCGATGGGTGAAGACCGCGTAGCGGCCTGCGGGGATGGTGATTCGTGCGAAGCCGTCAGGCAGTGCGCGCCCTTGTGTCTCGACCCCGGCGAGATAGGCGAAGGTGCCGTCCTCGGCCATGTCGTGGCAGACGCCGAAACTCTCTCCGGTCAGCGGCAGGCCCGCCGCCTCGGCGCGGGTGCAGAACTCGACCCATTGCGACGGGATGGCGCCGTTGGTCTCGAAGCTGTAGCGCGCGGATAGCCCGACGATCTGACGTGCCTCCGTAGTCTCGAAGCGCGGCGGCATCAGCGGCGGGTTGGTTTCGGTCTCGGGCATGGTGATGCTCTCCTGCAATAGGTGTGGGGGAATCGGCACGCCCCGACCGACCGCGGCAGGGGTGACACCGAAGGCCGTGGTGAAGGCCCGGGTGAAGGCCTCCTGGCTGCCATAGCCGGCGCCGAGCGCGACCTCGACGATGGGTTCGCCGCCCCGGACGAGCCTATGCGCAGCCTGCGTCAGACGGCGCATCCGCAGGTAGCGCGCTGGCGGGATGCCGTTGACCGCGGCGAAACTGCGGGTGAGGTGAAACACCGAGACTCCGGCAGCTTCCGCAATCTCGGCGACCGCGATGGGACGGTCACCCGAAGTCTCGATCCACCACAGTGCGGTTCTGACGATATCCTTCGGCATCTCGCTCCAATCCCGGCAATGAACCCGTGCAGGTTAGCCTGTGGCGAAAGGTCAGTCCTGGCCGTCCTTGCTCTCGGGTGTACGTTCCAGTGCGGCCAGCACCACTTGCCCGCGGGGGCTCAGCCGATAGCCGGTGCCGAGGCTTTCGGTCAGGCCGAGCGCCTTCAGGCGGCGCACCCGGGTCTTGAACCGGTCGCGCGCCTGCCCCGCCTGCGCGGCCAGATCGGCGGCGGGCACCTCGGGCTGCGCAGCAATCAGGCGAAGGGCGCTGGCGGTCCAAGGGCCATCAGGGCCGCGCGCATCCATCCGGGCCAGGCGTTCACGGAGGGCTTCGGTTTCCCGCGCATCGGGCGCAGTCTCGGCCAGGGCGCGGCGCAGGTCCTCGCTCGCCCAGCGCAGGGCGATGCGGTAGAGCGTGCCGGGGCGGTCGAGACCGCCCATGAGCTCGCCGCGGTCGGGGTAGCCAGCGGCGCGCGCGTCTGCGTCGGTGATGGCCGCGGGGTCCACCGTATCCACAGCCTCGACCTGCAGCACTCCGACCGCCGTCATAAGCGTGCCGCCCGCGCGGACGGTGGGCCGCTTCCAGCGGCGAAAGGCGAGGCGGATGCGGCCTGCGCGGATGCCCTTCAGGATGTTACGACGGATCAGCATGGGGCAGATCCGTCGGGCCAGCCCCGGAGTTGCCGGAACACGCGGCCTTGCAACCACGCGCAGCGGCGGCATGGCAGGGCCAACGTGGCCCGTGATGCCGTGTGCGGTCTCATGGCTTCTGCCACTCCAGAATCACGAACATCGGGATGCGGCGATACCGGGTGGACTTTGCGTCGGTCTCCTCGGCGGGTCTTGGCTCCTCGAAATGGCGCAAATTCAGGCCATGGCGCAGGAAAGCCGCCATGTAGTCAGCAAGCGGACGATGCCAGTTGCGGATCCGGACGCCGCGCCATTCCACCCAGTCGGCGCGCGCCTCGAAATACCGGTCAATCAGCCAGCCGCTGCGGCCGTCCACCGTCTCGGCCCAGCCGGGCGCAACCCCCGCCGAAGCGATGCCGCTCAGGTTTGCGACCAGCAGGCGTCCGCCAGGCTGCAGGACCCGCACCATCTCGGCCACAGCCTGCTCGGTGTCGTCGATGTCGATGAGGCTGAGGTAGCTGACCACAAGCTCGAACCCGGCATCCGGGAAGGGCAGCGCCTCGGCCCTGCCGCACACATAATGGCCTTCGGGATGGCGGGCCCTGGCCTCGGCCAGTAGCCGCTCGGTGGGGTCAAGGCCGGTGGCGACGATACCTTCGGCCGCCATCATCCGGCAGAACCGCCCCTCGCCGCAGCCGATGTCCAGCGCGCGGGACGGGCGGGCCGCGCGCACTCGTGCCATCATCGGCGCGTCCAGCACCGCGCGGCGCGCGAAATCGCCGCTCTCGCCGAGTTCCTGCAGCCACGCCTCGGCAGATGCCTCCCAGCCATTCTCCATTGGCTTACCGCTCCCGCCCGTAGAGCCACATCGACACCGGCGCGAACACCGCCGTTACCGCGAAGGGCGTGACCAGCGCCAGCGCGATTGCCGACAGCGACGGTGCGCCCTCCAGCAGACCGCGCAGGGCGGTGGTGATGTGGCTGACCGGGTTGACGGACACGAAAGCCTGCAGCCAGCCGGGCATCGTTTCGGGTGCCACATAGATGTTGGACCCGAAGGTGACCGGCATCAGCACCAGCCAGGACAGCGTCATCACCGTGCCCGGCGTGCGCACCATCAGGGCCACTGCCGTGAAAACCCAGCTGACCCCCAGCGCAAAGACGTTCAGCAGCACCAGCGCGGCCAGCAGGGCCCCGGCCCCGCCCTCGATCCGGAAGCCCATGACGAGCCCCACCGCCAGCACCAGCACCGCCGATGCCGTGTAGCGGACCACATCGCCCAGGATCGCCCCGGCAATCGGCGCGGGCCGCCAGATCGGCATCGCGCGGAAGCGGTCGAACACGCCGCGCTGGATGTCCTGATTGAGGATGAAGCCCGTGTAGATCGAGGTGAACATGACGGTCTGAACCAGGATCCCCGGCAGCAGGAATTGCAGATAAGCGTCGGTCGAGCCTGCCACCGCGCCGCCGAAAAGATAGGTGAAGAGCACCGTAAACATCACCGGCGTCACCACCACATCGAAGGCGTGTTCAGGGTTGTGGCGGATCTTCAGGATCGCGCGCCAGGCAAAGGCCAGCGTCTCGGCCAACGGGCGGGGGCCGGGGGCAGCGGCAGGGGCAGCCCCCAGCGCGCGGTCAAGGCGGGTGTCGCGGGGGCTCATTCGGCAAGCTCCTGTTCGGTTTCGGTGCCGTGGCCGGTCAGGGCGAAGAACACCGCGTCGAGGCTCGGCTGACCAAAGGCGAAATCGACCGGCGGCGCGCCCTCGGCGGTCAGGGCCGACAGGAGCGGAATGGCGGCCTCGGCCTCGGCCAGCGGCACCTCCAGCAGGCGCGGGTCGTCCTGCGCGTGCGCCTCCAGCCCCAGCCGGGTGGCGATGCGCGCTGCCTGTTCGGCCTGCACCACATCGCGCAGGGTCAGCCGCAACACCCCGCTGCCCACCCGCGCTTTCAACTCGGCCGCCGTGCCTTCGGCGATCACCCGGCCATGATCGATCACCGCGATGCGCTCGGCCAGTTGATCGGCCTCCTCCAGATACTGGGTGGTCAGCAGCACCGTGGTGCCCGACCGCGCCAGCCGCCGCACGATGGCCCAGACATCGGCGCGGGCGCGCGGGTCAAGCCCGGTGGTCGGCTCGTCCAGAAACAGCAGTTCGGGCCGCGCGATCATCGAGGCGGCGATATCCAGCCGCCGCCGCATGCCACCCGAATAGCCGCGCACCTGCCGTGTGGCCGCCCCCTCCAGATCGAAGGCGGCGAGCAGCTCGGCACATCGTGCCCGCGCCTGCGACCCCGACAACCCCATAAGGCGCGCCAGCAGCATCAGGTTCTCGCGGCCCGTCAGATCCTCGTCGACCGAAGCGAATTGCCCGGTCAGCGCGATCCGCGCCCGCACCGCGCCGGGGTCGGTGGCCACATCATGGCCCAGCACCTCGGCCCGCCCGCCCGTGGGGCGGATCAGCGTCGAGAGCACGCGCACGAAGGTCGTCTTGCCCGCCCCGTTCGGCCCCAGCAGGCCAAAGACCTGCCCGCGCGGAACGCCGAGGCTGACGCCGTCCAGCGCCCGTGTCGGGCCGTAACTCTTGCTCAGATCCTCGGTCAGGATCGCCTGTGGCATGGGCTTCCTCGCTTGCAGAAGCAGAGATTGACAGCAGGGATCGCAATGAAATACGTTTGAGCGTATTAGCGTATATAAAGCGATCTGACAATGCCCGAGCCCCTCGATCTTGCCGCCCGCGTCGCGGCGCTGGAGGCCGCTGTGGCCCGGCTGCAGGGCGCGGGCAGCCCGCTGGACGCCTTGCGCGCCGAGGCCCCGACGGGCGGCGGCGTGCGCTTCGAGGGCAGCGTCGATCTGCCGGGACCTGCCCGTGTGGACTGGTCGATGGGGCACCCGGCGCAGGGACTCCTGGCGGCGGACTGGTCCGACATCGCCCCGGCCCTCGCCGCGTTGGGGCATCCGGTGCGGCTGCATCTGCTGCAAGCAGTGCTGAACGGCACGCGAGGCACCGCCGCCCTCGCCGACACGCTGGGAGAGGGCACCACGGGCCAGCTTCACCACCACCTGCGCGAACTCACCGCCACCGGCTGGCTGCGCAGTGAGCGACGTGGGCGCTACACCGTGCCGACCGACCGGGTGGTGCCACTGCTGGTGGCCGTGGCGGCCGCGGGCGGGCCCCAGACCGGGCAGGACGCATGAGACAGCCCGCACATTTCGCGTGCACCGTGACATTGCGCTTCGATCCCTGGGGCTATGCCGCGGATGACGCGCTTGAGGTGCTGCTGCCGATCCCCTCGGATGACGGCTATCAACGCGTGCTGGAACTGGATGCCCCGGCAGGGCGCGACATCGCCGACGCCCATGGCCACCGCCGGCTGATCCGGCTGGAACGCGGCCAGACCGCCACCGTAACGGCGCGGGTGGCAACGCAGCGCATCGTACCGGGTGCCTGTCTGGACCTGCCGCCCCCCGGACCCGCCGATCATGGGCCCGCACCGATGATCGTGCAGGACGACGCCCTGCGCGCCCTTGCGGCGCAAAGCGTCGAAGGGATCAGCGGTCCCGGCGCGCGCATCACCGCGCTGGCGCAGGCTGCTGCCGACGCGCTGCGCTACAAATATCCGCGCGATGCGCGCGGGGCCGCGATGTCGCTGACGCGCGGATGGGGCGATTGCGGGGAATACGCCTTCCTCTTCGTCGCGCTCTGCCATGCCTCAAGCATCCCGGCGCGGCCTGTCTTCGGGCTGATCACCGCGCCCTGGATGGTCACGCCCCATGCCTGGGCCGAGGCCTGGGACGGCACGGGCTGGCTGCCTGTGGACCCGAACCTTGTGCGCGAGGGCGGATATCTGGGCCCGATCCTTGATGCAGGCGCGCAGGCGCAGGACCATATCGGCGCGCTCGACCCCTACCGACTGGTGCTCTCGCGCCATACCGGTCTGCCATGGCCCGGACAGCCGGGACCGGCACCCGCACCCATGATCGACGGGGTGACGCTGACGCTCGACGGTCTCGGCCCCGTGCCCTTCTGGCATGACGCCCCGCGATGGCAGGGCGCACGGGTCGTGCCATTCCTGCAGATGCCGTGGACCGTGATCGGGCGCCCCCGCCCGGCCCGTGCCGTAAACTGGCTTCGCAGGCAGCGCATCTGGCGCATCAGTGTTCGAAAGCCCGCGCACCGGCTGCCGCGCAGCCCATGGGTGCTGGCCGACATCGTGGTGCTGCATCCTGTGAAGGGCGTGGCCGGGGTATGCGCGGCGTCGGCCGCCCTGCCCTTTCTGCCCGCCGCCGCGCCGATCCTGAACGCGGCGATCTGGGTCTGGTTCGGCCTGGTCGTGCTGGGTCTCTTGCGCCAGATACGCTTGCTCCGCCTGCGTTCCGCAATTTGGCTTCGGATCACGGCGTCCCGTGCGGCCTCGTGACGCTCAGGCCGCCGCGCCCATCGCGCCTGACAGCAACCCTTCGCGCTCATCGAAGAAGGCGCGCAGACGGTCGATCATGGCGCGCACCTCTGCCCGGTGGCGTTCATCGGCATGGGCGATCAGCCAGAGCGTCTCGGCAATCTCGGGGATCACAGGACCTGCGCGCATCAGGTCGGGGTCGCTGTCACCCAGATAGCAGGGCAGCACCGCGCGCCCGGCCCCGCCGACCGTCAGGTCATAGAGGATGCCGCGCGCATTGGCCCAGACGGTGATCCAGCGCGCGGGGTCGCTGTCGGTCCAGCGTTCGGCCGGGGTCTGCGCGACCTCGCGGCCCAGTGCCACCCAGGCGCTGTTGCGGGTCGCGTCGAATGCGCGCGCGGCAAAGGGCGCATAGGCGCAGGGGCCGAGGCGGATCGCCACCACATTGCCCGCCTCGGGCCGGTCGCGAGCGAGCGCGATATCGGCCTCGCGGCGTTCCAGATCGACCGGGGCTTCGGCGGTCTTGAAGCACAGCCTGAAGCGGTCCTCGGGCGTCCAGACCGCGTTGAGCCGCCCACCCAAGAATACCGACATCCAGGCCCCCATGGCCACTGTCACGATGGGCAATGCTTGCGGGCCCTCGCGCCAATCCTCGATCGCACGGGCCGAAGCCTCCATTCCGCGCACCCGATCATAGAGCGCCTGCCCGTCGGGCAACAGGTGGTAGCCGGTGCGGTGGCGGGCAAACAGCGCGCGGCCCAGCCGGTCCTCCAGCGCGCGCATGGCGCGGCCCAGCGTGGGCGCGCTGATGCCGGTGCTCTGCGCCGCGCCCGCCAAGGTCCCTGCGCGCGCGACATGGCAGAAGAGGCGCAGGTCGTTCCAGTCGAGATCATTCATTTCTGAAAGATAGCATTCGAAAGCGCGGGCTAAAAGTACCGGATTGGGGCAGTTACCTTGGACTCATGACAAACCATCGATCAGAATTGGAGCTTGCCATGCACCTGCATCTCGCCCTCATGGGGCGTGCCCTGTTGCGCCTCCGCCGCCGGCATCCGCTCGACGACCCGCTCGATGCGCCCGAATGGGTCGGGCTATGGCGGGTTTTCGCGTGGCGCGCCCGGCTGGGCCGCTGGCTGCGGGCACGCCGTCACGCGGCGCAGCGGCCCCCGCCCTCTGCCGCGAGGCCACGGCGGGTTTGACAGCGCTGATAGACTGCACATCAAAAGCTCCAGGAGACCGCATGCCCCCTGATGACTACCGACGCCCGTCCGATGCGGTGGACATGGAAGCCGAGGAACGGGCCATCCGACGCAATACAACCGTCGCGACCGGGGTGACGCTGGCGGGCTTCGCAGCCGCCCTCTGGATCGGCCCGGCACTGGCCGATCTGCCCGTGGAGGTCGCCGACCGGCTGGCCTTCGCAGCGCAGGTCTTCGCGGTGCCGGGGGTCGGGCTGCTGGTGGCGATAATGATGGTCTCGACCACGCGGCGCTTCTCGCCCGATGATATCGGGGGACAAGCCGCCGGACCACCCAGTGACCGGCTGGCGATCAAGGCCGCGTTCCTGCAGAACACGCTGGAACAGACCGTGTTGGCGGCAGGCTTCTACTTCGCACTGGCCGCTGTGGCAGGCGGGGCCTGGCTGGCGCTTTTGCCGGTTGCGGCGGGGCTGTTCGTCATCGGGCGGGTGCTGTTCTACCGCGGCTATCCGCGCGGCGCACAGGGCCGGCCGCTGGGCATGGGCCTGACGATGATGCCCGCAGCACTTGGCTATCCGCTTGTGGCGGGGCTGGCTGTGTTCGGCGGCTGAGGCCGATCAACCGGGACGCGGATGCTCGAGCCGAACCAGCGCATGCGGTCGTCCCTGATCGTCGGTCGCACGCGCGGCTGTCCGCACGAAGCCAAGCGTTTCGTAGAAGCGCAGGGCCTTCGCATTCGCCGCATAGACCTCGACACGCAGCGTGCCGGACTGTCGCGATGCGGCGGCGATCAGGAAACGGCCGACCCCTTGCCGATGCCGGGCTGGCTGCACGAACAGCCCGCCGATGAAATCGTCGATCAATGCGATGAAGCCAACCGGTTCCTCGCCGTCGCACGCAAGGGTGATCGTGGCTTTTGCCAGATAGGTTTCGCGCACCAGCACCTGATCGGAATCGAGTTCCGCGCAGGTCAGGAACGGATGCCCGGACTCGGAAGCCGCGCGCCAGATGGCCAGACAGGCATCGCGATCCGCCGCGGCATAGGGGCGTAGCACAAGATCACGGGTCATGTCGGGAACCTCTCGCGGGTGTCTGAGTGTGCCGAGTCGTCGCATTCGGACTGGCCCTGCAAGGGTTCGGTGCCCTCGGCACGCTCCTTCAGCGCCGCATTCCCCGCCTCGAACCCGGCCCGGAACTGATGCACGTCGATACCCCACAGAAGCAAGCCGCGAAAGCGTTCGCCGTGGATCAGCCGGATGCCTCCGGCCTCCGGGATCAGCCGGAAATAGTGTTCGCCATCGAAGAGCCGCGGCAGGCCCAGACGCCCCAGCCAGCGCAGTTCGCGGCCCGAGTCGGCCACCAACACGCGCGGGCGGAAGGTCATGGTGCCGCCCGAGGGCGTGCGCATGGTCAGCCGGATGCGGCTGCCCGGCGTGAAGTCGCCTTCGACGGCCTGCATCATCGGGTTCCAGTCGGCATGTGCCACGGGGTCGGTCAGCAGCGCCCAGACGCGCTCGGGCGGGGCGTCGATGAAAATCTCGGTCTCGAACCCGTCGCGCGGGGCGCGGGCGAAGGCGGCGCCGAGGCCGAGGGCCAGGGCAGAGGCGGTGAGGAGCAGGGCGGTCATGGCGGGTGTCTCCGTTCAGGGTGCATGAACGGGCTAGCCCAACCGCCATCATCCGGGAATTGCGATAGTAGTGATGCCTGCTATAGAAGAATGCATGAGCAGATTACCGATCCAGTGGGACCACTGGCGCAGCTTCATCGCCGTGGCCGAAGCGGGCAGCCTGTCGGCAGCGGCCCGTATGCTCGGGCTGACACAGCCCACGGTCAGCCGCCATGTCGACCTTCTGGAGGCGTCCTTGGACGAAAAACTGTTCCTGCGCGCGCCGCAGGGCATGGCGCTGAGTGATCTCGGCCAGCAGATGCTGCCCGAAGCACGCGCCATGGCGGCCTCGGCAGCGGCGCTGGAGCGCGCAGCCTCGGCCCCGCCCGAGGCGGCGCGCGGGGTCGTGCGGCTGGCTGCGTCCGAAGTGGTGGGGGCCGAGGTCCTGCCCGCCCTGCTGGCCCCACTGATGGCGGATCATCCCGGGCTGGAGGTGGAACTGGCGCTGTCAAACCGCAACGACGACCTGTTGCGGCGCGAGGCCGATCTGGCACTGCGCATGGTCCGGCCCACGCAAAGTGGGCTGGTGGCGCGGAAACTGGCGGATGTGCGGATCGGGCTTTACGCCCATGCGCGCTATCTGGCGCGACACGGCACACCCGAGACACTGGACGACCTCGCCGACCACGTCCTGATCGGCCCGGACAGCGATGCGGCGGCGCTGGAGGGCTTCGCGCAGGCCGGCATCTCCCGCCGCCTGATCCGCCTGCGCTGTGACCGCGAGGCAGCGCAGATCAACGCCATCCGCGCGGGCCTCGGCATTGGCGTCATGCAAGCCGGTATCGCACGCTGCGACCCTGATCTGCGTCCGGTGCTGGAAGGGCACGTTGCCTTCACCCTTGAATGCTGGCTGGTGCTGCATGCCGATCTACGCCAGAGCGCTCGCGTGCGACTGCTGGCCGATCATCTGACCGAGCATTTGCCGCGGGCGCTGGCCGGGTGATCGCGCCTCAGCCCGCCGCGCGCCATCCGCCGGGGTAGAAGAAGCCGATCACGCAGCCGGTGAAGATGAGCGTCAGCCCAACAGCGCGCGGGAAGTCTGCCACCCCAACCACCACCGAAAGCACCATCAGCACCAGGAACAGCGCGATGAAGGCCAGCCCGACGGTGCGGCGACGCCCCCTGCCCGATCCCCTGCGGCAGATCGGTGCGGCGCTGGTGGTAGCCGAGATAGAGGCCCGCCCCGGCTGCGACTCCAATGGCTGTCACGATGTTGAGCGGAAAGCCCAGAGCCGGGATCGCCACTGCCCCGCCGGTGATCGCAGCGCTGGCCGGGGCATACCACCACGGAAAGGGTGGTTCGGGTTTCCTGTGTTCCGTCTTTTCCGACGTCCCCTGTTTCCCGCACCAATCCACGGGGCGCAGTAGCGCGCGGGGTTCCGGCCGGGAACTGCCGAAATCCGAATGGCGGGTATCGAGGATTCCACCAGCGCCGCACGGTTTGGCGCGGCGCTGGCTGCGAGGTGTTGCTGGGCGATCAGGCCGGGCGCGCCCCGGACCAGACGACGCGCTGCTGAAGCAACCGCGACAACCGCCATGGTTGGCCGGGGTGCGCGGGACCATCCGCCAACAGATACTCCCTCTCGCCAAACGCGCCCTTGATGAGCGGCAGCGCGATTGTCCGGATCAGCGCGTGGCCGAGGCAGGCATGGGCCCCTGCCCCGAAGACCGGCGCGCGAGGCCCGGAGCGGCGCGGTAGGAAACTGCCGGGTTCCGCATAGGCGGTGGGATCCATGCACCCCGCACCCCACCACATCCACAGCACCGTGCCGCGCGGCACTTCAATGTCCCCGCAAGCAATGTCCTCGGTCGCCTGCCGCATCGACAGGATCACCGGCATGGCGAGGCGCAGCGCCTCCTGCAGGCAGGGCTCGGGTCCGTGGCGGGCGAAGGTATCGGGAGGCTGGCGCAGCAGCACCCCCAGCGCTCCGGCCAGCCCGGCGCCGGCACTGTCGATCCCGTCCACAGCCATAGAGGCCACCAGCGGCACCGGGTCCGCGCCGGCCTCGGTCGGCAGCGCATCACCGATGGCCCGCATGAAAGGAGAGCCCGCCTGCAAGGCCGCCCGCGTCAGCCGCCTCACCTGCCGCGCCGCGGCAGCCTGGGCGGCAGGATCGCTCTCTGGGTTCGACAGGGTCGCGACGGCTGCAGCCAGCGGTGCTTCGGCCTCTGGGGGATAGCCGGCAACTAGCGCCCAGACGCGCGCCGTCAGCGGCAGAACCAGATCCCTCGCAAGGTCGAAGGGCACGTCGTCGGGGCATGCCGCCAGCGCCTGCCGGACCAGTTCCGAAATCTCGGGCGCGCGCGCGGCAATCGGCGTCACACCCAGCCCCGCCAGCGCCGCGCGGCGCGCGTGGCGATGCGCAGGACCGGCGCCAGCGAATAGCCCAGCCCCGAAGAACGCCGCCAGATCGTCATGCGGCCCGAATGCATCGGGGGCAACCGCCACCCCCTCCACCGCCGGTTGCCTCGCCAGCGCCATCAGCTCGGCATAGCCGAACACGCACAGCGCCCCATCCGGCGCGCGCAACACACGCTCGCCCTCATCGAAAAGCCGCGCAAACCCCGCGGCAGGGTCGGCCCAGAAGGCCGACTCATTGCATTCCCTGAAGATACGCAAGTCTCTCACTCCATCCACGTATGCTGAAACCCCGGCCACGGGCCGGAGCGATTGCCCCTCTGGGGCAAAGTCAGCGGTTGTGGAGAGTGTCAGTCATGGAAGGTCCTCGTGCGCAGGGCCGCTGTGTAGCGCAAAGCCCTCTCCCGGGCAACATTTCGAAGCACCCCAAACGCGCAACGCCCGATCAAGGACGACGCGATTGTTCCGGATCCTCCAGTTATCACCCTTGGTCGGCCCACGGCTCTACCAAGATCCAGAAGGACGGTGCAGAACGCACACACCGCCTCAAGACGAATGGCGCCGCAGCCTCGGGACGATGCCATCAGCACCGTCCCGCCCATGTGGTAATGCAGATCAGCCGCGGGGTCGCAGCGCGACGATCAGGCCCCACGCGACAAGGCCGGCGCCAAGGCCGATCACTGTCCAGGGTCCCGGATCGTTCTGCGCAAGTCCGGCGCCGGCGCCGATCAATGTGAAGCCCGGGATGACCAGCAGGAAAGCGGCGATCCACCCGTATTTCTCGGCTTGCAGGTCAGTCATCTTCTTGTTCTCCCATTTTGCTGTTTGATGATCAGGCCGCAGTCTGCGGCACGCGGTAGTCGTGAATCCAGGCAAGCGACTTCTCGGTCACAAGGAAACGAAAGACGAAGGGCATGAGCGCGTCACGCAGCCACATTTGCACGCTGCTGCGAGGCGCCTTGTAGGCGCCGCGGCGACGGCCCTCCGCCACGATCTGCTCGGCGCGCGGACGACGCTCCGCCTCGAAGCGGGCCAACGCTGCCCCTGGATCAGCGATATCGCGCAGACAGACGGCGAGGTAGGCCGCATCCTCAAGTGCGAGCGACGCACCCTGGCCGGAACTGGGCGAGGTGGCATGCGCCGCGTCGCCGATCAGCACGACCCTGCCGTCGCACCAACGCGGCACATGCGGCAGATCGTGGATCGGATAGGCGTGGATTTCGGATGTCCGGCTTATCAGGTCAGGCATAAGCGGCAGGTCGCCCGCAAAGAGCGCGGTCAGCTGGTCCGCCCAGCCATCACGCCCCTTATGCATCTCGGTGCGCGATGGCTCGCGCGCGTCTCCGATATTGGCGAACCACCAGGCCTCGCCGTTGTTGCGCACGGCGTAACCGAAGAAGGCCCGGCTGCCCCAGATCATCCGCATTTCGCCCGTCGTCGGTGCAAGGCCCGAGCCTGGCAGGATGCCGCCGAGATTGATCAGCCCGGTGTAGCTTGGCAAAACCTGCTCGCCCGGCATCGCTGCCCGCACCTTCGAGCCGATCCCGTCGGCGCCGATCAGAATGTCGGCGCTCTGTTCGTATCCGTCAGCGCAGCGAACCGTCACGCCGTTCTCATCCTGTCGGTAGCCGGTGACGGCGCAACCCCGCCGGACCGCAATTCCCCGCCGCTCGGCTTCGACGGAAAGCGCTCGGTGCAGGCTTCGGCGCATCAACGTGATCGGCGCGCCCGTTGTGCTGCGGCCGTTCGAGACCGTGCCGAGGCGGTTTCCCCGTGCGCCAAGAAAGGCGATGCGGGGCGTCGGGATATGCGGCTCGGCCCTGATGAAGGCGTCGAGCCCAAGCACATCGAGCACACTGTGGCCGTTCGATGCGAGGGTCAGAAACAGCCCTTCATCCCCGTCCATGGCATCGCGTGCCTCGAAAAGCTCAACCTCGACCCCGATCTCCTGCAGGGCAATTGCAGCAACGGGACCAGCGATTCCTGCTCCGGCGATGATCGCTTTCATGCTGGACTTTCCTTCTGGATCGAATATGATTCGTTTGATCTAACGAATAATGAGGGCCGATCTGCATGTCAACCGACGAAGAGCGAAGAACCCGCGATGAAGCCCTCCAACGGCTTCACACCGCCGGGCGGCGGCTCAGCGACGCCACGGTGCTGTTTCATGCCCGTGCCGCCGAGGCCTTTGGGCTGGGTGCGAGCGAAACCAAGGCGCTGGGCATCCTGCAACGCTTCGGCCCGATGACGCATCGCGATCTGACCGAGAGGGTCGGGCTGAAGCCTGCCTCGGTGACCAACATGCTCGACCGGCTGGAGGCGAAGGGCTGGGTCACGCGGCAGAAATCCGACGAGGATGCTCGCCGTGTCCTACTGACCATCGTTCCCGAGAAGGCAGAAGCCTACGGTCAGACCGTCTTTGGCCCGCTGATGTCTAGGCTCGAAGCCGTCTATGAAGGCTATGAGACAGCCGAGCTTTACCGAATAGCAGAAGCCTTTGACGCTATCGCAGCCGCGCAGGAGGCGGCGGCGCGCGAGATCAAGGGGCCGGGCGAGCGCGAAGGCAACCTCAGCGGGTCGCAGACAGGGACATGACATGGACATGCAATCCATACAACTGCCGCAATCGTGGCAGGCTGAACTGGCCTGTTACACGCCTGTTCGGCAGACCGCCGGCAAGTCGGCGGCAACTGTACTCCGGCTTGAAGCACCCGACAGCCCGGCGCTTTTTGTCAAGACGATGATTGCCGATCCGCAGAGCGAGATTGCATCGGAGGTGGTACGCCTCAGGTGGCTTGCCGAAACCGGGGTTCCATGCCCGCGCGTCCTGGCAGAAACACAGGAAGCTGGCAGAGACTGGCTGTTGATGAGCAGGGTTAACGGGGCAAACCTTGCTTCCGCGTCAGGCCTGGAACCTGAAAGAATTGTGGCGTTTGCGGCCGAGGGGCTTCGCAAGCTCCACCAACTGGAAATTACCAGTTGCCCGTTTGATGGCCGCATCAGGACACGATTCGAACAGGCGCGCATGCGGATGGAGGCAGGCCTCGTCGATGAAGATGACTTCGATGAGGAGCACCGGAACTGCCGGGCAGACACGCTGTTTGAACGGCTTGAAGCGCACGTCCCGGAGCATGAGGAACTGGTCGTGGCGCATGGGGATGCAGGTCTTTCGAACCTGTTGGCAGATTGTAACGGCTTTTCGGGCTTCGTTGACTGCGCAAGGCT
>JAFIEE010000238.1 GCA_020832705.1 Paracoccaceae bacterium
CGCCTACCATGGCATTGAGAATGTCTTGATGTTTGTGAAGGATTTCATGGCTTCGATGATGCCTTCCTTGGCGCCGTTGCCGGAGTCCTTGATGCCGCCGAAGGGGGACATTTCGGTGCGGTATCCGGGGACTTCCCAGATGTTGACGGTGCCGACCTCGAGCCCTGCGACATAGGCGCGGATGCGGTGCCAGTCGTTGGTGCACACGCCCGAGGACAGGCCGAAGGGGGTGCTGTTGGAGATCGCCATGGTGGCTGTGTCATCATCGGGCACGCGCACCACGGGGATGACGGGGCCGAAGGTTTCCTCCATCACCAGCGCGCTTTCATGGGGCACATGATCGAGCACGATGGGCGGCAGCAGCGCGCCCTGGCGGCCGGGGTGATAGAGGATGCGCGCCCCCGCGGCCTCGGCGGCGTGCACGCGGGCCTCGAAGGTTTCGGCGGCTTGCGCGTGGATCACGCAGCCCAGTTCCGTCGCCGGGTCCATCGGGTCGCCGTAGCGCAGGGCCTTCGCGCGCTCCAGCACCAGCGGCACGAACCGCTCGGCCACGCTTTCCTGCACCAGGATGCGCTTCACGGCGGTGCAGCGCTGGCCCGAGTTCTTCGTGGCGCCGGCCACCGCCAGATCGGCGGCGCGGGCCAGGTCCGCATCATCAAGGTCATTGCAGACGATCAGCGGGTCATTGCCGCCCAGTTCCAGCACCTGCCGCTTGTAGACCGCACGCGCCGCGATCATCTTGCCCACCGGCACGCCGCCGGTAAAGGTGATCAGGTCATACGCGGGGTTGGTGATCATCTCATCCCCGATGTCACCCGGCCAGCCGGTCACCACGGACAGCATCTCGGGCGGCAGCCCGGCTTCATAGAGCGCATCGGCCAGCCAGAGCGCGGTCAGCGGCGTGAGTTCCGTGGGCTTGACCACGATGCAATTGTTGGTGGCGATCGCGGGCGCGATCTTGTGGCTGACCATGTTCAGCGGGTGGTTGAACGGCGTGATGGCCGAAATCGCGCGCAGCGGCTCGCGCAGGGTGAAGATGCGCCGCGCCTTGCCATGGGGCGAGATATCGCAGGCAAAGGCTTCGCCATCATCGAGCAGGCAAAGCTGCCCGGCCAGCGTATGGACATCCTGCGCGCGGCCGCATTCATAAAGCGCATCGGCATGGCTGATGCCCAGTTCCGCCACGATGATCGGCGCGAGTTCCGCCTTGCGTTCGGTGATGATCCGCGCGGTGTTGAGCAGGATCTGCTGGCGCTGGTAGCGGGTCAGCGTGGGTTTGTAGGCGCTTGCTATGGCAAAGGCCTCGCGCGCGTGTTCGGCCTGCCCGGCGGGGACGGAGCCGATTTCTGCGCCGGTATAGGGGTAATGCACCGGCACGCGCGCGGTGGTGTCGACCTTGCGCCCGGCGATGCGCATGGCCTCGTGCCGGTAGGGGATGGGCGCGCTGGGGGTCCGGGTCCGGGGCTGGGCCATGGCTCAGCGCGCCCCGGCGGGGGCGTCCACCCGCGCAGCAGCGGTGCAGGCCACGTGGAAGGCATCGAAATTGCGCAACTCGGGCGCATGGGGCAGGTCCAGCACCCGGTTGACGATGAAGGGCACCACCTGTTCCTGCAGGCCCCCGTGGCTGCGCAGCGGCACATCCAGCGCCGCCAGGTCATGGCGATGCGCCGAGGTGCCGATGGACATCCCCGCATCCGAGGTCAGCACGATATCCCCGATCCGGTCGGCGGGCAGCTCGAAGCGCGCCACGGCTTCATCGCGGGTCAGCACGGCCTCGATCCCCGGCACGGCGGCCAGTTTCGTGATGATATCGGCCACATCCGCCCCTTCGGGCAGATAGGCGGTGGCAAAGGACCCCAGCGCGCCGTGATGAACCACATACGGGTCGGTGATCGGCAGGATCACCCGGGCGGCCCCTTCGCCCAGCCAGTCATCGAGCAGATCCTGCACATAGACCACCGCAGGCGATCCGTCGGCCAGATGCTTGGGCTTCATGCCATGATCGGCGGTGATGACAATGGCGGCGCCAAGCGCATCCAGCTCGCCCAGGTAGCGGTCGAACATGGCGTAGAACTCATTGGCCACCGGATCGCCCGGCGCGTGCTTGTGCTGGATGAAATCGGTCGTGGTCAGATACATCACATCCGGGCGCCACTCGCGCAGCAGCCTGACGCCCGCGGCAAAGACGAACTCCGACAGCTCCGCCGAATAGACATCGGGCACCGGGCGGCCCAGCCAGCCGCTGGCATCATCGATCCCGTGGGCGGCCTTTGTCGTGGTGTCGGATTTCTCGGACGAGAAGCAGATCGCGGTGTCGCCTCCTTCCGCGCCGTCGAAGCGCAGCCCCGCGCCCAGAAGCGCGCGCAGCTTGTCCTTGGCGGTGACCACGGCGACCCGCGCGCCCGCCGCCTGGAACCCGGCAAAGATGGTGGGCGCGCGCAGGAAGCGCACGTCATTCATCATCACTTCCTGCCCGGTCTCGCGGTCATAGAGGTAATTGCCGCAGATCCCGTGCACGGCAGGCGGCCGCCCGGTGGCGATGGACAGGTTGTTGGGGTTGGTAAACGACGGCATCGCCGAATGGCACAGCCGGTCGGTGCCCGCGCTCCGGATCCGCGCCAGATGCGGCATCAGCCCGGCCCCGATCGCCGCCTCCAGATACGCAGGCTCGCACCCGTCCAGGCAAATCGCCACCGCAGGCCGCGCCGGCCACACATAGCCGCGCCCATTGATCATAACGTCTGAAGGCATTCCGGGGTCCTTTTTTCATCTGTCCTGCACCCTGCGTCCGGCCGCGCTGCGCCCCGGTATCGCACCGGTGCCGCACCGATATCGCGCGGGGGGCCAGGCCGGCCAGGCCGGGGGGCCGCGCCGCGGGGCCGGGGCGAGAGGCCGGGGCGAGAGGCCGGGGCATGGCGACCTGACGCGGGTGTCCGGATGCGACCATAGGAAGCACGCTGGTCATTGACAAATTCATATTTGGGATCACAATCATCGCCTGTGTCGATAAGCTTCACCCATCTGCGCAGCTTTCACGCCGTGGCCACCACGGGCGGGTTCACCCGCGCGGCCCGGATGCTGAACATCGGCCAGCCGACCGTGACCACGCAGATCAAGGAACTGGAAGCCGGTTACGGGGTGGAACTGTTCCTGCGCCAGGGCCGCCAGATCGCCCTGACCGAGGCCGGGCAGGCGCTGACCGAACTGACCGGGCGGATCATGCAGCTGCGCGAAGAGGCGCATGAGTTGCTTGCAGGGCATGGCGCCTTGCAGGTGGGGCATCTGAAGGTGGCCGCGGTGGGCCCGTTCCACGCCACGGCGATGATCGCCGCCTTTCGCCAGCGCAACCCGGGGATCGAGATCAGCATCGCCTTCGGCAATTCCGAACAGACGCTGGCGCGGCTGACCGGGCTGGAGGCCGATGTGGCCGTGCTGGCCCGGCAGGTCGATGACCCGCGCGTGCACGCGCAGCCCTACAGCACGCATCCGGTGGTCGTGTTCGTCAATGCCGATCACCCGTGGTTCGGGCGCGCCTCGGTCACGCTGGCCGAACTGGAAGGCCAGCCCTTCATCCTGCGCGAACAGGGCTCCAGCACCCGGCTGGCCTTCGAACACGCCATGGCCGCGGCAGGGCTGACGATCCGCCAGGAACTGGAAATCGGCAGCCGCGAAGGCGTCTGGAAGGCGGTCGAACTCGGCATGGGCATCAGCGTCGTCGCCGATTTCGAATTCGTCCCCCACCCCAGGCTCTCGCCAATCCCCATCGAAGGCGGCGCCGTGCGCACCGAATACCGGATCGCAACCCTCCGCGACCGCGCCAGAACCCCGAAACTCCGCGCCTTCCTCGACGCAGCCATGAAAACCCGCCCGGACTGACCGGCACAACACCAAAAAACGCACGCGCCAATCCGTAGCGCGTGCGTCATTCCCGCGGTTCATGCGAAGAAATCAGGCCAGACGTTC
>JAFIEE010000025.1 GCA_020832705.1 Paracoccaceae bacterium
TAGACCCCCCGGTCGGCCCGGATCGCGCGCACGGCCCGCTGCTGGTCGTCGCGCGGCAGGCGGGGCCCGCCCGCGCCCGCGCGGGGGGCGGGCACACGGCCCGCACCCGCACCCGCACTCCGACCCGCACTCTGACCCGCACCCCGGCCCGCACCTGTGCGCGACCGCAACCCTTCGCGCCGCCGGGGAACGCGCCGGGCGGCACGCGCGCCTCATGAATGCCGCGCGGTCCATTGCCGGGGCAGTCATGCCATCGACCGGAGCCCATTGCGCCGGTCCGGCGTCCGCCGAGCCCGATTCGCGCATCCCCCGCGCCGCCCCTGACCCCCCCGCCCCTGACCCCGCCGCCCAAGTCCAGCGGGCACCCGTCCCGCAGGCCGCGCCGCTGCGCCGCCGCACCGGGCGGGCGTCATTCCGGCAGCGGCGCCACCGAGATCATGCGCTCCCCGTCCCAGGCGAAAGCCTCGAGGCATGGCGCGGCGCCGAAGCTGTCGCAGGCCGAGCCATGCCGCGCGATCAGCAGGTGGCGCACGGGGGGCATGGTCTCGCCCTCGATCTCGAAGGCCACGTCCTGCACGGCCCAGGCGCCCCCGTGCAGGTGCTGGATATGCGCGCCGATCACCACGTTGATCCGGCTTCCCCCCGAGCCGCCGAAATATCCCAGATCCGGGCCGCAGAAGGCCCCGGCCTCGGACACCACCATGTCCATGACCCCGTCGCCGGTCAGATCGACCATCGTCACCGGGTCCGGCGGGATTTCCAGCGTGCCCCCCATCGCGGCGCATTCGGCTGCGGTTTCGGCAAAGGCCGCGATCACGCGCGGGTCCGGCACGCGCAGGTCCGGGCCCGCTTCGTCGGCGCCGAGCGGCGTGCCATGGGCAAGGAGACCGGCAGCGAGCGGCAGCAGGGCCGACAGGCGCCGACACAGGGAAACCGTGGCAAGGGGGGCGGGCAGCGCGAAGGCGCTGGGCGTGGCAGGGGTCGGGCGGCGCATGGGAACCTCCGGCGCTGGGGCGATCCCCGATCCTGGCGCCCCGTCGGGTGGCTGGGAATGGTCCGCCAGCACTCTTCACATTCCCGCGCGCAGGCGGCAGCATGGCGCCCCCAACCCGGAGTCGCCATGCCCGCCCGCCCCGACCGACAATCGCCCGGCCCGCCCCCGTTCGACGGGGCCACCGACTGGACCCCTTTCGCCGCCACCCGCGCCCGCGCGATCGAAATGGTGTCCTGGCCCAGCGAGACCGGCACCGAGGGCGAGGCCGGTTTCGCCCCGCGCCTGCACGCGATGCTGCTGCGGCTCCCGTATTTCCGCGCCCACCCCGGGGATCTCGTGCTGCTTGACAGCCATGGCCAGCCGCCCCGCCAGAACCTGGTTGCGATCGTGCGCGGGCAGGGCGGCGCGGCGGTGGCGCTGGCCGGGCATTACGATACGGTGGCGACCGACAACTACGGCCCGCTGCAGCCCCTCGCCTGCACGCCTGCGGCCCTGCGCGACGCGCTGATCGACGACCTGACCGCCTCGGGCCGCGATCCGCTGGCGCTCGAGGATCTGCGCTCGGACGCCTTCCTGCCCGGGCGCGGGATGCTGGACATGAAATCGGGCCTGGCCGCCGGGCTCGCGGCGCTGGAGCGATTCGCCGCCCGCCCCGACCGGCAGGGCAACCTGATCCTGCTGGCCAGCCCCGATGAGGAGGCCGAAAGCCGCGGCATCCGCGCCCTGCGTGACCACTTGCCGGGGCTGCTGGCCGAACGCGGGCTGCACCTGCGCGCGGCGATCAACATGGACGCAACCTCGGACCAGGGCGACGGGCGCGCCGGGCGCACGGTCTACGAGGGCAGCATCGGCAAGCTGGCGCCCTGCGCGCTGGTGATCGGGCGCCCCGCGCATGCGGCCTATCCGTTCGAAGGGGTCAGCGCGGCGCGCATGGCGGCAGAGGTGCTGCGCGCGGTCGATGCGGCCCCGGCGCTGGCCGACACCGGCCCGGGCGCGGCCCCCGCACCCCCGCCGGTGGCGCTGGAGGCGCGCGACCTGCAACCGGGCTACGAGGTGACGACTCCGGCGCGCATGTGGCTTGCGTTCAACTGGCTGTTTCACAGCGACGGCGCGGCGGCGCGGCTCGAGCAGTTCGCAGCGGTGGTGCAGGCGGCCGCGGCGCAAGGGCTGGAAGACCAGGCACGCGCAGCCGCCGCCCTGGCGCCCGAAGGCGCCGCGGTGCAGAGCGCATCCCCGCCACCGGTGCTGCAACTGGCCGCGTTGCGCGCCCGTGTGCTGGCCGACCCCGCGCTGGCGCGCGCCCATGATGCCCAGGCGGCCGCGCTGGAAAGCTGCGCCAACCCGCTCGAGGCCGCGCGCCGGATGATGACCTGGCTGGCCGAAGCCGCGGGCGTCGCCGGTCCGGCGGTCGTGCTTGGGCTGGGATCGCTGCACTACCCGCCGGTGCGGCTGGACCCGGCCCGCGCGGCCGACGCGCGCATGCTTGCCGCGCTCGACCGGCTGCAGGCCGACTGCGCCGCCGACCCATGGGCCGCCTTTCGCCGCGCGCCCCATTTCATGGGCATCTCGGACATGAGCTTTCTGGGCCAGCCCACCGATCCGGGCGCCGGAGCCGTCGCCGCCAACAGCGCCACGGCGCGGATGACCGACCACCCGGCGCCCGAGGCGCTTGCCTTCCCGGTGATCAACCTCGGTCCCTGGGGGCGCGATTTCCACCAGCGGCTGGAACGGGTGCACGCGGCCCACGCTTTCGACCGCCTGCCACGGATGCTGCTGCGCCTCGCCGACCTGCTGCTCCAGGACGCCCCGGCGCCCTGACCAAACGCGCCCTGCACCGCCACCCGATGGCACCCGGGCCGGTCCCCTTGGCTTCATCTTGCCCGAAATACTCCGGGGGAGTCCCCGCTTGCGGGGACGGGGGCAGCGCCCCCCGGGACAGCGGCGGCAGGGCGCGCCGCGAACGGGTGGCCCGCTGCCGCGACAGCCCGCCTCAACTGGCCTTGCGGATGCCCATCACACGAGCGCGGGCGCGGGGGTCGGCATCGAACAGCGCGGCCAGTTGCTCGGTGATCGCGCCGGCAAGCTGTTCGGCATCGGTGATCGTCACCGCGCGCGCGTAGTAGCGCGTCACGTCATGGCCGATGCCGATCGCCAGCAATTCCACCGCCCGGCGCCGCTCGACCATGGCGATCACGTCGCGCAGGTGCTTTTCCAGATAGTTCGCCGGGTTCACCGACAGCGTGCTGTCATCGACCGGCGCGCCGTCCGAGATCACCATCAGGATCTTGCGCGCCTCGGGCCGCGCGACCATCCGCCGATGCGCCCATTCCAGCGCCTCGCCGTCGATGTTCTCCTTCAGGAGGCCCTCTTTCATCATCAGGCCCAGATTGGCGCGCACCCGCCGCCAGGGCGCATCGGCGCCCTTGTAGATGATGTGGCGCAGATCGTTCAGCCGTCCCGGCGCCGCCGGACGCCCCTCGGCGAGCCATCTCTCGCGCGCCCGGCCGCCCTTCCACGCCCGTGTGGTGAAGCCCAGGATTTCCACCTTCACCTGACAGCGCTCCAGCGTGCGCGCCAGCACGTCGGCGCAGATGGCTGCAATGGAAATGGGGCGCCCGCGCATGGAGCCGGAATTGTCCAGCAGCAGTGTCACCACCGTATCGCGGAACTCGGTGTCCTTCTCGGCCTTGAACGACAGCGGCGTCGTCGGGTTGGCGACCACGCGGGCCAGCCGCCCGGCGTCCAGGATCCCCTCTTCCAGATCGAATTCCCAACTGCGGTTCTGCTGCGCCTGCAGGCGGCGCTGCAGCTTGTTGGCCAGCCGCGCCACCGCGCCCTTCAGCGGATCGAGCTGCTGGTCCAGATAGGCGCGCAGCCGTTCCAGTTCCGCCGGTTCGGCCAGATCCTCGGCGCGGATTTCCTCGTCGAAGGTCAGGTCGAACACCTTGTAGTCGGGGCTGGCCTCGGAGTGCGGCGCGGGGGCGGGGGGCTCGGGCGGGGCCTCGCCCTGGGGCAGGTCGGTTTCCTCGGACATCTGGTCCTCGGCCTGGTCATCCATGGCGACCTGTGCCTCGGCGGCGTCCTGCGATTGCGCGTCCTCGTCGCTGTCCTCTTCCTCGCCCTCGTCCTCCTGGCCCTGCGAATCGGGGTTCTCGGGCGCTTCGGGCTGGTCGTCGTCCTCCGTCTCGGCGCTGTCCTCGGCCTCGTCGCCCGCGTCATCGGGGTCATCGCCCAACTGGTCGCCATAGCCCAGGTCGCTGATCACCTGACGCGCGAAGCGGGCGAATGCGCGCTGGTCGTCGAGCACCTCGGCCACCCCCTCGAGCGTGCCGCCGGCCTGTTCCTCGATGAAACCGCGCCACAGCTCCAGGACATTGTCCGCCCCGGGCGGCAGATCGCGCTCCGAAGTCAGCGCGCGGACCATGTAGCCCGCCGCCACCGACAGCGGCGCGTCCTGGCGGTTGCTGATCCCGGCATAACCCTTGCGGGCGGCTTCGTGGGCGATGCGGGCGTCGATGTTACCGGCGGTGCCGGGCATGTGGCGCGCGCCCACCGCCTCGCAGCGGGCGGTTTCCATGGCATCATAGAGATCCCGCGCCATCTGGCCCTGCGGCAGGTAGCGCGCATGGGTGCCCGCGTCATGATAGCGGTGCCGCAACGCCAGCGCATCCGCCGTGCCACGCGCCAGCAGGACCTCGTCACGGGTCATCCGGCGGGTGACCTGCGGCAGGCGCATGGTATCGCCCGCCACGCCCGGTGGATCGACCGAATAGGTCACGGTCATCTCGCGCTCGTCGGCCATGGTGCGCGCGGCCTCGGCAAGCGCCTTCTTGAACGGATCGGCGGGGTTGTCGGAGCGTTTCATGCGCAGGTGCGTATCCCGTATCGGCAGGTGTCCTGCCAGAGATAGCCCAGCGCGGGGTCGAAAGAAAGCGGTGCGCGCGGGTCATGCTGGCGATACGGATCAGCGCTGGGTGGCGGCGTTGGGGACATGACGCCAGCGGCCTTCCCCGTGGCGACCCTTGCGAGAGCGCCCCCTCAGCGCCCCGCCCGCCCGCCCATGGCGCTTCGGGCGGGACGCGGAAGCGCAGGGCGCACGCATGTCGCCGCCGGCGCTCTGAACGCGGCCCGCGCCCGGACTGTCAGAACCTGGGCACGGGCTGCAGGCAATTCGTCATGTGCAGGTCCGTCGCGCACCCGGCCAGCACGCCGGTCAGCCCGCCGCTGTCATTGCCGAAGCTGTAGGCCCCGGCCACCTCGCGCCCGTCCGGGCCGTAGAAGCCTCCGTCCAGTTCGCCCCAGGCGCGGTCGCCGTCGAAGTCGAACCGGGTCGCATTGGTGCTGAAGAAGCTTCCGTCCGGGGCGATGCGCGCATCCCGGAAACCGGCCTCGAAGGGGGCGTCGTCAGCAGCATCCATGCCGGGAACCCAGCCGTTCATGGTCCCGCTCACCGTAGCGCTGTCGAAATCCGCGGTCATGCTCATGTTGCCGGTGATGCGTCCGGCGTGACGGCGGCCATCGCGGGTTGCCTCGATCCCGGCCTGAAACCGGCCCTGATAGTCGGCTGTGCCCTCAGGCAGGGCCGAAGCGTCTTCGCGGGTGGGCGCGTGCACCATGACGAAGGCATCCTCGCCCGCGCGCCCGTGTATTCCCTGAACCGAGAAGCTGCCCGCATAGGCATAGTGACCGTGGATTTCATGCACCAGATAGGCTTCGTTTGCGTTGACCGCATGACATTCGGGCACGCTGGCGCCGCCGCCCATGCGGCTGCACTTCACCGCCACCCCGGTCAGCGGCTCGTTGTGGAAAGCCACCTCCGCCCCGCCGGTAGCGCGTTGGTCGGTGGCATAGGCCATGGTTGCCTCCACCCCCGAGGCCGTGGGCAGCCCGTTGCTGGTCAGCACCCCGCCGGAATTGCCCTGCCCGGAGTAGGTCAGCGTGCTGGCGCGCGCATCAGGCGCGGCGTTGGCGACAACGGCATGCGCTGCCGCACGCATGGCGCCCGGTTCAAGCGGTTCGCTACAGGCGGCAAGCGACAGTAGCACCAGTGCGCATGCGGGTCCGTGACGCATCATGACATGATCTCCGGTAATGGGTGCACCAGTGGTGAGCGCGACCCAGACTGATACCTTTCCGAACGGATGCCTGCCGATTGTGTCCTAACTGGGGAAAATGTGATGCATTTTCGTGAAAGCCAGCGAATCGGAAACAATCGTCGCCGCAATCGCGCGCCTCTGACCGGCACCGGCAGCGGCGCACAGACGCTGTGCAGGCACGAGGCTTCCACCGCCACCTAGGTGCCCTTGGGTGCGGCCATGCACAGGACATAAACGCAACAGAGGCATCCATGACCCGCAAACCCGGCATGACCCGCAAACCCGGCATCGCCATCATCGTCGGCACCACCCGCGACGCCCGCTTCGGCGACAAGCCCGACCGATGGATCGCCGAGCGCGCACGTCACCGGGGCGACTGGGAGGTCGAAATCGTCGATCTGAAGGGTTTCGACCTGCCGCTGTTCAACGAAATGGCATCCAATGCCCGGACGCCCAGCGCGGATTCGCGCGCCGTCGCCTGGCAGAAGAAGGTCGGCGAATTCGACGGCTACATCTTCGTCACCCCCGAATACAACCGCTCGATCACCGGCGCGCTGAAGAACGCCCTGGATCAGGCCTATGTGGAATGGAACCGCAAGGCCTTCGGGATCGTCAGCTACGGCGGCGCCGGGGGCACGCGTGCAGCCGAACACCTGCGCACCATCGGGATCGAGTTGCAGATGGCCTCGACCCGTGGCGCGGTGCATATCGGCGGCTCCGAATTCATGACCGTCCACCCGCTGGGCGGTGATCCGAAGCCGATGGAAGCGATCGAGGGCGCCATCGGCGGCTCGGCCGATGCCATGCTGGATGATCTGGATTTCTGGACCCGTGCCACCATGGCCGCGCGCCAGGACCTCGCGCGCGCCGCCTGACCCGGCCTGACCCGGCCGCGACCTGCCCGTCGGAGGGGCGCCTGCGGGCGCCCCTTCTGCATGCGCGCCCCTGCACGCGCGGGCAGCGTTTGGCGGCTCCGGAGTGCGGGATGTCGGAAACGGGTATCGCATCGCTCCGCGCCGGGTTACAGAGTGCGGGCATCAGTGACGGAACACCCATGCGCTACTCTGCCTTCAGACTTTTCGCCGAAGCCCTGCGCGGCCACCGCGGCTGGCGCCCCGCCTGGCGCGACCCCGAGCCGCAGGCGGAATACGACACGCTGGTCATCGGCGGCGGCGGCCACGGGCTGGCCACCGCGCATTACCTGGCCAGCCGCTATGGCGCGCAGCGCGTGGCGGTGCTGGAAAAGGGCTGGATCGGCGGCGGCAACGTCGGCCGCAACACCACCATCGTGCGTTCCAACTATCTGCTCGACGGCAACGAACCCTTCTACGAATACTCCCTGAAACTCTGGGAGGGGCTGGAGCAGGACCTGAACTACAACGCCATGTTCAGCCAGCGCGGGATCCTGAACCTCTATCACTCCGATTCGCAGCGCGATGCCTATATCCGGCGCGGCAATGCCATGAAGCTGCACGGCGCCGATGCCGCGCTGGTCGGGGCCGAAGGCGTCCGCGCGATGTATCCGTGGCTGAACTTCGACAATGCCCGCTTCCCCATCCAGGGCGGGCTGCTGCAGCGCCGCGCAGGCACCGCGCGCCATGATGCCGTCGCCTGGGGCTACGCCCGGGCCGCCGACCGCCGCGGCGTCGACATCCTCCAGAACTGCGAGGTCACGGGGCTGCAGATCGAAGGTGGCCGCATCACCGGCGTGGACACCGCCCGCGGCCCGATCCGCGCCCGCAAGGTCGGCGTGGCCGTCGCCGGTAGCTCCAGCCGGGTGATGGCCATGGCCGGGCTGCGTCTGCCCGTTGAGAGCCATGTGCTGCAGGCCTTCGTGACCGAAGGGCTGAAACCGCTGATCGACGGCGTGGTGACCTTCGGCGCAGGCCACTTCTACGTCAGCCAGTCCGACAAGGGCGGGCTGGTCTTCGGCGGCGATATCGACGGCTACAACTCCTACGCCCAGCGCGGCAACCTCCCGGTGGTCGAGGACGTGATCGAAGGCGGCATGGCGATCATGCCCGCCATCGGGCGCGCGCGGCTGCTGCGCATGTGGGGCGGGGTGATGGACATGAGCATGGACGGCTCGCCCATCATCGACCGCACCCCGGTCGAAGGGCTCTATTTCAACGGCGGCTGGTGCTATGGCGGCTTCAAGGCCACCCCGGCCTCGGGCATGGCCTTCGCGCATCTGCTGGCCACCGATGAACCCCACCCGACCGCCACCGCCTTCCGCCTCGACCGTTTCCGCCGCGGCTTTCCGATCGACGAGAAGGGCGCAGGCGCCCAGCCGAACCTTCACTGATACAGACACGTCAACGCAGCCCAGCCATGCCCCCATTTTCTTGCCAGAAATACTCAAATCCCCCAGCAGCCACCGGTGCAGCACCAAAGCAGGGGCGCGCATGATCATCCATCACCCCCTTCTCGGTCCGCGCGATGCGCAGGAATTCACCGTCCTTGGCGATGCCAGCCTGATCGACCGCCCCGACGGCATGGCCGAAGGCGCGCCTGACGCCTTCGACAGCTACCTGCACCTGCGCGACAATCCGGCCGGCACGCACCGCGAATTGTGGTATCACGAGGCGGGCGATCGCTCCTGGCTGGTGGTGACGCGCGACACGCGCACCCATGAGGTCATGCAGGTGGAGCTTGCCCGCGATGTGGCGCTGGCGGCGGGGCGGGGCCGATGAGCGGGGCGCGTCTGGCCAGCGGCGGACAGATCGACCGCGCGCGCCGTCTGGAATTCCGCTTCGACGGGCGCGCCTTCACCGGCCATCCGGGCGACACGCTGGCCTCGGCGCTGCTGGCCTCGGGCGTGCGGCTGATGGGGCGCAGCTTCAAGTATCATCGCCCCCGCGGGGTGCTCACCGCAGGCTCCGAAGAGCCCAGCGCGCTGGTCACGCTCCGGAGCGGCGCGCGGGCCGAGCCCAACACCCGCGCCACCGTGGCCGAGCTTTTCGACGGGCTGGAGGCCACCAGCCAGAACCGCTGGCCCGCGCTCGCCTTCGATGCCATGGCGGTCAACGACTGGCTCGCGCCTTTCCTGACGGCGGGGTTCTATTACAAGACCTTCATGTGGCCCGCGTCCTTCTGGGAAAAGGTCTATGAACCGATCATCCGCCGCGCCGCGGGTCTGGGCGCGCTCTCCGGCCACGATGACCCCGACGATTACGACAAGGGCTTCCTGCACGCCGACCTGCTGGTGATCGGCGCCGGGCCTGCGGGACTTTCGGCGGCGCTCTGCGCCGGGCGGGGCGGCGCACGCGTGATCCTTGCGGACGAGGATTTCCGCATGGGCGGGCGGCTCAATGCCGAGAGCTTCGCGCTTGGCGATCAGGGCGGCGCGGACTGGGCGGCGGGCGCGGTGGCGGAACTCGCCGCCATGGACAACGTGCGCCTGATGCCCCGCACCACGGTTATCGGTGCCTTCGATCACGGCATCTATGGGGCGGTCGAACGTGTGGCCGATCACCTGCCCATTCCGCCCGAAGGCAAGCCGCGCCAGACCTTGTGGCGGATCACCACCAGCCGCGCGATCCTGGCCGCAGGCGCCACCGAACGGCCCATCGCCTTTGCCGACAACGACCGTCCCGGCATCATGCTGGCGGGCGCCATGCGCGCCTATGCGAACCGCTGGGCGGTGAGCCCCGGCAAGCGGGTGGCGCTGTTCGTCAACAACGATGACGGGTTGCGCACCGCGCGCGATCTGGCGGCACAGGGCGTGCGCGTGTCGGCCGTGATCGATGCGCGCGCGGATGCGCCCGATCCGGGGATCGGCGGCGCGCGGCACCTTCCGGGCGCCGTGGTCACCGGCAGCGCCGGGCGGCTGGGGCTGGATACCATCACGGTGCGCACCGCGCAGGGCAGGGAATTCCGCATCGACGCGGACGCGCTGGCGGTGTCGGGCGGCTGGAACCCGAATGTGCACCTGACCTGCCACCAGCGCGGGCGCCCGGTCTGGGACGATGCGCTGGCAGCCTTTGTCCCCGGCGCGGACCTGCCCGCGGGCATGGCGGTGGCCGGGGCGGCGGCGGGCACCTTCTCCACCCACGGGGCGCTGCATGCGGGCCACGCTGCGGCGGCCGAGGTTCTGGAAGCGCTGGGCCACACCCCCACGGCGCCCGACCTGCCGCAGGCCGAGGATGCGCCGGTCAACCTGCGCCCCTTCTGGCACGTTGCGGGCAAGGGGCGCGCCTGGCTCGACTTTCAGAACGACGTGACCGTGAAGGACGTGAAGCTCGCCCATCAGGAGAACTTCCGCTCGGTCGAGCACATGAAGCGCTACACCACGCTGGGCATGGCCACCGATCAGGGCAAGACCGCCAATGTCCCCGCGCTGGCGATCATGGCCGAGCTGACCGGCAAGACCATCGCCGAGACCGGCACCACCATCTTCCGTCCGCCCTATACGCCGGTCGCCCTGGGCACCTTCGCAGGCCGGTCGCGCGGGCGGGACTTCAAGCCCACGCGACTGACCCCCACCCACCACTGGGCCGAAGCGCAGGGCGCCGTGTTCACCGAGGCCGGGCTGTGGCTGCGCGCGCAGTATTTCCCGCGCCCGGGCGAAACCCACTGGCGCGAAAGCGTGGACCGCGAGTCGCTGGCGGTGCGCGCCGGTGTGGGGCTGTGCGATGTCTCGACCCTGGGCAAGATCGACATCCAGGGAGCGGACGCCGCCGAATTCGTCAACCGCGTCTATTGCAACGGTTTTGCCAAGCTGCCGGTGGGCCGGGTCCGTTACGGGCTGATGCTGCGCGAGGACGGGTTCCTCATGGATGACGGCACCACCGCGCGGCTGGCCGAGGATCACTTCGTCATGACCACCACCACCGCCAATGCGGTGCTGGTGTTCCGCCATCTGGAATTCGCCCGCCAGTGCCTGTGGCCGGGGCTGGATGTGCACCTGATCTCGACCACCGACGCCTGGGCGCAGATCGCCGTGGCCGGGCCGAAGTCGCGGGTGCTGCTGCAACGGGTGGTGGACCCGGAGCATGACCTGTCGAACGCGGCTTTTCCGTTCATGGCCTGTGGCGACATCACCGTCTGCGGGGGGCTGCGGGCGCGGCTGTTCCGGATCTCGTTCTCGGGCGAACTGGCCTATGAAATCGCCGTGCCCGCCCGCTACGGCCACGCGCTGATGGAACGCCTGATGGACAAGGGCGCCGATCTGGGGGTCACGCCCTACGGGGTCGAGGCGCTGAACGTGCTGCGGATCGAAAAGGGGCACGCCACCGCCAACGAACTGAACGGCCAGACCACGGCGCGCGATCTGGGGCTCGGCCGGATGGTATCGGACAAGAAGGACAGCATCGGCGCGGTGCTGTCGCGGCGCGAGGGGATGATGCGCGAGGACGGGCTGCGTCTGGTCGGTCTGCGCGCGGTCAACACCGGTTCGCGGCTGGCGGCGGGCTCGCACCTGCTGGAGCGCGGCGCGCAGGCGGTGGCGGCGAATGATCTGGGGTGGGTCACCTCGGCCTGCTGGTCGCCGCATCTGGAAGCGCCCATCGCGCTGGCGTTCCTGAAAGGCGGGGCCGGGCGGCTGGGCGAGACGTTGCGCGCCGTCAACCTGCTGAGCGGGCAGGACACCGAGGTTACGGTCGTCAGCCCGCATTTCATCGACCCGGAAGGAGAACGGCAGCGTGGCTGACCTGACCCCCATCACGGCCCTGGGCGGCACCGTCTTGCGGCACGAGAGCATCGGCGCGCTGCGCATCCAGGAGGCCGACGACTGGGCGCTGGCGTCGGTGACCGCGCGCGCAGGACAGGCGCAGGCTGTGAGCGCGGAGATCCGCAACCTGACCGGGCTGGACCTGCCCGGCCCCGGCGGCATGGCCACGGCGGGGGACTGGCGCGCGCTGTGGCTGTCGCCCGAAAGCTGGATGCTGGCGGCGCCACTGGCGCAGGCGCCGGACCTTGCCGCGACAGTGAAGCGCACCACGGGCGCGGCGGCGGCGGTCACCGAACAGACCGACGGCTGGGTGCGGTTCGACATCCTTGCGCCCGATGACGCACGGCTCTGGCCGCTGCTGGAGCGGTTGTGCAATGTCGATCCCGCCCGCGCCGGGCCGGGCACCGCCACGCGCACGGTGATGGAGCATCTGGCGGTGATCGTGCTGCGTGACGGGCCGGGAAGGGCCGCGGTGCTGGGCGCGCGGTCCTCGGCCGCCTCGCTCCATCACGCGCTGGTCGCCGCTGCGCGGTCCGTGGCCTGATTGCGCCAGAGCGCCGCTGCACCGGGCGGCAAGCTGCGAAACACCTTCACGAATCCCCCGCCGAAGGATAAGCGCTTCGCCTTATGGGCGTGCGTGTGACTGATCGCTCGCCACCTGAACAGGGGACACGCGGGAGCCATGGCGCATTTCGCTTTCGAGGTCAGGGAGGCAGGGGCGGATGCCCCCCGTGCGTTGGCCTTGCGCGGGGCGCTGACCGTACAGACGCTGACCCGGCTGGAAACCCTGCTTGCAGGTCAGCCCGCCGGGACCGCCACGGTGCTGGACCTGTCCGGGGTGGAGCACATGGACACCGCCGGGGCCTGGTCGCTCGTGCGGTTTGCCGGACGGGGGCAGGGGGTGCGGCTGCAGGGGTTGTCCCCGCGCCTGCAATCGCTGCTGGACGCGGTCCGCGATGCCATGCCGCGCCCGGACCCGCCCGCGCCTGCGCCCTATGGCCTGCGCGAGTTTCTGGAAGGCACCGGCCGCCGGGTCGCAAGCGCCGGTCAACTGGCGGTCGAACTGAGCGCCTATCTGGGCGTCTTCCTGGCCCGGCTGGGCCGTGCGGTGCGCCACCCGTCCGAGTTCCGCATGACCTCGCTGGTGCATCACTGTCAGGATGTGGGCTGGCGCGCGGTGCCGATTGTGGCGCTGATGGGCTTCCTGATCGGCGTGGTGCTGGCCTTTCAGGGCAGCGTGCAGTTGCGCCAGTTCGGGGCCGAGGTCTTCGTGGTCGAACTGATCGCCATTTCCATCCTGCGCGAGCTTGGTATCCTGCTGACGGCGATCATTGTCGCCGGGCGCACCGCTTCGGCCTTCACCGCCGCTATCGGGTCCATGAAGATGCGCGAGGAAATCGACGCCATGCGCACGCTGGGGATCGATCCGGCGATGGTGCTGTTTGTCCCGCGTATCCTGGCGCTGCTGATCACCCTGCCGATTCTGGCGCTGATCGCCAATATCGCGGGGTTCGTGGGTGGTGCGCTCATGGCCTGGGCAGAACTGGGGATTTCGCCGGGCATGTTCTATGTGCGGCTGACCGACCAGATATCCATCGACCATGCCATCGTCGGCTTTTCCAAGGCGCCGGTCTTCGCCGTCATCATCGGGGTGATCGGCTGTCACGCGGGGATGCGGGTGGAAAGCAACACCGAATCGCTGGGCCGGATGACCTCGGCGGCGGTGGTGGCGGCGATTTTCGCGGTGATCGCGGCGGATGCGCTGTTTTCGGTGTTCTATGCGCGGGTCGGGCTGTGATGGCCGAAGACCCCATCATCCGCATCCGCGGCCTGCGCAACCAGTTCGGCGCGCAGGTGGTGCACGAGGATCTGGACCTTGACCTCTGGCGCGGCGAGGTGGTGGGCGTGGTCGGTGGCTCGGGCACCGGCAAGTCGGTGCTCCTGCGCACAATTGCCGGGCTGCGCCGCCCCCAGGCTGGCAGCATCGAGATTTTCGGAAAGGACGCGCTGGGCTGCACCGATGACGAACGCCGCGCCATCGACCTGCGCATGGGGGTGATGTTCCAGGACGGGGCGCTGTTTTCGTCGCTCACCGTGCGCGAAAATGTCGAGGTGCCCCTGCAGGCGGTCCCGGGCCTGACCCCGACCCTGCGCCATGAACTGGCGGATCTCAAGATTTCGCTGTCCGGCCTGCCATGGTTCGCAGGCGACAAGTATCCGTCCGAGCTTTCGGGCGGGATGCGCAAGCGCGCCGGGCTGGCGCGTGCCATTGCGCTGGACCCCGAGGTTGTGTTTCTGGACGAACCCACCGCCGGGCTGGACCCCATCGGCGCCACCGCCTTCGATGTGCTGATCCGGCAACTGGCCGACAGCCTCGGCCTGACGGTGTTCCTTGTCACCCATGATCTTGATACGCTGCACGCGGCCTGCGACCGGATCGCGGTGCTGGCCGAACGGAAGGTGCTGGTCACCGGCAGCATGGCCGACATGCTGCATGTGGATCATCCATGGGTGCGCGAGTATTTTCACGGCCCCCGGTCGCGTGCGGCGATCGAGGCCACCACAAGGACGGCGTAACGCATGGAAACGCGTGCAAATTATGTGCTGATCGGTGCCTTCGCCCTGGCGGGTTTCCTGGGATTGCTGGTCTTTCTGATGGTCTTTGCCAATGTGCAGCTTGACCGGCGCTACACCTATTATGATGTGCGGTTTCCGTCGATCTCGGGGCTGTCGCGTGCCTCCGAGGTGCGGTTCGAGGGGCTGCCGGTGGGGCAGGTGGTCGATGTGCGGCTGTCGCCCGAGATGGACGGCACCATCCTTGTGCGGCTGGAGGTGGACGAGGAAGCGCCCGTGCGCACCAACAGCACCGCCACCATCAGTTCGCTGGGCGTGACCGGTGTCTCCTTCGTGGCGCTGAGCGCGGGCGATCCGGGCCAGCCGCTGCTGCGCGATACCGCCGAAATCCCGGTTATCCCCGCCGGACGGGGGGCGCTGGATGTGGTGTTCGAGGATGGCCCGGCGATTATCGAACGCGCCCTGAACATCATGGAACAGCTCAACGAACTGCTGGGCGAGGAAAATCGCGGCCGGGTGGACCGCATCCTGGGCAATCTGGAAACATCCTCCGAAGGGCTGTCCGCCGCGCTGGGTGATTTCGCCTATGTCAGCCGCACCATCGGCGATGCCTCGACCGATATTGCCGATTTCACCGTGCGCATGGTGCCGGTGGCCGAAGGGGCGCTGGCAACGTTGGAATCGGTCGATCAGACGCTCGAGATCTATACGCAACTGGCCGAGCGCGCGCAGGGCTCGCTCGATGCCACCGACGCCACGCTGGAGGCGGCGCGCGTGGTGCTGGAAACCTCGGACCGGTATCTGGGCACGGAGCTGTCGGAACTGACCAATGAACTGACCCGCACCAGCGCCGCCGTGCGCGGGCAGGTCGACACCCTGGGCGGCGAGGCGCAGGCCATGTTCGGCACCCTGGGCGATACCGCCGCCGAAGCGACCGCGCGCCTGCGCGAGGCCGAGGCCGCGATTGCCGCCATCACCGCGCTGACCGAACGGCTGGCACCGCTGGCCGAGGCGGCGGGGGTGACCCTTGGCGGTATCGATACGGCGGTGGCGGAATATGCCACGCTGGCCGACGATCTGCGCCAGACCGCCCGCGCCGCCGGGCCGACGCTGGAAAGCGCGCAGCAGACGCTTGACCGCGCAGGGGCGTTCATCGACGGCGATCTGGTGCTGCTGACGCGCGACCTGGCCGAAACCAGCGCCACGGTCCGGCGGCAGGCCGATGCGCTGGGGGGCGATGCGCGGCAACTCATGGCCGGGCTGACCGAGGCCGGGACCGAGGCCACCGCCCGGCTGCGCGAGGCGCAGGAGACGATTGCCCGCACGGATGCGATGCTGGCGCAACTGACCGGCACGCTGGAAACCGTGGACGGCGCCGCGGGGCGGTTCGAGCGGTTGCTGGACGAGGACGGCGCCCCGCTGCTGGCCGAGACCCGCGCCATGATCGCCAGCGCGGCCGAGGCGGTGGAGGCCGTGACCCGCGCGGCCACCGACGATCTGCCCGCCGTGATGGCCGATGTGCGCAGCGCCGCGCGCACGGCAACGGTGACGGTCGAAACACTGGGGGCCGATATCTCGGCGGCGTCGGGGCGGCTGGACGGGGTGCTGGCGGCGGCCGAGGAGACCCTGGGCCAGGTCGGCGGCACATTCGCCAACGCCAATGACACGCTGGCTGCGATCAACAGCGCGCTGGAGGTGGGCGAGCGCACGCTGAGCGCGGCGGAAAGCGCCTTCACGGGCGCGGACCGGGTCATCCGCGACGATCTGGGCGGGGTCATCGCCGACCTGCGCCGCGCCATGCAGAGCCTGGACGGCGCGATTGCGCAGGTCTCGGACGATATCCCCGCCGTGACCGCCAGCCTGCGCGAATCGGCCGCAACAGCCAACGAGGCCTTTGCCGAGCTTGGCGCGGTGATTGCCGCCTCGGGCCCGGCGGTGCGTGATTTCGCCACCCAGGCGCTGCCGCAATACACCCAGATCGGGCGCGAGACCCGCGCCCTGATCGCCGGTCTGGAACGCCTGCTGCGCCAGATCGAACGCGACCCCGCCCGGTTCTTCCTCGGGCGCCAGACCCCGGAGTTCCGCCGATGACCGCCCTGAACCGCCGCTCTGTCCTTGCCCTGACGGGCGCCCTTGCACTGACCGGCTGCGGCGGCCTGCTGGGGCTGGGCGAGGCGACGCGCCCGCTCGATGCCTACGAGTTGCGCGTGCCCGGCGATATCGGGCGGGCGCCGCGCAGCATCGCGCGGTCGCTGGTGATCGAGACACCGGAAAGCACCGGGGGGCTGGCGACCGACCGGATCATGATCCGCCCGAACCCGCTTCAGGCGGCCTATCTGCCGCGGGCGCGCTGGACCGACGAGGCGCCGGTGATGGTGCGCGGGCTGCTGGTGCGCGCCTTCGAGGATACCAATGCCCTGCGCCATGTCGGCCGCCGGGCGCTGCCGGGCGGGATAAGCGATTTCACCCTGATCACCGATCTGACCGATTTCCAGGCCGAACTGCGCGCGGATGACACGGTGCAGGTGCGGGTGCGGCTGACCGCGCGGCTGGTGCGTGACGATGACGGGCAGGTGCTGGCCACGCGCGTCTTCCAGGCGCTGGCGCCGGCGGCGTCGGATGAGGCGCTGGCGATTGTCGAGGCCTTCGACAGCGCCATGGCCGATGTGCTGCGCGCGCTGGCACCCTGGGCGCTGGAACGTCTGGGCGTGCGCTTGGCAGCGGGGGCCTGATCCTGGCGGCGGGGCCACGCCCGGACACCGCATCTGCGGCGCGCCCACCCACCCACCCTTGCGCCCCGCAGATGCCCCCCCCCCCCCCCCCCGGCCCCCCCCCCGGGGGGGGGCCGGGCCGCGCCGGGCGCGGGTCAGCAGCGGTTGCGGGCGTGCAGGTAGGCGGCGCAGCCGGTCAGGGCGGCGTAGTCATCGGTCAGCACCGCCACCGGAAAGGCGGCGACGAAATCGGAAAACCGCCCCATCTGCCGGAATGCGGCGTCGAAGCCGAAGGCGCCTGCGTGCGGGGCGAAGGCGCGGGCCACGCCGCCGATGAAGGCAATCCCGCCGAAAGGCAGGTGCACCAGCGCCAGCAGCGCCGTGTAGCGCGCCATCAGCCGCGTGTAATGCGCCCCCGTTTCCCGCGCGCGCGGGTCGTTGGCATCCATGGCGGCCATGATGGCGGCGGCGTCCAGCCGGTCGGGGCTGCCCGCCCGTTCGGCATGGAAGCGGTAGAGCCGCTCCAGCCCGCTGCCCGACAGCACGTCCTCGGCCGAGGCGAAAGTGCCCTGGCCGCGCATCCAGGCGGCCAGTTCGGCGTCCAGATCATCGGCCACGGGCAGGTGTATGTGCCCCGCCTCGGCCGGGGGCACCAGCGCGCCGCCGCCAGGCAGTGGGTGGACGGCCGCCGCGTTGACTCCGGTGCCGAAACCGATCACCAGCCGCGGCGCGTCCGGTTCGGGCCTGCCCGAGCGCAGCGGCTGCAGGTGCTCCGGGGCGATACGCCCGAGCGCGTGGCCCTGGGCCTGCAGGTCGTTGAGCAGCGCCACCCGCCCGGTGGCAGCGCCGGTGGCGGCGGCCAGGTCGGTCTCGGTGAGCGCCCAGCCGAGGTTGGTCATCTGTGCAGCCCCGTTGCGCACGGGGCCAGCCAGTGCCACGCAGGCGCCCGCCACCGGTCCCGGAGCGGCCTCGTCGAGATAGCGGCGCAGCACATCCTCGAGCCGCGCCGCATCGGCATTGCGATAGCGCCGTATCGAGCCGGTATCCACCGCGCCACCATGGGCCAGCGCCACGCGGGTATTGGTGCCGCCGACATCGGCGACGATCACGGCATGTTTGGCATCGGTCATGGCGCAGGCTCCGCAGGCTCGGGCGGGTCAGCCGCGCGAAAGGGCACGGGCCAGCGCGTCATAGGATGCCTTGGGGCGGCGTTGCAAGCTGTCGAAGTCCACATGCACCAGCCCGAAGCGCTTTTCATAGCCAAGCGCCCATTCGTAATTGTCCAGAAGCGACCAGACGTAATAACCCTGCACCGGCACCCCGTCGGCGATGGCGCGGCGGACCTGTTGCAGATGCGCGCCGATATAGTCGATGCGCGGCAGGTCCGGTTCGCCGGGCAGGTCCGGGTTGGCCATGCCGTTCTCGGTGACATGGATGGGAATGCCCCGGGTGTAGTGGTCATGCGCGAAGCGCAGGAAGTGATACAGCCCCTCCGGGTAAATCTCCCAGCCCATCTGGGTCTTCGGCAGCGGCCCGTCGATCTCCTGCAAGGCTGGCCAGGGCCCGGCGGCGGGGGCGATCAGCTTGCGGGTATAGTAGTTGATGCCCAGCCAGTCCACCGGCGCCCTGATGGTGGCCATGTCATCGTGCCAGCGCGGGGGCATGTGCGGGGCCAGCCCCTCCAGCACATCGGCGGGCCAGGTGCCGTGGAACATGCCGCCCAGGAACCAGCGGTTGTAGATGCCGTCATAGCGGCGCGCCGCGGCGCGGGCCTCGGGCGTGTCCTCGGCCGGTTCGGCGTATTCGAAATTGCACACCGCGCCGAGGTTGGTCATGCCCAGCCCCCGCATCGCCGCAATCGCGCGCCCGTGCGCCAACCCCACATGGTGCATGGCCCGCGCGGTGGCGCGGATATCGCGCATCCCCGGGGCGTGATGGCCCAGAAAATGGCTCAGCCAGGCCACGCACCACGGTTCGTTGACCGGCGCGGCGGACCAGACCCGGTCCCCGATGCGCCGACACAGCACCTCGGTATAGTCGGCAAACCAGCCCGCGATGTCGCGGTTGCGCCAGCCGCCCAGATCCGCCAGCGCCGCAGGCAGTTCCCAGTGATAGAGCGTCAGCGCCGGTTTCAGCCCCCGCGCCAGCAACCCGTCCACCAGCCGGTCGTAGAAGTCCAGCCCCTGTGCATTCACCGGCCCGCGCCCCTCGGGCAGGATCCGTGCCCAGCTTGCCGAGAAGCGGTAGACATCCAGATTGGCGCCCGCCACCAGGTCAAGGTCCTCGTCCATCCGGTTCAGGTGATCGCAGGCGCGCGCGCCATCTTCGGCCCGGACCACATTGCCCGGCGTGGCGGCGAAGGTGTCCCAGTGCGTGGGCCCGGCGCCGCCCTGTGCGTGACCTTCGATCTGATAGGCCGATGTGGCGCAGCCGAACAGGAAACCGGGCGGGAAATCGCGGCGGGTCAGGGGCAGGTCGGTGGTCATGCGCTATCCCTCTGGCGTTGGGGGCAGGGCCCCGTGGACTGCCCGATGATCAGGTCCACCTCGAGCAGGCGGGTCAGGGGCGCCTCGGTCCGCTGTCCGACCAGCTCCAGCAGCATGTCTGCGGCCAGCCGCCCGGCCTCGCGGATCGAGGACCGGGTTGCCGTGAAGATCGGCACCTCGTCGCCATTCTTCAGATAGGACAGGTCGTCGTCATGGGTGATCACCGACACATCGCGCCCCATGTGCAGACCTGCTTCCCACAGCGCGTGACGCACGCCGATGGCCAGCAGCATAGATGACACCAGAAAGGCGGTTGGGGGATCAGGCAGCGCCAGCATTCGCCGTGCGGCGCGGTAGCCGTTGGTTTCGGTCATCTCGGCCGACTGCATCAGCGCCGGATCGGCGCGCAGCCCGCGCCCGGCCAGGGCGTCCAGATAGCCGCTGCGGCGCCGGGCGGCGAAGTCCATGACCTCGAGCCCGTTGACGAAGCCGATGCGCCGGTGTCCGAGATCAAGCAGGAAGTCGGTGGCCCGGGCGAAGCCGCGCCGGTTGTTGATATCAAGCCAGGAATAGGGCCGTTCGACACCGCTTGAACGGCCGTGCACCAGGAAGGGAATGCCCAGGTCGCGCAGCAACGGAATGCGCGGGTCCTGCTGGCGCGGCGCGTGCACGATCAGCCCGTCCACGGTGCCGCGCCCGACAAGATCGCGATAGACCTGCGCTTCCTCGGCATCGGCGACCACGGAGATCACCATGTCATACCCGGCGCGGGTATAGCTTTCACCGGCCCCGGCGATGAAATCGGCGAACACGGGGTTGACGATCTCGTGCTGGTCGCTGACCGGGATGACGTGACCGATCGCCTGCGCGCGCCCGGTGGCGAGGCTTTTCGCACGGGTGTTGGGCCGGTAGTTCAGCTTGCGCGCGGCTTCCATGACGCGCCAGCGGGTGTCCTCGTTCACCTCCGGATAGCCGTTCAGCGCCCGGCTGACGGTGGTCGGTGACAGCCCCAGCGACTGCGCCAGTTCCTTGAGTGTGATGCCCATTGCGCGTTCAAACCGCCTTCAATTCCGCCCCGATACTATGCGCGAATTGCGGCGTATGGAAAGGGGATACTTGCGTGCCGGGTTTCTGCAGGTGCGAAAAGAATAAGGAAAAACGAAGCCTTGCAGGACTGCGCGATTGACACATGCGCTGATATCGGTAACGGTCCAGGCATCCAAAGCGGTTTGGGTCATTGATTCCCGGCCGTGTCTTGGTGAACCTGCACGTTGCCTGATGGCTCTTGGCCCGGAAGGCATTGAGCGGAAACAACCTTGGGAGGTTTCAAGATGAAAGCCAGACTTTATGCCGGTGCGGCGGCGCTTGCCCTGATTGCGGGCGGGGCTTCGGCGCAGAACCTGATCATCGAGCCCGGCAGCGACGACCGGTTCGACTGGGCCAGCTTCGAGGCATTCGCGGATGCCCATGACTTCAGCGGCCAGACCCTGACCATCACCGGGCCGTGGCTGAGCGTGGACGCCGAGATGGTGCGCAACGTGATGGCCTATTTCGAAGCCGCGACCGGCGCGACCGTGGATTACTCGGGCTCCGACAGTTTCGAACAGGACATCGTGATCGCCATTCAGGCCAATTCGGCGCCCAACATTGCCGTCTTCCCGCAGCCCGGTCTGGCCGCCGACATGGCCGCGCGCGGCGCGCTGGCGCCGCTGGGCGCCGAGACTGCCGAGTGGATGGTGGAAAACTACGCCGCGGGGCAGTCCTGGGTCGATCTGGGCAGCTTCCCCGGCCCGGATGGCGAAGAGGCGATGTATGGCTTCTTCTACAAGGTCGATGTGAAATCGCTGGTCTGGTACGCGCCCGACCAGTTCGATGAAATGGGCTATGACATCCCCGAGAGCATGGAGGAGCTGCTGGCGCTTTCGCAGCAGATGGTCGATGACGGCGGCACGCCCTGGTGCATCGGGCTGGGTTCGGGTGCGGCCACCGGCTGGCCAGCGACCGACTGGATCGAGGACATCATGCTGCGGCTGCACGCGCCGGAGCTCTATGACGACTGGATCACCAATGATCTGCCCTTCAACTCGCCCGAGGTGATCGAGGCGATCGAGACCTTCGGCACCTTCGTGCATTCCGATGGCTGGGTGCAGGGCGGGCCGCAGGCGGCAGCGACCACCGACTTCCGCGACAGCCCGGCGGGCCTGTTCCAGATCCCGCCCGATTGCTACATGCACAAGCAGGCGTCCTTCATTCCGTCCTTCTTCCCGGACGGGTCCGAGTATGGCGAGGATTATGATTTCTTCTACTTCCCGTCCTTCGCCGACAAGGACCTGGGCGACCCGGTCATGGGGGCAGGCACGCAGTTCGCCATCACCGATGACAGCGAGGCCGCACGCGGCCTGATCGAGTTCTTCAAGACCCCGATCGCGCACGAGGTCTGGATGACGCAGTCGGGCTTCCTGACCCCGCACACGGGCGTGAACCTCGACACCTTCGGCGACGATTCGCTGCGCGCCATGAACCAGATCCTTCTGGATGCGACGACCTTCCGCTTCGATGCCTCGGACGTGATGCCGGGCGAGATCGGCGCGGGCGCGTTCTGGACCGGGATGGTGGATTTCGTCACCGGCACCTCGGCCGAGGATGTGGCCGACGCCATCCAGACGCGCTGGGACGCAATGCGCTGAGGGCGATCTGCGCGCGCGTGTGACGACGGAGGCGCCGCGCGCGCGCATGCCACCGCCTCCGGCGGCCCGGCCGGGCCGCCGGGCCCCGGCCCCCACGGGCGGCGGCGGCCCGGGCTCCGGGGGATGAGGGTGTTCTAACCATCGTGATCGGTGTCGGCGGGTGTGTTGGATATTTCTATTTTTCCAACATCATCCTCGACAAGGTGATCTTCCCGGCCAAGGGGCCGCAGGCGGGGCGGAACATCAACCGCGCCAACAAGGTGCGCCCGTGGCTGTTCCTGTTTCCGGCCATGTTCGCGCTGGGGCTGTATCTGGCCTATCCGGTGGTGGGGTCGTTCTGGCGGTCGCTGTTCGACCGGTCGGGCAACAACTTCATCGGGCTGGGCAATTATGCAGACCTGTTCGCGGGCTCAAGCTTCCGCACGGCGGTGTTCAACAACCTGCTGTGGATTCTCGTGGTGCCCGCCATGGCCACGTTTTTCGGGCTTCTTGTGGCGCAACTGACCGACCGGCTGAAATGGGGCAACATCGCCAAGTCCCTGATCTTCATGCCCATGGCGATCAGCTTCGTCGGGGCCTCGCTGATCTGGAAATTCGTCTATTCCGCCAACCCCGATATCGGCATCATCAACGCCACGCGCGATTTCTTCGGCCTGTCACCCGTAGACCCGGTCCAGATCCCGTTCTGGAACAACTTCTTCCTGATGTTCATTCTGGTCTGGATCCAGACCGGATTCGCCATGGTCATCCTCTCGGCGGCGCTGCGCGGCATCCCCGAGGAAACCATCGAAGCCGCGATCATCGACGGCGCCAACCCGTTCCAGGTGTTCTTTTCCATCAAGGTGCCGCAGATCATGGGCACGATCGTCGTGGTCTGGACCACCATCACCATCCTGGTGCTCAAGGTCTTCGACATCGTCTACACGATGACGGGCGGGAACTTCGGCACCCACATCCTGCCCAGTTACATGATGACCTACATGTTCCGCGATGACGGCCGGGCGACGGCGGTGGCCTTTGTCATCATGATCCTGGTGCTGCCGGTGATGATCTGGAACATCGCCCAGGCCCGCAAGGAAATGCGCTGAGGAGGCACAGGACAATGGACAATATCGCAGGACAGAAATCGGGCCTCAGCATTGTCGTCAACATCACCGTTGTGGTGCTGGTGCTGTTGTGGCTGCTGCCGACCGTCGGGCTGTTCGTGTCATCCTTCCGCGACCGGGACCAGATTTCCAACTCCGGCTGGTGGCAGGCACCGATGGCGGTGGACCTGAACTTCCGCACCCGCGCCGACACCGACGACGAACGCGAGGTGAACGGCAGTTTCGTGATCGAGGGCAACGTGTTTGCCGACCGTGCGCTGGCCGAGCGCTTCCCCGATGGCACGGGCCGCATCAGCGCCTTTGGCGGCCGCGCGGTGGAACCGGGCGAATTCCCTGCCGGCACCACCGCCGAGCTGCGCTCGGGGGCTTCGCTTACGGTGATGGAGAACGGCGATTTCCGGCTGGAACATGACGAAAGCTTCGGCGCGCGCGGTCCTCTGATCTATTTCGAGGCGCGCACACCGCCGCAATTCACGCTTGCGAACTACAACACGGTGCTGACCGCTGACGGGATGGACCGGGCCTTCATCAACACGCTGACGGTGACGATCCCGGCCACGGTCATCCCCATCCTGATCGCGGCTTTCGCGGCCTATGCGCTGGCCTGGATGGATTTTCCGGGGCGCGGGCTGTTGATCGCCGCGGTGGTGGGGCTGCTGGTGGTGCCCTTGCAACTGGCGCTGGTGCCGCTTCTGTCGCTGCACACCAGCATCGGCATCGGGCAGAGTTTCCTGGGCATATGGCTGGCGCATACCGGCTTCGGCTTACCGCTCGCGATATACCTGTTGCGCAACTACATGGTCGGATTGCCGCGCGACATCATCGAAAGCGCCAAGGTGGACGGGGCGACGGATTTCCAGATCTTCGTGCGGATCATCCTGCCGCTCAGCTTCCCGGCGCTGGCCAGCTTTGCCATCTTCCAGTTCCTCTGGACATGGAACGACCTGCTGGTGGCCAAGGTGTTCCTGCCGTCGGGCGCGGCGAGCCAGGTGATGACGGTCAAGATCGCCGATGACCTGCTGGGCTCGCGCGGGGGGGACTGGGGAATCCTTGCGGGGGCGGCCTTTGTCTCGCTGGCGGTGCCGCTGGTGGTGTTCTTCACCATGCAGCGCTTCCTGGTGCGCGGCCTGCTGGCCGGTTCGGTGAAATAACAAAGATGAAAGACATGCCGGCACAATCCATCCTCAGAGCGGACGAAGCCGTCCGCAACGATCCCGAATGGTGGCGCGGGGCGGTGATCTACCAGATCTACCCCCGCAGCTATCAGGACAGCAACGGCGACGGTATCGGCGACCTTCTGGGCATCGTCGAACGGCTGCCCTACATCGCCAGCCTGGGCGTCGATACCATCTGGATATCGCCCTTCTTCACCTCGCCGATGAAGGATTTCGGCTACGACGTGTCGGATTACTGCGACGTGGATCCGATGTTCGGATCTCTGGCGGATTTCGACCTGCTGGTGTCCACGGCGCACAAGCTGGGGCTGAAGGTGCTGATCGATCTGGTGCTGTCGCACAGTTCGGACCAGCACCCGTGGTTCCGGGAAAGCCGCTCCAGCAAGGACAACCCGCGCGCCAACTGGTATGTCTGGGCCGATCCCAAACCCGATGGCACGCCGCCCAACAACTGGCTGTCGATCTTCGGCGGCTCGGCCTGGGCCTGGGACACCACGCGCTGTCAGTATTACCTGCACAACTTCCTGGACACGCAACCGGACCTGAACTTCCACGAACCGGCGGTGCAGGAGGAACTGTTGAACGTCACGCGGTTCTGGCTGGACCGGGGCGTGAACGGCTTCCGGCTGGACACGATCAACTTCTACGTCCACGATCGGCAATTGCGCGACAATCCCGCCCTGCCACCCGAGCAGCGCAACGCCTCCATCGCGCCGGCGGTGAACCCCTACAACTATCAGGAACATCTCTACGACAAGAACCAGCCCGAGAACCTGGACTTCCTGCGCCGCTTCCGGGCCTTGCTTGATGTCTATGGCGCCGCTGCCGTGGGCGAGGTCGGCGACGCCCAGCGCGGGCTGGAAATCCTTGGCGAATACACCTCGGGCGGGGACAAGGTGCAGATGTGCTATGCCTTCGAGTTCCTGTCGCCCGATGCGCCCTCGGCGCCGCGGATCGCGGCCGTGTTGCGGCATCTGGACTATTCCGCGCCCGAAGGCTGGGCGTGCTGGGCGTTTTCCAACCACGATGTGGTGCGCCATATCTCGCGCTGGGACCTGACGCCTGCGGCGGCGCGCGTCTATGCGACGCTGCTCTTGTGCCTGCGCGGGTCGGTCTGCCTGTATCAGGGCGAGGAACTGGGCCTGCCCGAAGCCGAATTGTGCTTCGAGGATCTGCAGGACCCCTATGGCATCCGCTTCTGGCCCGAGTTCAAGGGCCGCGACGGGTGCCGCACCCCCATGGTCTGGACCGCAAGCGAGCTCAATGGCGGTTTCTCACGGGCGATCCCGTGGCTGCCGGTAGCGCGCGAACATGTGCATCTGGCCGTGGATTCGCAGGAACGCGCGCCCGATGCGCTGCTGCATCATTACCGCCGCGCCATCACGTTCCGGCGCGCGCATCCCGCGCTGGTGCGCGGCAGCCTGCGCGACCTGCATGTGGCGGGGGACACGCTGTCCTTCATCCGCGAGGTGGAGGGCGAAACCCTGTTCTGCGCCTTCAACCTGGGGCACGAACCGATGAACCTGCACCTGCCCGAGGGGCATTGGGTGACCATCGGGCAGGAACTGAACAGCTCCGGGCCGGGAGAGGACGGTCTGGTGCATCTGGGGCCCTGGCAGCCCTGTCTGGTCCAGAAACGATAACACGAGGGGAGGAGGGACAGATGGCTGACCTCAAACTGACCGATGTCGAAAAGGCATATGGCGACGTCAAGGTACTGAGCGACATCAACCTGGACATCAAGAAGGGCGAACTGATCGTCTTTGTCGGTCCCTCCGGGTGCGGCAAGTCCACGCTGCTGCGCATGATCGCCGGGCTGGAGCGGATCACCGGCGGCACGCTGGAAATCGACGGTCTTGTGGTCAACGATATCCCCCCCGCGCAGCGCGGCATCGCCATGGTGTTCCAGACCTATGCGCTGTATCCGCACATGACCGTGCGCGACAACATGGCCTTTGCGCTGAAGATCGCGAAGAAATCCAGACAGGAAATCGACGCGGCGGTGTCGCGCGCGGCAAGGATCCTGCAACTGGACCAGTATCTGGATCGCCTGCCCAAGGCGCTTTCCGGGGGCCAGCGTCAGCGGGTGGCGATCGGGCGTTCGATCGTCCGCGACCCCAAGGTGTATCTCTTTGACGAGCCGCTTTCGAACCTCGATGCCGCGCTGCGGGTCGCCACGCGGATCGAGATTGCGCAACTGAAGGAATCGATGCCCGAGTCGACCATGATCTACGTGACCCATGATCAGGTCGAGGCGATGACGCTTGCCAGCCGGATCGTCGTGCTGGCAGGCGGCGGGATCAGCCAGGTGGGCAGCCCGCTGGAGCTTTACAACAGGCCCGAAAACGAGTTCGTGGCGCAGTTCATCGGCTCCCCGGCGATGAACATGATCCCCGGCGAGGTGGTGGAAACCGGCCCGCAGACGGTGGTCAAGCTCGAAGGGGGCGGCACCGCACGCGCCGACATCCCCACCAATGACGGCGACAAGGGGCTGAAGGTCAACCTTGGCGTACGCCCAGAGGACCTGACCGCCACCGACGGTGAAGAATTCCTGTATCGTGGCCAGGTCGAGATCGTCGAGGCGCTGGGCGAATTGACCGTGCTCTATTTCAAGCCTGACGGGCGCGAGAGGCCGATGCTTGCCAAGCTGCCCGGCACGCATGCCGAGATGCGCGGCCGCAATGTCAAACTGATTGCCGAGCCGGACCGAATCCATCTGTTCCACAACGGCAAGTCGCTGCTTTATCGCTGAGTGTTTGGCGCAAGTGTTGTCGCATGATAGTCTTATAAAAGACTGATATAATTATATTATATAAACTTGCCGCCAACTGGCCGCCGGATCTGCGATGCGATCTTGCAACAGTGCCGCTCTCTTCCCAAGTAACAGTCAAGGTCCGAGCCCCGGCGAGCCGCAGCGTGCGGGCGCATCATTCTCGGACGCTTTCGAAGGAGTGACAGGCAATGAATATCGAGAAGTTCACCGAACGAGCCCGCGGGTTCCTGCAGGCGGCGCAGACCATCGCCTTGCGCGAAGATCACCAGCGGCTGGTGCCGGGGCATCTGCTCAAGGCACTGCTGGATGACTCCGAGGGTATGGCCGCCAACCTGATCAAGCGCGCGGGCGGCGCGCCGGAACGCGTGGCCCAGGCCAATGACATCGCGCTGGCCAAGCTGCCGCAGGTGCAGGGCGGGCAGGGTCAGGTCTACATGGACGGCCAGACCGCCAAGGTGCTGGATCAGGCCGAGAAACTGGCCCAGAAGGCCGGCGACAGCTTTGTGCCGGTCGAGCGCCTGCTGACCGCGCTGGCGCTGGTGAAATCCGAGGCCAAGGACGCGCTGGACGCCGGCGCCGTCAGCGCGCAATCCCTCAACGCCGCGATCGAGGACCTGCGCAAGGGCCGCACCGCCGACAGCGCCTCGGCCGAAGACGGTTACGAGGCGCTGAAGAAATACGCCCGCGACCTGACCGAGGCCGCCCGCGCGGGCAAGATCGATCCCATCATCGGCCGCGACGAGGAAATCCGCCGCTCCATGCAGGTGCTGAGCCGCCGGACCAAGAACAACCCGGTGCTGATCGGCGAACCCGGCGTCGGCAAGACCGCCATCGCCGAGGGGCTGGCGCTGCGCATCGTCAATGGCGACGTGCCCGAATCCCTGCGCAACAAGCGGCTGATGGCGCTGGACATGGGCGCGTTGATCGCCGGCGCCAAATACCGCGGCGAATTCGAGGAACGGCTGAAATCCATCCTGTCCGAAATCACCGCCGCCGCCGGGGAAATCATCCTCTTCATCGACGAGATGCACACCCTTGTCGGCGCGGGCAAATCCGAAGGCGCCATGGACGCCGCCAACCTGATCAAGCCCGCGCTGGCGCGGGGCGAGTTGCATTGCGTCGGCGCCACCACGCTGGACGAATACCGCAAGCACGTGGAAAAGGACGCAGCCCTTGCCCGGCGCTTCCAGCCCGTGCTGGTCGAGGAACCGACCGTGGAGGACACGATCTCCATCCTGCGCGGCATCAAGGAGAAATACGAACTCCACCACGGCGTGCGCATCAGTGACAGCGCGCTGGTCTCCGCGGCAACACTGTCGCATCGCTACATCACCGACCGCTTCCTGCCCGACAAGGCCATCGACCTGATGGACGAGGCTGCCTCGCGCCTGCGCATGGAGGTCGACAGCAAGCCCGAGGAACTCGATGCGCTGGACCGCGAGATCCTGCAAAAGCAGATCGAGGCCGAGGCGCTGAAGAAGGAGGACGACACCGCCTCCCGCGACCGTCTGGAACGGCTGGAAAAGGAACTGTCGGACCTGCAGCAACGCAGCGCCGAAATGACGGCGAAATGGCAGGCCGAACGCGACAAGCTGGCCTCGGCCCGCGACCTGAAGGAACAGCTGGACCGCGCCCGCGCCGAACTGGACGCGGCCAAGCGCGAAGGCAACCTGGCCCGCGCCGGGGAACTTTCCTACGGCATCATTCCGGGACTGGAAAAGCAACTGGCCGAGGCCGAGGACCGCGAAGGGTCCGAAATGGTGGCCGAAGCCGTCCGCCCCGAACAGATCGCCCAGGTGGTCGAACGCTGGACGGGCATTCCCACGTCCAAGATGCTCGAAGGCGAGCGCGAGAAGCTCCTGCGGATGGAGGAAGAGCTCCACAAGCGCGTCGTCGGCCAGCACGCTGCCGTGCGCGCTGTCGCCAATGCCGTGCGCCGCGCCCGCGCCGGGCTGAACGATGAAAACCGCCCCCTTGGCAGCTTCCTCTTCCTCGGCCCCACGGGCGTGGGCAAGACCGAACTGACCAAGGCCGTGGCCGAATACCTGTTCGACGATGATCAGGCGATGGTGCGCATCGACATGAGCGAATTCATGGAGAAACACGCCGTCGCGCGGCTGATCGGCGCCCCTCCGGGCTATGTCGGCTACGAGGAAGGCGGCGTGCTGACCGAAGCCGTCCGCCGCCGCCCCTATCAGGTGATCCTGTTCGACGAGGTCGAAAAGGCCCACCCCGAGGTCTTCAACGTGCTCTTGCAGGTGCTCGACGACGGGGTTCTGACCGACGGCCACGGCCGCACGGTGGACTTCAAGCAGACGCTGATCGTGCTGACCTCGAACCTCGGGTCGCAGGCGCTGTCACGCCTGCCCGACGGGACCGACAGCGCCCAGGCCCGGGCCGAGGTGATGGAGGCCGTGCGCAACCATTTCCGCCCCGAGTTCCTGAACCGGCTCGATGAAACCGTGATCTTCGACCGGCTGCGGCGCGAGGATATGGACGCCATCGTGGGCATTCAGATGGACCGTCTGCTCAAACGCCTGCTGGCGCGCAAGATCACGCTGGATCTGGATGACAGCGCCCGCACCTGGCTGGCCGACGAAGGCTATGACCCGGTCTTCGGCGCCCGCCCCCTGAAGCGCGTGATCCAGCGCGCGGTGCAGGACCCGCTGGCCGAAATGCTGCTGGGGGGCGAGGTCACCGACGGCGCCACCGTCCCGGTTACCGCCGGACCGGACGGGCTGATGATCGGCGCGCGGCTTTCGGCCTCGCAGCGCGATGCCGATAACCGCCAGGACACCGTGCTGCACTGACTTCATTTTCTTGCCGAGAAATACTCCGGGGGCGTTGCGCCCGTATGGGCGCAA
>JAFIEE010000026.1 GCA_020832705.1 Paracoccaceae bacterium
TGCGCGTTCGGCGCTTGCGCCGGGCGGCGCCTCCGAAGCGCCATGGGTGGGCCGGGCGGGGCGCTGAGCGGGCGCTTTGAAGGGGCGCGCTTTCCTGTGCCATTGGCTGGACCGGCGGCACCGACTGGCCGGTCTCAGCCCCCCGCGATTTGCCTGCGCGCGATCCTTCTACCAGGTGTCCGGGCCGCATTCGGCGAAGCGATCGACCAGGAAGTCGATGAAGGCGCGCACCTTGGGCTGGGTGAACCGCCCCGGCGGATAGACCGCGTAGATGCCCATCACCTCGCGCGGGAGGTCGGGGATCACATCGGTCACCAGCCCGTCGGCCATGGCCTGATGATAGAGAAAGCTCGGCAGATAGGCGATCCCCAGCCCCGCCACCGCCGCCCGCAACAGCGACTGCCCATCGTTGACGGTCAGCCAGCCGGGGCTGCGCACCTGCCGCACCTCGCCCGAGGGTGCGGTGATCTTCCAGACATGGCCGCTGGCCTGGCTGGAATAATGCAGAAGCCGGTGCGCGTTCAGATCATCGATCCGTTCCGGGCGGCCATAACGCGACAGATAGGTGGGCGAGGCGACCAGCCGCTGCCCGGTCTCGCAGAACCGCCGCGCACGCAGGCTGCTGTCCTCCAGTTCGCCGATGCGGATGGCCATGTCAAACCCTTCCGAGATCAGTTCGACATAGCGGTTCTTCAGCACCATGTTCACGGTGACATCCGGGTGCGCGCGCAGGAAGTCCCCGAGCATGGGCGCGACCTTTGCCGCGCCGAAATCGGTCGGCACCGAAATGCGCAACTGTCCCGAAGGTTCCGATTGCAGTGCAGTAACCAGGCTGTCGGCCTCGCCCGCGTCTGTCAGCACCCGGCGCGCGCGGTCATAATACATCAGACCGATGTCGGTGGGGCTGACCCGCCGTGTGGTGCGGTTGAGCAGCCGCGCGCCCAGCCGCGCCTCCAGCGACGAGACATGCTTGGACACTGCCGATTTCGAAATTCCCAGCTTGCGCGCCGCGTCGGTGAAACCGCCCTGGTCCACGACCGTGGCAAAGGCTTCCATTTCGGTCAGTCGGTCCATGTCAGAATCCACATCTCATCCCGGTCACATGACTCCCTGTCTGACCATGAATTCAGGCAGGAATGGGGAGCGGTCTGGACATTCCTGCGAACTGCGCAACAATCGGCGCGCAATCCCGCTGAACGCGCGTTGAAAGGGGCAAAAGCCAGGTGACGCCGCACATTCGCCGCATTCTGGGGCTGGGGGAAAGGGTGGACCTGCGCGCGCAGGCGGCCGCCCGCCCACCGCTGCCGGTGCTGTGGCTGCTGGGCAAGACCGGGGCGGGCAAGTCCTCGGTGGTGCGGGCGCTGACCGGGCGGGCGCAGGTGGGCGACGGGTTCACCCCCTGCACCCGGACCGCGCGGGCCTTCGATTTCCCCGCCGATCACCCGGTGTTGCGGTTTCTTGACACGCGCGGGCTGGGTGAAACCGGCTATGACCCGACCGAGGATCTGGCCGTGGCCGAAAGCGGCAGCCATGCCGTGCTTGCGGTGGCGCGGCTGGACGATCCGGCGCAGGGCGCATTGCACGACGTGCTGGCGGACCTGCGCCGCCGTCGGCGCCGCCTGCCGATTCTGGCGCTGCACACCGGGGCCGATCTGCTGGACGATCCGGCCACGCGCGCGCGCGCCCAGGCGGCGGCGCAGGCGGGGCTGGAACGGGCGGTTGGCGGGGCGCTGCCCGCGGTCACGCTGGCCCTGCCCGGAAGCGCACCGGCCGAGGGGCTGGATCACCTGCGCGCGGCGCTGGTGGAGATGTTGCCGGACCTGACGCTCCTGATCGCGCAGGACCGTGCGGCGGACGCCGAGACGGCGCGCTTTGCCGAACTGCGCCCGCTGGTGCTGTGGTATGCGGGCGCGGCGGGGGCCAGCGATGCCGCCCCCGTCATCGGCACGGTCACCGTGCCCGCGCTGCAGGGCGCCATGCTGCACGCGCTGGCCGCCCGGCAGGGGCTGCGCTGGACGGGCGCGCGGGCGGCGGCCTTCGGTGCTGCGCTGGGCTCGGGCGTGGTGCTGCGGATGACCCTGGCCCATGGCGCGCGGCAGGCGGCGAAGCTGGTGCCGGTGGTGGGCCAGACCCTGGGCGCCGCGGCGGCCGCGGCGGTCAGCTTTGCCGCCACCTATGCGCTGGGCCGCGCCGGGGCCTACTGGCTGCACCGCACCGCGCAGGGGCAGGCGACGGATGCCGCCACCCTGCGCCGGATCTATGCCGATGCCTTCCGGAGGGCGCGCGATGTCGCCCGCTGATACCCTGCGCCGCATCTTCCTGCGCTGGAGCCAGCTCGGCCTTCTGGGCGTGCTGCTCCTGCCCTTTGCGGTGGCCACGGTTCTGGGTTTTGTCTGGCTGTTCGAGCGCGGCTGGCTGCTGGTGTTCGTGGCGGCGACGGTGGTGCTGATCGTGCTGGCGCGCGGGGCGCGGCTGCTGGCGCGCTGGCAGCGCAGTCGGGCGCCGGCCAGCGCCGAGGCCGACACGCCCCCCGAGGCCGCCGAGGTCGACAAGCCCACCGTGACGGCAACCGGCAGGCGCGGTTCCGCCCGCCCGCCCCCGGACCCCGAGTGGTCCGAGGGCGATACCGAGGCCTGGCGCCGCGCCTGCGCCCGCGCAGAGGCGCGCCTGCAGTCCCCGCGCCCATGGGACGAGATGCCCGCCGAGGCCCTGGCCGTGATCGAAAGCGTTGCCGCCGACCTGTCGGGCGGGCGGCGCGGGGCGCTGGATTTCACCTTGCCCGAGGCGCTTTTGCTGGTCGACCGCGTGGCGCTGCGCTATCGCGCCTTCCTGCGCCGCAGCGTGCCCTTTTCGGACCAGTTGCCGGTGCGCGGGTTATGGTGGGCCTGGCAGCAGCGGGCGCGGGCACAGGCGGCCTGGGACTCGGGCTATCTGGTCTGGCGCGGGGTGCGGCTGATGGTCAATCCGGCGGTGGGCGTGCTGCGCGAGATCGAGCGTATCGCCGCCGCCGGGCTGCAGGCGCGCCTGACCGACCAGATGCAGCGCGATGCGCAACTGGCCCTGCTGGAAGAGGTCGCCATCGCGGCGGTGGACCTGTATTCGGGGCGGCTGCGGTTTTCGGACGCCGAATTGCTGGAGCTTGATCTGGACAGCACCGGGCGCGACCGTGCGCGGCTGGCCCTGCCCGACGCGCCGCTGCGCGTTCTGGTGGTGGGGCAGCTCAGCGCTGGAAAGTCCACGCTCATCAACGCGCTCTTGCGCCGCAACGCGGCCGAGACCGATGCCGCACCGACGACCGACCGCGCCACGGCGCACGCGGCCGAGATCGACGGAACGCCGGTGCATCTGATCGACACGCCGGGCATCGACGGTGGCGCTGCGGGCAACGCGGCGCTGCTGGCCGAGATGCGGGACGCGGACCTGTTGCTCTGGGTGGTGCGCGCCAACCGTGCCGGGCGCGATGCAGACGCCCGGCTGATGGCGGCCTTCCGGGAAGCCTGCGCCGGCGAGCCGCAGCGCCGCGCACCGCGCGTGGTGGCCGTGGCCAGCGCCGCCGATCTGGTGCTGCCGGGCTGGCCCTTCCCTGAAAACCGCCTGCCGGAGGAGGCCGCCGACCGCCTGGGCCGGGCCATGGCGGTGATCGGCGATGACATGGGGGTGGTGCCGGTCCCGGTCCGGGCCGAACCGCCCGAGTGGAACCTGGAGGCGGTGGAGGCGGCGCTGGCCGCCGCGCTGCCCGAGGCGCTGATGGTGCAGCGCAACCGGCGGCGACTGGAAGGGGCACAGGGCGGGGTGCGTCTGATGGAGAACCTCCGCCGCGCCGGGCGCGGTGCACGGGCGGGGATGTCGATGCTGACCCGTGGGGGCAAGCGGCGCGATGGGGCATGACCCCGAGGGCCGCGGGGTGCTTGCGACACGGACCGCGCCGGGGTTCCGCGCGCAAGAGGCGCCTGCTCGGCGCCCCGCCCGCCCATGGCGCTTCGCGGGCGCGGGCGGGCAACCGTCAGGGCCGGGTCAGCCGCTCCGGCGGAGCCGCCAGGCCGCCCGGGTGTGGCGTGGCAGTACCAGGGCGCAGCGCAGGTAGCGCAGGCCCAGGCGCGCCGGGTGCCCCAGCATCCGCCACAGCCATTCCAGCGCCAGCCGCCGCACCCAGACCGGTGCGCGCCTTTGCGCCCCGGCGATGAAATCCAGCCCCGCCCCGATCGAGGCGAAACCCACCCCCGGTGCCACGGCGCGCCCACGCGCGGCCAGCGCCTCCTGCCTTGGCGCGCCAAGCGCCAGCAGGCACAGCCGCGCGCCCGAAGCCGCGACCTGCTCCAGCACCGCCGCCGCGCCGTCGCTGTGAGGGTCGAACCCCATCGGCGGGGCCAGTTCCAGTGCCACCTCCAGCCCCGGCACCTGCGCGCGCAGCCCATCGGCGGCGCGCCCCCCCCCCGGCCGGCGGGGGCCCCCGCCCCCCCCCCCCCCCCCCCCCCCCCCCCGGCGCCCCCCCCCCGGCGGGGCCCCCCGCCAGCGCCTGCGGCGTGCTGCCCACCAGCGCCACCGGCACGCCCGCCTCGGCCGCCTGCCGCGCCAGTGGCACCACCAGGTCCGCGCCCGGCACCAGCGCCACCGGGCGCCGTGCCAGCCGGGACAGCCACACCACCGGGTTGCCATCGGCCACCACCAGATCCTGCGCCGCATAGGCCGCGCGAAATGCCGGATCATGCTCCAGCTTGACCAGATGATCGAGGTTGAGGGTCGCCAGCGCGAAGCCCTCGCCCGCCCGCAGCCGCGCCTGCACGCGCGCCAGCAGCGCCGCGCGGTCGGGCGTGTTCACGGCGATGCGCGTGTCGCCGAAGTCGAAGGTCATGGGCTGCGGACCGGTCCTGCACGCCGCGCGCTGCACCGTCGCGGCCACGCTCACAGGGTGACGCCGGCGCAGAGCACGCCGTCCAGCAGCGCCAGCCGCCCGTGCAGTTCCGCGCCCTCGGCGAAACCGGGCACCGCATGTGTGAAGCGTGCGGTGAAACCCTGCTCGCGCATGGTCAACTCCAGCGTCTGGAAGCCGAAGACCGTGCGGCTGACGGGATACTGCGCCTTGAAGGCCGCTTCCTTGGCGCAGAAGAGCGCGCGCGCCAGCAGACCGCGCGTTGCGGCCGGGTGCTGCAGCAGCGCGTCAAGTTCGCCCATGGTGCAGATCTCGGGCCAGAGCGCGCGTTCCAGCGGCAGTGACGGCTCCATGTCGATGCCAAGGCCGCGCAGACCGGGCGCGTTCGAAACCACGGCCACGCAATGCGTGTCGGTGTGGCTGATTGACCCGGTGATGCCCGCTGGCCAGACCGGCGCGCGGTCCGGCGCCATGGGAATGGGCTGCGGCGGCAGGTCCAGTGCGGCCAGCGCCGCCCGCGCCGCCGTGCGCCCGGCGGCAAATTCGCGCCGCCGCGCGCGCCGGGCGGAAGCGACCGCGCGCGCCTCCTGTGGATAGAGCGGCGCTGCCGGGGCGCGCGGATCGGCAAGGCCGAAGCGCACGGGCGGGTCGAACAGGGCCGCCAGCCCCGCCGCGGTGCGGGTATCCTGCGCGGGCCCGTTCATGTCCGCTCCATCCGCCGCGCGCGCATGGCGCGCCGCCGCGCCATGGCATCGGTGCGTGTATCGGGGCGTGTCTCGGGGCGGCCGGGGCGCGGCACTTCCGGCGCGCCCGACGGCTGGGCCGCTGCAGGTGCGGCGGGGGCCACCGGCTGCGGGCGCAACCGCCCGTCGACATGCGCCACCAGATCGCGCAGCACCGGGAAGCGGAAGATGTCGGTGATCGACAGCCCCGGCAGGTCCAGCCGCGCCCGAAGCGTCCGGTGTGCCTGCACCGCCAGCAGCGAATGCCCGCCAAGATCAAAGAAATTGTCCCCGGCGCCGATCGTGTCCACGCCCAGCACATCCGCCCAGACCCGCGCGATTTCCGCCTGCGTATCGCCCGCGCCCGCGGCCGGGGCCGCCGTGGCGGGCGCCGTTGCCACCGCGACCGGGCGCGGGGCGGGCAGCGCCTGGCGGTCGATCTTGCGGTTCGGGGTCAGCGGGAACGCCGCCAGCGGCACGAAATGCGCCGGCACCATATGCGCGGGCAGCGCGGCGGCCAGTTCGGTCCGCAGGTCCGCCCCCGGTGTGCCGGTGTAATAGGCCACCAGCCGCAGGTCGCCGGGCGTATCCTCGCGCGCGGTGACGGCGGCGCGGGTGATCCCCGGCAGGGCCTCGAGTGCGGCCTCGATCTCGCCTGGTTCGACCCGGTGGCCACGCAGCTTGATCTGGTGATCCGCCCGGCCCAGATAGGCCAGCGTCCCGTCCCCCGCGCGCCGGACCAGATCGCCGGTGCGATAGATCCGCCCCGGCCCGAACGGGTTCGGACGGAAGCGCTCGGCGGTCAGGTCATCGCGCCGCCAGTAACCGCGCGCAACCCCGTCGCCACCGATCCACAACTCCCCCGCCACGCCCTCGGGCACCGGTCGCATGGCCGGATCAAGGGCGTAGAGCTGCGTGTTGGCGATGGGTGTGCCGATGGGTTCGGTCCCGGTGCCGCCGGTGGTGGTGGCGGTGGAGGACCAGATGGTGGTCTCGGTCGGCCCGTACATGTTCTGCACCGGCGCGCCGGTCAGCGCCGCGACCTCGGCGGCCAGAGGCCCGGGGAGCGGCTCGCCGCCGATCAGCACATTCGGCACGCGCGCCAGCGCGCCCCGCGCCACCGGATCGGCCATCAGCATCCGCATCATCGACGGCGTGCACTGGAAATGCGTGACCTTGTGGCGTGCGATCTGGGCTGCCAGTGAATGGTCGGTTTCCGCCAGCACCGCGCCCGCGTTGGCGCGGCGCACCACCTCGGCCAGCGGGTAGAGCGCTTCCAGCACGGTCTCCGGGGCAATGCCATAGTCGATCAGGCAGGCGACCTCGGCCACGCCGATGGCTTTCAGTTGCTCGACGCGGGCCAGGCAATCCTCGACCGTGCCGAAGAGGCCCGAATCCTCGAAATACCGGTTGAAGGCATAGTCCAGGATGCCTGCGACCTCGTCCTCGGACAGCGTGCTCAGGTCGATGTCCATGGGGTTGCGCGCGCCTTGCGGGCGCTTGAAGGCCGGAAAGGCCCAGGCGTATTGCTTGACCAGCCCCGCCGCCGCAAGCAGGTAGTCCTGCATCGGCTTGCGCGCCACCTCGCGCGCGTGTTCGCGGTCGCGGGCCACAAAGGTGTGCAGCATCAGCGTGACCTTGAAATCCGCCGGGTCGCGCCCGCTGTCGCGCAGTGCCTGGTGGTAGATGCCGATCTTCTGCGCCACCTCGTCGATGCTCTGGCCCAGCAGATGGGTCAGGACGTTGGCGCCGATCTCGCCGGCCTCGCGCCAGGTGTCGGGGTTGCCGGCGATGGTCAGCCACAGGGGCAGGTCCGGCTGCACCGGGCGCGGCAGGGTGGTCACGGGCACCGGGCCGTCGCCCTTGTCGAAGTCCACCGCTTCACCGCGCCACAGGCGGCGCAGGGTGTCGATGGTCTCGAACATGGCCTTCTTGTTGTCGGGGGGGCGGTTTTCCGGGCGCAGGACAAAATCCACCGGGTGCCAGCCGCTGGCGATCCCCAGCCCGGTGCGCCCGCCGGTCAGGTTGTCGATCACGGCCCATTCCTCGGCGATCCGTACCGGATGGTGCAGCGGCGCCACGCAGGAGCCCGCGCGCACGGCGATGTTCTTCGTCACCGCCGCCACGGCCGCGCCGGTCACCGCCGGGTTGGGATAGGGGCCGCCAAAGGCGTGGAAATGGCGTTCAGGCGTCCAGACGGCGCAGAAGCCGTGGGTATCGGCAAAGCGCGCGCCGTCCAGCAGCAGGCGGTATTTCTGCGGCCCCGGCCCGTCATCATTGCCCCAGTAGAACAGGCTGAATTCCATTCCCTGATCGGACACGGGCACCGGCGCGTTCGAGGTGACCATGCGATCCTCCTCGCCCATGATCACCACCTTGAAGCCGCGCGCCAGCGTCCAGAACAGTTCCAGCACCGAGATGTCGAAGTTCAGCGAGGTCACCGCCAGCCACACACCGCCCTGCGCATGGTCGATCCGGTCATCCATGCCCGCGAAGAAATTCGCCACATTGCCGTGCTCGACCATCACCCCCTTGGGCAGGCCGGTGGAGCCCGAGGTATAGATCAGATAGGCCAGATTGTCGGGGCCGACGGGTGCCTCGGGGGCGGTGTCCGGGGCATCGGCAAGGCGGGTGTCGGTGTCCAGTTGCAAAAGCGCCCCGGCATGGGGCGGCAGCGCATCCAAAGCGGCATGTTCGGTGACAATCACCCGCGCGCCGCTGTCACCCAGGTAATGCGCCAGCCGGTCGGCGGGATAGGCCGGGTCCATGGGCACATAGGCGCCGCCCGCCTTCAGGATCGCCAGCGCGCCGACCATCATCGCCGGCCCGCGCCGCGTGCACAGCCCCACCGGCTGGTCCGGCCCCACGCCCATGGCGCGCAGCACATGGGCGGCGCGGTTGGCCCGCGCGTTCAGCTCGGCGTAGCTCAGGCTTTGCCCTTCGAACACCAGCGCGGTGGCGTCCGGGGTGCGTGCGGCCTGCGCCTCGAACGCGTGGTGGATGCAGCGCCGGTCATAGGGGCGCGCGCTGGCGTTGTGTTCGTCCAGCAGCCTGCGGCGCTCGGCCTCGGTCACGATTTCCTGCGCCGAGAGCGCGGTGTCGGGCGCCGCGGTGCGGGCCATATGCGCCAGCCGTGCGGCAAGCTGTGCCGCGGCATCGGGGGCGATGCGGGTGGCGTCCACCACCAGTTTCGGCGCGGCGCCGGGGATCAGGGTCAGCGCCGCACCGGGCAGCGGGGCTTCGGCCATGGCCAGCGCGGGCGGCGCGGGGGGGGCAAGCATCGGGTCGCGGGCGATCAGGTCGCGCGGGTAGCCGGGGCAGGTTTCCAGCCGCGCGAGCGTTGCGGCGACCTGCGCCTCGGCCTCGGCCAGGGTCTGCGCGCCGGTCACGCCCAGCGGCACCCAGTCGGCGAGCAGCGCGGGCGCTGCCGTGCCCATCCCGTCGCAGCGGTGGGCAATATCGGCGCGGGGCATCCCGGTCAGCCGCAGCGCCAGCGTGGCCAGCAGCACGGCCGCGCGGGCCGGGGACAGCGCGCCGCCCGCCAGCGCGAATTCCTGCCAGTCGGGGGTGCCGGTCGCTTCGGCCACGCCCGGCAGGGTCGCGGGGGCCATGGCGCCCAGTGCGGCGCGCCAGCGGTCTTCATCGCGCACCACGCCCGCCAGGGCGGCGGTCAGCGCGGGATCGGGGCGGTCCAGTGTGTCGCCGGGCGTGGCGAATGCCGGCACGACCGCCGCGCGCCCGTGCTGGCAGCGCAGCGCCGAAAGCCGTAGCGCGCCATCGGCGCAGGCCACGGTCAGCGCATCATCCTCGACCGCCAGCACCGCGCCCGGCGTCCCCGCGCCCTCGGCGGGTTCGGCCCGACCCACGCAGAGCACGGCACCCTTGCGGGCGATCTTGGGCAGGGTCAGCGGGTTCCAGTAGGGGCCATGATCCAGCGCGCGCACCAGCCGTGCGGCATCGGCCGCCGGTTGCTGGAAATCGATCATCCCCGCGCAGGCGGGCCGGTCGGCGCGGCGGTGCAGGGGCGTCACGGGGCGATCCTGCGGCACGCCCTGCAACGTGCCGCGCTCGATGCCATCGACCAGCGCGCCAAAGGCCTCGATCCCGGCGGCCATGCATTTCGTGTTCAGGCTGAGCGCCGTGTCATCGGGTGCGATCGTCACCGGGTGCTGCACCAGCACCTCGCCCGCGTCCACCTGCCGGGCGATCCGGTGCCAGGTCACGCCATAGTCTGTTTCCCCCGCCAGCATCGCCCAGACCGGCGCGTTCAGCCCGCCATGCCGGGGCAGGGGGCCGTCATGGAAATTCGCCGTGCCCGCCCGCGCCCGTGCGATCACGTCCGCGCCGATCAGCGACAGGCCGCCGATGTTGAACAGCCAGTCGAACGCGATCCCCGCCAGCCGCGCATCCAGTCCGGCCCCGGGCGCGATGACCGCCACACCATGCGTTCCGGCCCAGTCGATGATCCCGTCATGCGCCGTGACCACGGCGGCGACACCGTGCCCGCGCGCAAGCAGGATCTCGGCGCAATGCACGAGGATCGGGGCATCGCCGATCAGGAGGGATTCGAAACGGTCCATATGAAATACTCCTCAACCGGCGGCTGTTTTCCGCCTGTTACGCAAGGCGCCCGGCACCATCCGCCGCCCCGTCATCGAGAACGCATGTCGCACAAGATCGCGCAGAAAGTATGGCGGTGACTTGGCCTCGGCGCCCGAGACCATACGCCGCAGCCCCCAGACCCCGGCGCCCATGACATGCGCCAGCGTTGCCAGCACGGCGCCGCCGGTGCCGTGGGTCTTGGTGAAGTAGTGCCAGCGGCTGTCGAACCAGTAGCCGGGCACCCGCTGCCAGCGGCCCATGCCGGTGCTGGCCGAACCGATGTGTTCCACCGCCACCGCGGGGACATAGACGCAGGGCCAGCCTGCGCCCGCCGCACGGCGGCACAGGTCGGTTTCCTCGAAATACAGAAAGAAGGTCTCGTCGAACAGGCCGATTCGGTCCAGCACCTCGCCGCGGATCATCAGGCTTGCACCGGCCAGCCAGTCCACCCGCGCAGGCTGCGTCGGCGGGTCCAGCGGCACCCGGTAGCGCGCCAGCAGCCGCGAGATCGGTCCGGTATATGCCGCGCCCTCGAATTCCGACCAGACCGAAGGGAAGCGAAAGCAGGTGACATGGGTCTCGCCGTCGGTGCCATGCACCCGGCTGCCCGCAAGGCCGATATCGGGGTGCGCGCACAGATGGTCGCGCAGCGCCCGGATGGTGTCGGGGCTCGCAAACGCATCGGAGTTCAGCAGATAGACGAAATCCGCCCGCGTCCCGTCCGGCAGCCCCGCGCGGATACCCACGTTGTTCCCGGCGCCGAAGCCGCCGTTGTGGCCGGACTGGATCACCCGCACCCGGGGTTCGGCGGCGAAGGCGGCGCGCAGATGCTCGCAGGAGCCGTCGCCGCTGTCATTGTCCACGATGGTCACCGCGCCCTGAACCCCTTCCATGGCGCGCAGGGCGGTGCGGGCGGCGCGTTCGGTCATTGCGGCCGTGCGCCAGTTCAGGATCACGGTCAGCACGGTCACGTCCTGCGGGGCGGGGGTCGGCCTGGGGGTCGGTGCGGAGGTCGGTGCGGGTGTCGTCATCGGCATCACTCCGCCGCCTGCGGGCGCATGGCATCGGCGCTTGCAGGCGCGTCAGGGTTGTTGCCTGCCGGGGGGGCTGCCCGCGGGGCGTCCGGGGCCTTTGCCTCGGCCGCCAGGATCAGGCGGCGCAGCCTGCCGGCCAGCACGCGCACATTGGGTTCCAGCACCATGCTGTCATGATCGCCCGGCACCTCGAACACCTGCAGCGCGGGGGCAAAGCGGGTCCAGTCGTTGTCCGGCAGGACAAACTCCTTGTCGCGGCTGACCCATTGGCCGCCGGTCACCTTCCAGTGCCGGTCCAGCGGCGGGCGGAACAGCACCGCGTTGCCGTCCCAGGGCGTGACCAGATAGCGGGCCACGGCGGCGCGGAACGCCGCCTCGATCGCCGCGTTGTGGAAGGCATCGGCACTGTCTGCGGCCGGGCCCTGCGCCTGCACCGCCTGCCAGTCGCGCCGGGCCCGCCACCATTCGGCGGCATAGCCCGGCCCCTTGCGCCGGAATTCGGCCAGCTTGATCAGCGCCTTGTCGGCGCGTGAGAGGGTCGGGCGCACGGGCAGCGGCGTGTCCAGCAGCGCCAGGAGCGAGACCTCATGCCCCGCATCGCGCAACTGGCGCCCGATCTCCCATGCGGTGATCCCCCCGCCCGAGAATCCGCCCAGCATGTAGGGCCCATGCGGCTGGACCTGCTGCATCTCGGCGATGATGTCGCGGGCGGCATCCTCGATGCTTTCGTGCGGCGCGGCCCCGCCCAACAGCCCGCGCGCCTGCAATCCGTAGAAGGGACGTTCCCGCCCGATGAGTTGCGCCAGATGGCGCAGGTTCAGCACATTGCCGAACATGCCGGCCACCAGGAAGAACGGGGTTGCGGCGCGCGGTTCGCCCTCGTGCATGGGCACCAGATGGGTGAAACGGCGCTGCGGGCGCACGGCGGGGGTGGCGGTGCCCTCGGCTTCGGGGTCCGCGCCGGTGGCCTCGGCGATCATGGCGGCGCAGGCGGCCACGGTTGGCGCCTCGAACAGGACCGAAATGGGGAAGTCCACGGCGAACGCCTTCTTGACCTGCGCAAACAGCCGCACGGCGATCAGCGAATGCCCGCCAAGGTCAAAGAAACTGTCCTCCACCCCGATCCGGTCGACGCCCAGCAGATCCTCCCAGAAGCCAACCAGCGTGCGCTCGATCTCGTTGCGGGGCGCAACATAGTCGCTGTCCAGTTGGGGGCGGTCGAATTTCTGCCCGTCCCCGGTCTGCGCGGTGGCGGCGGCGTCAGCCTCGGCCTTCAGCGCGGCGGGCGGGACGGACGAGACCACCAGCTCCCCGCGCCCATGCGCCAGCGCGCGCAGGAAGGCGGCGGCGCCCTCGTCCGGGGTGATGCCCAGCGCGACGGCGGCGCGCAGGCGTTCCTCGGCCGGGGAAAGTGTGGTCTGGGCCGTCTGGTCGAACTCCATTTCGGCGGCGCGGATGGGGCTGGGGGTGAACCCGGCTTCCAGCCGCTTCATGGCGAAGCGTTCGACTTCCAGCACTACCGCGCCGTCAGGGGTGGCGAGCGTCACGTCGAACTCGGCAAACCCGGCCTCCGACCCGGGTCGCAGCCGCGCATGGCTGACGATTCGCGCAGGCAGCGGGCCATGGACCCGGACCGTGCCATAGGAGAGCGGCACCCACAGATGCCGCGCCGCATAGCCGGGGATCAGTGCCATGGCCCAGCCGGTGGCAATGTCCAGAAGCGCGGGGTGCAACACGAAGCCCGCCTCCATGTCGGCGGCAAAGCGCGCGGGCAGCGCCAGATGCGCCAGCCCCTCGCCGGTGCCGAAGGCCATCGACTCCAGCACCTGCCAGCGCGGACCGAAGCGCATATGCGTGGCCTGCGGGCTTGCCAGTTCCGGCCCGGCGCGCCTGTCCGGGCAGCGCGCGCCGATCGCCTGCAGGTCCAGCCGCCCCGGTGCCGGGATGCCCGCGCCCAACGCCACGCGGGCCTGTGCGTTCAGCACGAACCCCTGACGCCCGGCGGCCACGGCATCGCTGCGCAGGGTCAGGTCATAGCCTTCGGCGCTGCGTTCAAGCGTGGCGCGCAGGGTGCGGGCGCCGTCATCGGGCACCTCGGTCGCGCGGAAGAAATACAGCTCGTGCAGTTCGAACGGGAAGGGCTCGCCCACCGCCGCCAGCGCTTGCGCGGCCAGATCCAGCACGCCGGTGCCCGGCAGGATGGCGGCGCCGTCGCCGGTGCGGTGCTCATCGACCAGCCAGTCATCGGCGCTCAGCCGCCCTTCCAGCCTTTGCGCGCCGGTGGCGCTGCGGCCCAGCGCGCGGAAAACGGAGCCCTCCAGCGGCGTGTCGGGCAGTTTCGGCGCCTGGCCCAGCCGGGCGGCCAGCGCTTCGGCGCCCATGCCGATTTCCGCCCAGACCCCCCAGCCCAGCGCCAGCACCTTGGTTCGCCCACCGGCCCGCGCACGGGCAAAGGCGTTCAGATACGCATTGGCGGCGACGTAATCCACCTGCCCCACAGGCGCCACATGCACCGAGGTCGAGGAGAAAAGCACCAGCCAGTCCAGAGCCCCATCAGGGAGCAATTCGTCGATCACCCGCAGCCCGTGGACCTTGGGCGCCAGCACTTCCTCGACCGCGCCGGGGGTCTTGGCCAGCATCGGCGCGTCATCCAGCGCACCGGCGGCGTGGATCAGCCCGGAGGGCGCGCCAAAGCGGGCGCGGGCGTCATCGAGCGCGGCGCGCATCTCAATGATGTTGCAGACATCCGCCGTGGCGACATGCACCTGACCCATGGATTCCAGCCGCCGCAGCGCCAGCAGACGGCGGGCCACCGGATCGGCGGGGTCTTCGGGCCAGTCGGCGCGGTCTTCGGGGGCGGGCAGGGGGGTGCGGGCGATCAGGGTGATGCGGGCATCATGGCGACGCATCAGTTCTTCGGCCAGCCGCAGGCCGATGCCCCCGAACCCGCCGGTGATGACCCAATGCGCGCCCTGCGGCATGTCGGGCAGGGTGTCGGGCAGCGGCGCGGTGCGCAGCACCTCGGCATAGCGGCGCGCGCCGCGCAAAAGGGCGGCACCGTTGGCGGGGGCGGCCAGCAGGTCCTCCAGCAGCCGGTCGGTCCGGGCGGCGCCCGCATCGCGCAGGTCAATGTCCAGCGTTGTGCAGGTCAGCCCCGGCACCTCGCGCGGGAGCACACGGGCCGGGCCTGCAATCGTTGCCTTCTCCGGGTAGGGGAGCGGATCATCCCCGCGCGCCGCCGCGCCCGAGGTCACGACCGTCACATGCACCGGCAGGGGGAGCGATTCCGCCACCAGCGCCTGACCCAGGAACAGCAGCGCATAGAACCCCTGTTCGATGTTGCGATGCACGAAGCTGGAGCCGGGGCGGAAGCGCTCGCGCGTTGTCACCAGCCAGAAATGCGCGATGCGCGTGGGCGCGGCGCCATCGGCGACCAGCGCCTGCACCAGCGCGTCGAACCCTTCGCGGCCGCGTTCGGGAGCCAGCAGGAAGTCATCGGCCCCACGGCGGACAAAGGCATCACCCGCGCGCACCGTCACCACCCGGTGCCCGGCCGCGCGCAGCCGCTCGATCACCGGCGCGGCGACCCCGGCCTCGTCTGCGAAGATCAGCCAGGTCTCGCGCGCAGCCAGGTGCAGTTCGGTTGCCGGGTCGATGGGGCAATCTGCGGCCATGGGTTTCCAGTGCGGGGCATGGCCCCAGTCGGTCACGTCCTCGACCCGCGCCAGCGCGGTTTCCGCCCGCGCCTGCGGCTGTCCGGGTTCGATGAAATAGCGCGCGCGCTGGAAGGCGTAGGTCGGCAGCTCAACCCGTCTGCGCCGTCCCTCGCCCCAGATCTGCGACCAGTCGAAACTGCCGCCCAGTGCCCAGATGCGGGCCAGAACCTCCAGATGGTGGCGGTCGTCGGCGATGGGGTCTTCGGCGTGGCGCAGGACCGAAAGCACCTGCTGCCCCGGCACGCCGCCGTGCATCCGCGCAAGCGAGGCCAGCGCGCGCCCCGGCCCCATTTCCAGATAGATGCGGTTCGGCACCTGCGCCAGCGTGCCGATGCAATCGGCGAAACGGACGGTGTTGCGCAGATGGCCCACCCAATAGTCCGGGTCGGTCGCCTGTTCCGCGCTCAGCGGCTGGCCGGTCCGGTTCGAGATCACCGGCAGTTGCGGCGATTGCAGCGGGATGGAGCGCAGGAAGGCGCCGAAGCGGTCCAGAATCGGCTCCAGCATCCGGCTGTGGGCGGCGATATCGATGGCGATGCGCTGGGTTTCCACGCCTTCGGTCCCCAGCCGCCCGGCCAAAGCGGCCAGCGCGGCATCGGGGCCGGACACCACCGTCAGTTCCGGCGCGTTCACCGAGGCGATGTCCAGATCAGCCCCCATATGCGGCGCCAGCGCGTCCACCGACAGCGGCACCGACAGCATCCCGCCCGCAGGCACCGTGTCAAACAGCGTGCCGCGCAGATGCACCAGCCGGATGCAATCCTCGAAGCCCATGACCTCTGCCAGCGCAGCGGCGGTGTTTTCGCCCATGGAATGCCCGACAAGTGCCGAAGGACGCACACCCCAGCCCATGAACATCTGCGCCAGCGCGTATTCGGTGATCATGATCAGCGGAAGCTGCAGCGAGGGGCGGCGCAAGGCTTCGTTGGCCCTATCCTCGGCCCCCGGTTCGGGCAGCCACAACGCGCGGATATCTGCGTCGCTCAACCCGTCCAGCACCGCAAGGCCCCGGTCCATCCACTCGGCAAAGACCGGCTCGGTTTCATAGAGGTCGCGCGCCATGCCGGCGTATTGCGCGCCGCCGCCGGGGAACATGAACACCACATCGGGGTTGTCCAGCGCGCTATGGGTATGCACGCGCCGGGGGTCGGCGGCTTCCAGCAACGCGGCGGCGTCTTCGTGGCTCTCGGCCACCAGAACGCGGCGGCGCTCAAACGCCGTGCGCCCGTCCTTGAGGGTGAAGGCGACATCGGCCAGCGGTTGGTCGGCGCGCGCGCGCAGGTGTTCGGCAAGGCGGGCGCTGCCATCCTCCAGCGCACCCTTCGATTTCGCGGACAGGGTCAGGATCTGGAACGGCCAGTCCGAAGGTTCGGAGGCCGCCACCGCAGGCGCTTCTTCCAGCACCGCATGGGCGTTGGTGCCGCCCACACCCAGCGAGTTCACCCCCGCCCGGCGCGGGGCATCGCTGTCCCACGGTATCAGGCGGTCATTGACCAGAAACGGGCTGCTGTCGAAATCAATCGCGGGGTTGGGCGCCTCATACCCCAGTGAAGGCGGGATTTCGCGGGCCTCCAGCGCCTTGGCGACCTTGATCAGGCTGGCCACCCCGGCGGCGGTGTCCAGATGGCCGATGTTGGTCTTGACCGACCCGATACGGCAGAACCCGGTGCGGTCGGTGCCCCGGCGAAAGGCGTCAGTCAGCGCCGCAACCTCGATCGGGTCGCCCAGATAGGTGCCGGTGCCGTGGCATTCGATGTAACTGATGCTGTCAGGCGAGACACCGGCCACGGCCTGCGCCTCGGCCACCGCCGCGGCCTGGCCTTCGACGCTGGGGGCCAGGTATCCGGCCTTGGCCGCGCCGTCATTGTTGATCGCCGTGCCCTTGATCACGGCGATGATCCGGTCGCCATCGGCCAGCGCATCCTCCAGCCGCCGCAGCACCACCGCCCCCGCGCCCGAGCCGAACACGGTCCCCTGCGCGCGGTGGTCGAAGGCGTGGCATTCGCCATCGGGCGACAGGATCTCGTTTTCCTTGAACAGATACCCGCGGCCCTGTGGCAATTCGATGGTCACGCCACCGGCCAATGCCATGTCGCATTCGCCGGTCAGCAGCGCATTGACCGCATAATGCACCGCCACAAGCGAGGTCGAGCACGCGGTCTGCACATTCACCGACGGGCCGCGCAGGTCGAAGATGTGGCTGGCGCGGGTGGACAGGAAATCCTTGTCATTGCCGGTATGACGCAAAAGGAACATGCCCACGTCATCGACCAGCGCGGGGTTGGAGCAGATGTTGAAATAGAAATAGCTGCCCATGCCGCAGCCCGCGAAGACCCCCACCGGGCCACCGAATGAGGCGGGGGGGTGGCCTGCGTCCTCGAACGCTTCCCAGGCGACTTCCAGGAACTGGCGGTGCTGGGGGTCCAGGATGGCGGCGTCCTTGGGCGAAAAGCCGAAGAATTCGGCGTCGAATTCGGCAAAGCCGTCCAGCGGGGCAGCCACGGGAACGTAATTGGGCGCGCGCAACCGGGCAGTGGATTCGCCGTTGTCCAGCAGCGTCGCCTCGTCCAGCCGTTGCAGGGCGGAGCGGCCCGCGCGCAGGTTTTCCCAGAACGCGGCGACCGATCCCGCACCCGGCAGGTGCGCGGCCATGCCGACAATGGCGATATCGTTCCGGGTCTCGTCCGCCATCATGGGTGCCGCCTCTTAATATTTCCCTGCGCGTTGCCTGCGGGCGCCGCAGCGCCCTTTGCGAATGCATCCGGCGCCAATCCTGCCATGCCTTGCACGCCGGGGGGCGGCACCTCAGCTTCCGGCCGTGCGGTCGACAGCAGCCCGGCGCGGGCGGTTCCGAAGTTGCGCGCCAGCGCGGCGCGGCGCGCATCCTGCTGCGCGCGTTGCAGCAGTTCGGCATGGCCCAGAAGCGCCCCGGCAATCAGCCAGGTCAGCGGAACAAGGGTCGCGTTCGGGATCAAATCGATCATGTTTGCGCCGAGTAACAGCGCAAGTGGGCCAATCCATGGCGAAAGCTGGGCATCGGGCATCCGGCGCACCGCCCACCACAACGCCAGCAGGGGCAGCGCCAGAAGCCCGAAGGTTGCGACATATCCAAGCCAGCCATGCGTGCCGATGACGATGATCCAGTAGCCGTCGGAAATGGTCTGCACCTCGCCGGTGAGCGGATCATAGACCAGGTTGCGCCCCCATGAGCCCCAGCCGAACAGCGGCTTTTCCGCCGCGCGCTCCAGCAACTGGTCCTCGTTCACCAGCCGGAAGGCGAAGGATTGCGCGCGTTCGGGGTTGCGGGCCTCGATCAGCGCATGGAACTGCCAGACCGGGGCAATGCCGATGCCGCGCAGCAGCGGATAGAGCATCGCCACCGCGCCCGCGGCTGCGGCAATCCGCACCTGCCAGCGCACGTTCAGCAACAGCACCATGGGCACCAGCGCCAGCGCCATCAGGGTCACGCCCAATGTCTTGCACGCCAGCAGCAGCACGCCCAGATAGGCCGCGACCAGCAGGCGGCGGGGGCGCTCCTCGGGCGCGGCGTGGCGGGCCAGCGCGGTCGCGCAGACGACCGCCATGAGCGTGAAGAACGCCACCCACAGCCCGTGCGGCATGAAGACGAAGGGCCGGAACCCGCCGTCGCGCATGGCCTGCCGGAAATCATGCTGGAAAAAGCCGTAGAACATGGTGTGCAACTGCGGGCTGAAGCGCACCTCGTACCACATCGGGATCGAATAGATCAGCGCGGCGATGACCAGCGCGCCTACGATCTCGCGCAGCGCGCGCGGCGTGGCCAGAAACTGACGCGCCAGGAAAAGCGGCAGCATCAGGAACAAGTGGTTGCCGACAAATGCGATGGCGTCATAGGGCCTGAGCCCGGGCAGCGCGCCGCGGATGTCAGGATCGCCCGCCTGAACCACCATGTTTCCGATCATGAAACTGCCAAAGGTGACCGGTTCGGCGTTGTTGAGCACGGTGATCAGCGGGCTGAGAATGAACAGGCCGATCAGTGCCTTGCCCAGCAGGGACTCCGGCAGCGGGACGATCTTGCGCCCCAGGACGACCATGATGATCACAAGGGCGGTCAGGTTCGGCAGGGTGATCTTGTTCAGCGCCGGAATCATCGGCGGGTTGAACGAGGTGGCCTCGGGCAGGAGCATGTAGCCGCCCAGGATCGCCCAGATCAGCGCGCGTTCCAGCGGCATCATGCGGAACATCGCATAGATGACCAGCGGCCAGGCCAGCAGAACGATATGGGCAAGCAGGTTCGGCATGGTTCAGCGTTTCATCCCGGCCTTCAGTCCAGTCGCAACTGCAGCGCCAAGGCCATTGCCGCCAGCGCCAGAAGCACGAAGCCCGCCAGCCAGCCCGCCGCCATGCGCGCGCGCTGGCGCCCCGTGGTCACCGCCGGGATGGTCAGCACCGGCCGCATGCCCATGGCGCGCTCCAGTTGCGACGGCGTGCGCAGGACCGGGTTCAGGATTTCCAGCATCAGCGCCAGACCAAGCGCCAGCCCGACCGACGCCACGGCCCCGGCCATGGCCACCACGCGGCGACTGCGCGAGATGGGGTATTCCGGCACGATGGCCGATTCCAGCAACTCGAAGCGCTCGACCTGCTGATCGTCTTCCAGCCGGGCGCCGAGTTCCGCCTGCGCGCGCCGTTCCGAGGTGACAAGCAGCCGCGCGCGCAACTGTTCCTCGCGGCGCTCCAGTCCGGCCAGTTCGCGCTCGACCTGCGGCAGGCGCCGCAGCAGGGGCTGCAGTTCGGCGATGGCCTCGGTCAACTGCCGCTCGTCGATCCGGCGCATCTCGAGCTGCTCGCGCAGTTGAGCGATCCGGCGCTGGGTGGTGACGCGGGCCGCGCGGCTTTCGAGATCCGCGATCTCCAGCATCAGCGCGCCGATCTCGCGCCCGGTCGCGCGCAGGCTGTCCTCCAGTTGCAGAAGCTCCTGCGACCGGGCGGCGGCATTGGCAGGCAGCAGATCGAAATTGTCGACCTTGAAGGCTTCGATCTCGTCCTCGAGTGCGCTGAGTTCCTGCGACAGCCGCCCTTCCTCGGACCGGTAGAACGCCAGCGAGTCGCGCAGACGGTCGAGCCGGAAATCGCTGCTCATCATGACGATCGTATCGGCCAGTTCATTTGCCAGATCAGCGGCCACGGTGGGCGAGCCCGCGCGTGCAAGCACCATCAGCGAGGCGATCGACCCGTCCTGATAATATCCGACATTGACCGCCGCGATGCTGTGCAGCGTGATCAGCCCGCGCATCAGGTCGGCGCGCTCGTTGCCGGTGCGCTCGGTGAACAGGTCGTGGCGGTCGGCAAGTGCCAGCAGATGGTCGCGCGACATGATGCGCTGTTCGATCTGTTGCAGGCGCCGTGTCGCCGGCCCGCTGGACGTGGCGTCGCCATCGCTGACCAGCGATCCCTGCACCTGGATGATGGCGCGCGCCTGATACACTGCCTCGGTGGACAGGGCGATTGCAAGCGACAGCAGAACGCCCAGCGCGCTGACCAGCGCGATCAGCCCCGCCCGCGCCCGCAGCATGGCCAGCAACTCGCTCAGGCTCTGGATCGGTCCCATCTTCTGCGCCCTTCGTTGTGCCCCCGTCGGGGCCGCGCCCTGGTTCAGTGCTGCGCGCGGCGTGCCGCCACGGTGTCGAAACCCCTGTTCAGCACCACGCCCAGCAATTGCGTGCGATCCTGCAACAGGCGTTCGCATTCGCTCAGGTCGCGTGCCTGCGTGCGGGTTCCGTCGGCCACGATCAGCACACCATCCAGCGACGGCAGCGCGGCAAGTGTGCTGTCCTCGGTCAGCAGCGGCGGCAGATCGCACAGTATCACGTCGGGGCTGTATTCTTGCGCGATTTCCCCGAGCGTCTGCGACAACGCATCGTTGTGAAAGAGAGTCGTGGCCCCTTCGGGAAACGGCGCCGTCAACCCCAGTGCCAGGTTGCGGCCCATCCGGCAGAGGTATTCCGCCGCCGAAAGATCACCGGCGATCAGATCCGAGATATGACCCTCCGGGGCGGCGCCCAGCCGCGCTGCCAGCGCCCCGGTTTCCAGATCCAGGTCCAGCAATGCGGCGCGGACATTGTCCAGCCGGGCAAAGCTGCGCGCCAGCGCCAGGCTGACGAAGCTTGCACCGCAGCCGCGCACCGGGGCGGTGATGCCGATGCTGCGCCAGCCGCGTGTCCGCAGCGCCTGCAGCAACTGCGCCCGCAGGAGATCGAAGGACTCGGCCACCGGGCCATGCCCGAGCGCCGCGACCGTCCCCGCCGCCCCCGTGCCGTGACCGCGCGCGGGTGGCGGGGTGATTTCGGGCAGGGCGGCCCATGCGGCGCGCAGGGCATCGTCGCGGCCCGGCGCGCGCCCGGCCGGTGCGCTGGCCCCGTAGCTCTGCGCGATGGCGGAACGCGCCCCCCGTCCGACCGGGCGGGCAGGGGATCGTTTTTCGCGCAGAAGTTGTTCCAGGCGCCGCGTGTCTACCATTGCTTGTTCGCTGTTTGTGCCATTGCAGGTCGGACTCGCTCGATCATGGGTATCAACGCGCCGGGTATCAACGGTAACTCGGTCAACAATATGGCATGTTTGGGGGCTTTCGACGCCTGCGCATGCCTCTGGGAATGCGCGATCAGATTGCGATCTTCAGCAAGTCTTCCAGCAGCGCCCGGTTGGCCAGCAGCGCAAGCCCGGCGATTGCCGCCACGCCTGACCAGGCAAGCATGTCATGCACCGGGTCCACCACGCAATAGCGCCGGGTCATCGCCACAACCACCGCGTATGAAAGGATCGTCGCGACAGCCTGCCCCGCGAAGGCGCCTGCCAGGCCGAAAACCTCGATCCCGATGACGAACGCGGCAAGCTGGATCACCGCGCGCAGGGCGAGCATTGCGAAATACCGCCGCGAATCCCCCGCCGAAAGTGCGGCCTGATCATAGGTCAGCGGGATGACCTGCGCCGGCAGCACCACCGAGAGCACCACCACCAGAATTCCGGCCATGGCATAGCGGTCGTCATAGAGCAGCCAGACCAGTTCGGCCCCGAACAGGGCCATCAGCGCCGAAAACGCCAGCGTCCCCCCGGTCAGGACCAGCCGCATCCGCCGCAACTCGCGGTGACTGCCCTGCGACTCCCAAGGGGGGCGCTCGCGATAGATCGGCAGCATCAGCTTGACGGCCAGCGAGGTCGCCAGCAGCACCGGGACCGAGGCAAGCGTATGCGCGATATTGTAGATGCCCAGCAACTCCGTCGTCAGATACCGGCCCAGCACCGACTTGTCGGCTTGCGTGAACAGGAAGAAGGCCATGGTGCTGAGGAAAATCCACTTGCCGAAGCCGAACAGTTCGGACACCGCTTCCGGCTCCCAGCGGAAACGGTTGGCGGGGCCGGGCAGCAGGGTATGGGTGAGCACGAGTTTCGCCGCCGCGCCGACCAGGTTGCCGAAGACCAGCGACCAGACCGATCCGGTCAGCCAGGCCAGCGCGATCATCGACGCTGCGCCGATGGCCTGTCCCAGCAGGTCGAGCGCCGTCACCCGCCCAAGCAGCAGGTGGCGCCCGGCGGTATCGATCCGCGTCGGCTTGAATCCCAGGATGATCAGCGTGAGCGCCATGACCGGCGCCATCTCCACCAGTTCGGGCGCGTTGTAGAACTGCGCCATGGGCCAGGCCAGCGCACAGGCGGCGCCCCACAGCAGCACCCCGCGGATGACCTGGATTGTCCAGGCGGTGTTCAGGAAGTCGGGGTCATCGCCGCGCGGGCTGCGCATGATCGACGGCGTGATGCCCACGTCGGAGAACATCTGCAGTCCCGTCATCAGCAGGGTGAGCAGCAGCATGAGGCCAAAGGCCTCGGGAAAGAGCAGGCGCGCAAGGATCAGGTTGGTGCCGAAGCGCAGGATCAATGCCCCGCCATGACCCAGCACCATCAGCGCCGAGCCGCGCATCACCCGGGCCCAGAGTCCGGTGCCGGAAAGGAGGGCGGACAGACCTTGCATGCCGGTGCTGATACGCGTTCCGGCGCGCGTATGTAAGGCGGGAAAATGGCGGCATTTCAGCAAGGCGCCGCAACCGCCGGGCGGGGCGCGCGCGCGGCTGCCCCGGCCCGGCGTGGCCCGCTGGTTGCGCCTGTCGCGGTGCGCGGTCTTCACGCATTCCGGCCTGCGCGCGCTTCGGTCCGCCGAGCCCGCACCCTGGACTGCCCCGAACCCGCCATGCCCGGCGCCTGATACGCCTGCCCCCCCTGTTGGCGATGCGGTGCAGCACCCATATCGGTTGCATGACACGCGCGGGAACTGTAGCGTTCGAAACCGTCACTGGGCATGGTGCGTCATGAAGGACAACGAAGCCCCCGAGCGGCCGCCCGGGCGCCGCGCCGAAGCGATCATTGCACTTGGTGCCTCGGCCGGGGGGCTGGAAGCGCTGGACACCTTCTTTGCGGCGGTCAGTCCGGACCTGCCCGCAGCCTTTGTGGTGATCCAGCACCTGGCGCCCAACCACAAGACGATGATGGACAGCCTGCTGAGCCGTCACACCACGATGCCTGTAAAGGTCGCGGCCGAGGGCGACCGGCTCTGCGCCGGGAATGTCTATGTGATCCCGCCGGGCATGACGATGACGCTGGATGACGGGCGGCTGCACCTGGTGCCGCGTCCGGCGCAGGGGGTCATTCATCCGATCAACGCGTTCTTTCACTCCATGGTGCAATCCGGCTTCGACCAGTTGTTCGCGGTGGTGCTGTCGGGCACCGGCGCGGACGGGGCCGAAGGCGTGCAGACCGTGGCCGAGGCAGGCGGCTGGGTGCTGGTCCAGACCCCGGCCAGCGCCAGCTTCGACGGCATGCCGCTGAACGCGCTGGCCACGGGTCTGGCGCAACGCGCCGACACCCCCGACATGCTGGCGAAATTCATCGAGGATGTGCTGCGCGAGGGGCGGCGCCCCACGCTGCTCAAGATCGCTGATGCCGCGTCGGAGACACTGGATGAAACCCTTGCCCGGATCGGCGCGACCATCGGCATCGAACTGTCCAGTTACAAGACCCACACGCTGGTCCGGCGGCTGGAACGGCGGCTGCTGGCCACCGGACTGTCTGACCCGGTCGCCTATCTGCGCCTGCTTGCGGACTCGGCGGACGAACCGCGCCTGTTGCGCCGCGAGATGATGATCCCCGTCACGTCCTTCTTTCGTGACGGCGATGCCTTTGACGAGTTGGCGCACAAGGTGCTGCGCCCGGCCCTGCAGGCGCAGGCGAAGTCGGCCGAGCCGAAGCTGCGGATCTGGTCGGTGGGCTGTTCCACCGGGCAGGAAGCCTATTCGCTGGGGATCCTCGCGCTCGAGATGATGCGCGAAACCGGCGTGGATGCCGAACTGAAGATATTCGCCACCGATATCGAGAAATCCTATCTGCAGACCGCATCGGCGGGGATCTATCCTGCGCGCGCGCTGCAGCACATGCGGCGCGATGTGCGGGAGCGCTATTTCAACCCGGTGGATGACGCCAACCTGCAGGTCACCTCAAGGTTGCGGCGTGCCATCGTGTTTTCGGAACACGATGTGCTGAACGATCCGCCTTTCCTGCATCTGGACCTGGTGGTCTGCCGCAACATGCTGATCTATCTGCAGCCCGAGCCGCAGGACCGCGCCATGCGCCGGATGATGTTCGGGCTGGCGCCGGGCGGTGCGCTGTTCCTGGGCAGTTCGGAAGCCCCCGGCAAGCTGGGCAGCCTGCTCGACACGGTTTCGGCGCGCAGCAAGATCTATCGCATGCGCGGCCAGTTGCGCCACCTGTCAAGCGAGGATGTGCTGACCACCGCGGCGCGGCGCAGCCAGGATGCGGCCCAGCGCCGGACCAACCCGGCACCGGCGCCTCTGGGCGATGCCATGAATGCCCTGTCTCCGGCTGCGGCCGCCCTTCTGCGTGCGTTTGCGCCGGCCTCGGTCGTGGTCGATGCCAACCGCGAAATCCGCCATGTCATCGGCGATGTCTTCCCCTACCTGAAGCTCCGGGACGGGAATGTTTCGCTCGACCTGGTCCAGCTTCTGCCCGAGCGGACGGCGGCGGTGGTCTCAACCATGCTGTATTCGACCCTGCGCGACCGGTCCGAGACAAAGTCCGTGGACCTCTACCCCGAGGACGATCCGGACTTTGCGCTCTCCGGGCCTGTCCGGATCCAGTTGCGCCCGCTCCTGCAGGCGGGCGAGTCCGAGCCGCGTCAGGTCATCATCAGCTTCTTCCCGCTGGCCCGCGACGAAGGGCGGGGCGACCGTCCGGTCGAATCGCAGGACATCGCGGCGTTGTCGGCGCACAAGGCAAGCGAACTGGAATCGGAACTGGAGCGTGTGCGCGCCACGCTCAAGACCACGATCGAGGAACTGGGCAGCGCCAACGAGGAGTTGCAGGCCAGCAACGAGGAACTGATGGCCAGCAACGAGGAATTGCAGAGCACCAACGAGGAACTGCAATCGGTCAACGAGGAACTGCACACCGTCAATCAGGAACTGCAGCAGAAGATCGTGCAACTGAACGAGGCCTATGCCGATCTGGAAGGGCTGTCGCGCGCCGCGCGCATTCCGCTGGTGTTTCTGGACGGGGTTGGCCGGATCACGCGCTTTTCCAGCCAGGCGGTCGAGATCTTCCGCCTGCGCGAGCAGGATATCGGGCGCCCGCTCATGGACATCACCCATTCGCTGGACATGCCCGACCTCGAGGATCGGATAAACGAAGCGATGGATTCTCAGCAGGTGGTGCAGAAGGAGGTCTCGGGCCGCAACGGGCGCACCTGGCTGGTGACGCTGCAGCCCTTTGTCACCCGTGCGCGCGAGGATTCGCGGCTGGTGCTGTCCTTCATCGATATCTCCAGCATCCAGGTCATGCGCTACCTGCAGTCGGTCATCGACGCGGCCCCGCAGAACATGGCCGTGCTGGACCTCAACGGCAATATCCGCATGGTGAATGCCGCCTGGAAAGCCTTTACCTCTGACAACGGCGGGACGAAGCGCTTGGCAAAGGGGCAGGAAATGAATTACCTTGATGCGCTCAGGGGGGCAGCGCAGAATGATCAATACGCACGCATCGCGCTTGAGGGGCTGGAGGAAACGCTTGCCAAGCGGCGGCAGCGCTTCTCCTTCATCTACCCCTGCCACTCCGACACCGAAAAGCGCTGGTTCCTGATGCACGCCTCACCCTTGCGTGACGGCGGCTGCGTCGTCACACATCTGGATATAACCAACCTGAACCTGCCGCAGAGCGAAGAGAGTTCGACATGACGAGGACCGCCCTTAGCAACTCGCGCGACTATCTCGCCCGTCAGAAGATCGAGGAACTGCTGCGCGCGGGCAGCGTGCCCACGCTGGAAACCCTGTTGCAGCGCGACGAGATCAGCCTTGATGAACTGGCGCTGGACCTGCTCTCGCATCAGATCGAGATCGAGGTGCAGTCCGAACAATTGCGCGAGTCCAACGCCGCGCTCGAGGCCGAGCGGCGCAAGTTCGAAACCATCTTTCACGAAATGCCGGTGGCCGCGATGCTGGTCGAGCTGGAAACCGGCGCGGTCTCGGCCGAGAACCGGCAGTTGCGCAGGCTGTTCCCCAGACGCTTCGCCGACATGAAGGCGGCGCATTACCTGCGTCATTTCGGCGAGAACCGGTTCGATCAGGACCGCATTTCGCTGGGTCTGGCCGACTGCCGCAACGGCAGCGGCGCCGATGTGCGCTCGGTCAGCCTGATCGATGCAACGCCGGAAAGCTACATGATGTGCGACATCCGCATGGCGCGGCTGCATATCGGTGACGACGGCGGCGCCTGCGTGCTGGCGATCATCCAGCCGCAGGAGCGGCGGCTGTAGGCACCCGGGCCGCGCGGGGGGCGTGACTTACGCGACCGTGTCCGCCACCAGTTCCAGCCGCGCAAGCGCCAGATCGACCGCCATCGCGTGACCGATGGACACCAGCCCGATCCGTCCCAGCCGTGCGGGCGCCAGCGGCAGGTCCGTGCGATGGGGTAAGAAGGCCCCGAAGGGCACAAGCACCCTGCGCCATTGCGCGCTGGCATGAAACGTGGCGCGCCAGGACTGCCACGGCGCGCCCAGATCCGGCCCGCGCAGATGGATATTGTGCGACGCATCGTTGCCGCGCACAACAAGTGCCAGGCCGGCAAAGCCGCTGGCATCCAGCACCGCGCCCGGGGCGGCAAGGTCCAGCGCCATCTGCAGGAAGCCGCCGTTGTTTTCCAGCCGCACGTCGCCGGTCAGATGCAGGGCCGGGCGGCCGTCCACATCACGCCGGGTCAGCGTGCCATCAGACATCCCGCCCATGACCCGGTCCGAGATGCAGCGCCACGAATGCCCGTTCGCGGCCCGAAGCCCCGGGCCGTTGCCGTCTTCGAGGATCACGCTCAGGCAGGCGGTTTTGACGGGCTGCTCTCGGCCAGGGTTTTCGCCTGGCCGATCCAGTCATCGCGGCTGATGCGGCCCTTGAAGTTCAGGAACCCGTCCACCCATGCAATCTCGTCGTCGCTCCAGCCGGCGATCTGCCAGAAGTGATAGACGCCCAGCCCGTTGAGCTTGTCCTCCAGCACCGGGCCGACGCCGGTGATCTGCTTCAGGTCATCCTTTTCGCCCACGGGTGCATCCAGCGGCTGCGGTTTGGTGCCTTCGGCTTCGGGTGCTGCCTCGGCGGGTGCCGTTGCAGCGGGCGCGGTTGCCGCCGGAGCGGTTGCCGCCGGGGCGCTTGCGGGCACCGTCGGCGCCGATTCGGCCTTGGGCGGGGCGCTGCGCGGTGCGGGCGCCGGTTTCTCGGCGATGGTGAAGATCGTCCCCACGATCAGCGCTACCACTGCGCCGATGGCGACCGAGCCGTTGCCTTCGATCCCGACGGCCACGAATGCGGCGCCAAACGCGACCGCCCCGGCGCCCATTCCAATGGCCCAGCCGTAAAGCGGCGGCGCATCCTTCATCTTCGAATCAGGCATAGTCTGGTCTCCCGGTTGGGGAAGGTGCCGCGCGGGGCGGCCCTTCGGCTGCAAACTGGCCCGCGTGCGCAGGACACGCGGCAATACTCACGCGGCACGACTTCCGCCGCAGCACTCACGCGACCGAGGCCCCCGCCGCACGCGGCAGGGCTTCAACCCCCAGCGCGCGCAATGCCGCGGCGGCGATGTCCCCGGCCGTCATCCCGGCATCCGCATACATGGCTGCGGGGCTGGCCTGTTCAATGAACCGGTCCGGCAGGGTCACGGTGCGCACCGCAAGGCCCCGGTCCAGCCCGCCGGAATTGGCCAGATGATGCAGCACCATCGCCCCGAACCCCCCGACGGAGCCCTGTTCCACGGTGATCAGGGCCTGATGGTGGCGGGCCAACTGGTCGATCAGATCATGGTCCAGCGGCTTGGCGAAGCGCGCGTCGGCAATGGTGCAGCCGATGCCCCGCGCCGCCAGCGCCTCGGCGGCCAGTTGCACCTCGGCCAGATGCGCGCCGAAGGACAGAAGCGCCACGCGCTCGCCTTCGGCCAGCACGCGGCCCTTGCCGATTTCCAGCGCCTGGCCGCGTTCGGGCAGGTCGACGCCCACCCCCTCGCCGCGCGGGTAGCGGAAGGCGATGGGGCCGTCATCATGCGCCGCCGCCGTGGCGACCATGTGGACCAGTTCGGCCTCGTCCCCGGCGGCCATGACCACCATCCCCGGCAGGTTGGCCAGATAGGCCACGTCGAAGGCGCCCGCGTGTGTCGCCCCGTCGGCGCCGACCAGCCCGGCGCGGTCGATGGCAAAGCGCACCGGCAGACCCTGCAGCGCCACGTCATGCACGATCTGGTCATAGCCGCGCTGCAGGAAGGTGGAATAGATCGCGCAGAAGGGCCTGAGCCCGCTGGCCGCCATTCCGGCGGCGAAGGTCACGCCATGCTGTTCAGCGATGCCCACGTCGAACACCCGGCGCGGGAAGCGCTTGCCCATGATATCAAGGCCCGTGCCGCCGGGCATCGCCGCCGTCACGGCGACGATCAGGGGATCGCGGGCGGCTTCCTCGGTCAGGGCCTTGCCGAAGACCGAGGTGTAGCTGGGCGCATTGGCGCGACCCTTGGACTGCTGGCCCGAAGCCACATCGAATTTCGACACCCCGTGATAGCAGCAGTCCGCGGCTTCGGCGGGGGCGTAGCCCTTGCCCTTGACCGTGCGTGCGTGGATCAGCACCGGACCCTCGGCCCGGTCGCGCGCCATGCGCAGCGTGGCCAGCAGGTCAGGCATGGAATGGCCATCGATGGGGCCGATATAGGTGAAGCCCAGATGCTCGAACATGGTGGCATCGGGGGGGCCGCCCATGGCGCGGGCGCGCGCGGCCAGGGCCTGTTCGCGCAGGGACTGGGGCAGCGCCGTCATGAAGCCCTGCGCGACCTCGGAGAGTGACGCGTGGGGCGCGTTGAGCCGGTTCAGGTAGTGGTTCATCGCGCCCACCGGCGGGGCGATGGACATGTCGTTGTCATTGAGGATCACGAACAGCCGCCGCCCTTCGGAGCCTGCGTTGTTCAGCGCCTCATAGGCCATGCCGGCGGTGATGGAGCCGTCGCCGATCACGGCGATGGCATCGCCCGTGGGCTGGCCCATGTCGCGGCCGATGGTGAAACCCAGCGCGGCCGAGATGGAGGTGGAGCTGTGCGCGGCGCCGAAAGGGTCAAAGACCGACTCGCTGCGTTTGGTGAAGCCCGAAAGGCCCCCGCCCTGGCGCAGCGTGTCCATCTGGTGGCGGCGTCCGGTGATGATCTTGTGCGGATAGCACTGGTGGCCCACGTCCCAGATCAGCTTGTCGAACGGCGTGCGGAACACGGCATGGATCGCCACGGTCAGTTCGACAACCCCAAGGCTGGAACCCAGATGCCCGCCCGTGCGGCTGACGGTCTGGATGGTCTCGATGCGCAGCTCATGGGCCAGCGCGGCCAGTTCCGCATCGCTCAGATCGCGCAGGTCCGCCGGACAGGCAACCCGGTCCAGATGCGGGGTGGCAGAGGTGATTTCGGTGGTGTCCATTGTCGCGTTCCCTTTATGGTTGCGGCACAAAAAAGAGGTGCCGTGGGGCTGCCCCGCACGGCACCAGTTTCCTGTCGCCAACAGGAAAGGGAACCGGGCGTCAC
>JAFIEE010000239.1 GCA_020832705.1 Paracoccaceae bacterium
GCGGAGCGTCTGCAGGCTTGTCAGGCCTTGCAGCGGCGCGAGGTCGCTGACCTGTTTGCTGTCGAGGCGGAGCCTCTGCAGGCTTGTCAGGGTTTGCAGCGGCGAGAGGTCGTTGATCTGTGTTTTGACGATCCAGAGTTCCTGCAGCTTTGTCAGTTCTGCGAGTTCCGGCGGCAGGCGGTCGAGAGCGTAGAACGTCCTGCCAGTCAGCCGCAACTTATCCTCGCCCGCCGCCTTGACCCGCGCGATTTCCTGTTGGGCCAGTTCATACGCCCGCTCTGCGTCGCTCATCCTGCCCCCTGAAGCTGGTGCCGCCACAGTGCCGCCCCCCTCACCCCGGCGCAAGGCAAAAGCCCTTGCCAGCCTGCGGCGGCGCCACTACGCTCGCGCGAAAACAGCCAGGGAGGCCCGCGCTTCATGCCCCGCACCCACCACGCGCGCGCGATGCTCGCGGCGCTCGGATTAGCCCTTGCCGCCCCCGCCTTTGCTCAGGGGGTCGATGGCACCATGACCCGCCAGTATGACGACGGCGGCATTTATGAGGGCGAATTCCGCGACGGGTTGCAGCACGGGCAGGGCACTTACCGGCTGCCCAACGGGTTCGAATACACCGGCGAATGGGTCGAGGGCGCAATCACCGGCCAGGGACTGGCGCGCTATCCCAACGGCTCGGTCTACGAGGGCGCCTTTGTGGACGGCCGCCCGCACGGGCAGGGTCTCATGACCTTCGCCGACGGCTCCACCTACGAAGGCGACTGGGTCGCGGGCCGGATCGAGGGTGAAGGGCGCCGGGTCTATGCCGACGGGGTGATCTACGCCGGCGCCTTCGCGGACGGCCAGCCCCATGGCACCGGCGTCATGGAACGGCCCGATGGCTACCGCTATGAAGGCGACTGGGTCGCAGGCGTGCGCGAGGGGCAGGGCCGCATCACCTATCCCGATGGCGCCACCTACGAAGGCGAGGTGCGCGCAGACCAGCGCCACGGGCAGGGGCGGCTGGAGCGCCCCGACGGGCTGATCTACGAAGGCGACTGGGCCGAGGGCCAGTTGCACGGCGAAGGGCGGCTGGTGCAGCCCAACGGCGATATCTACGAAGGCGACTTCCGGGCCGGGCTGCGCCACGGTGGCGGGCGCGTGATCCACGCGGACGGGCGCATCTTCGAGGGCCGGTTCGAGGATGACCGCCGCGAAGGGCTGGGCGTTCTGACCGGGCCGGACGGGCTGCGCTACGAAGGCATGTGGATCGCCGGGCGGATCGAGGGCGAGGGGCGGCTGGAGCAGCCTGACGGCTCGGTCTATGAAGGCGACTTCCGCGCCGGCCAGCCCGAGGGTCAGGGCCGCATCACCTATGCCGATGGCGCCAGCTACGAAGGCGCATGGTTGGCTGGGCAGTTCCACGGCGAGGGCCGTGCCGATTTCGGCGACGGCATGATCTACGAGGGCGGGTTCGCCGAGGGGCTGAGCCACGGCGAGGGCACCATGACCTTCCCCGACGGCCGCGAATACACCGGCCAGTGGCGTGCGGGCGAGATGCACGGCCAGGGCGAGATGCGCTTTCCCGATGGCAGCGTCTATCGTGGCACCTTTGCTGATGGCGAGCGTCACGGCTACGGGCGGATCGAACTGGCCGACGGCTTTGTCTACGAAGGCCAGTGGGTCGGCGGCCGGATAGAGGGGCCGGGGATCGCCACCTACAGCAGCGGCGATGTCTACGAGGGCGATTTCGTCAACGGTCAGCGCCACGGGCAGGGCGTGTTGCGTTACGCCACGGGGCAGACCGTTGCCGGAACCTGGGAAAACGGGGTGCTGACCGACCCGGACGCCGAGGCCGCCGCCGGGGACTGATCCCGCGCCAGAGCCGTCACCGCGGGACCGCTGCGGCCATTTGCCGACCGGTCGCCGCCCCCTCAGACAGGGCCGCCCATGTCCGATGCCTTGGTCTTCGACAGCCGGTATTCGTGGCTGCGGCTCGGCATTTCGCTGGCCATTGCCACCATCGGCAACGTGGGCATGTGGGCGGTGGTGGTGATCATGCCTGCGGTCCAGGCCGAATACGGCGTGTCGCGGGCCGATGTCTCGCTGCCCTATACCCTGACCATGCTGGGCTTTGCGCTCGGCAATCTGGTGATCGGGCGCGCGGTGGACCGGTTCGGCATCACCTGGGCGCTGATCGGCGCGGCGGTGCTGTCGGGCCTTGGCTATGCGGCGGCGGCGGCCAGCCCGACACTGGCCGTGCTGTCGGCGGTGCATTTCCTGATCGGGCTGGGCACGGCGGCGAGCTTCGGCCCGCTGATCGCCGATATTTCCCTGTGGTTCCATCGCCGCCGCGGCATCGCGGTCGCCATTGCCGCCAGCGGCAACTACCTCTCCGGCGCCATCTGGCCGATGCTGCTGGCAGGCGTTCTGGCCGAACACGGCTGGCGCGCGGTCTGTCTGATCCTGTCGGTGGCGGTGGTGGTGCTGGTGGTGCCGCTGGCCGCCTTGCTGCGCCCGAGGGTTCCGGACCTGAGCATGGCGGCCTCGGCCGCGGCCTCGGAGCGGGCGCTGACCGGGGCCGGGTTCTCGCCGCGCCTGCTGACCTGGATGCTGGCCGCGGCCGGGGTGGGCTGCTGCGTGGCCATGGCCATGCCGCAGGTGCATATCGTCGCGCTCTGCGTGGACATGGGCTTCGGCCCTGCCGTGGGCGCCGAGATGCTGTCGCTCATGCTCATGGGGGGCGTGGTCTCGCGGCTGGTTTCGGGGATGATCGCGGACCGTCTGGGCGGGGTGCGCACGCTGCTGATCGGCTCGGTGCTGCAGATGCTGGCGCTGGCGCTGTATCTGCGCGCGGGCGATCTGGTTTCGCTCTATCTGGTTTCACTCGTCTTCGGGTTGGCGCAGGGGGGGATCGTGCCCGCCTATGCGATGATCGTGCGCGAATACATGCCCGCGCGCGAGGCGGGCGCGCGCGTCGGCTTCGTCATCATGGCGACAATCCTGGGCATGGCGCTGGGCGGCTGGATGTCGGGCTGGATCTTTGACATGACCGGTTCGTATCAGTTGGCCTTTGTCAACGGGATTGCATGGAACGCGCTCAATATCGGGATCGTCCTGCTGATCCTCTGGCGCAGCCGCCCGCCGGCGCGACCGGCCCATGGCCCGGCAGGCGAAGCGGCGTGATGGTTGCGCTTGCCGCCACCGGCGCGCCCTGTATGGTGGGTGCATGCTCAACATGGACCGCATAGAAGAACTGCGTGCGATCATGGGCGAAGATTTCCGGCGCCTGATCGCGCAGGCGTTGCAGGACATGCAGGCGCCGCTGGAAACGCTGGAACGCGCAAGCCGGGGCGAATCGGATCCGGCGCCGCTCGGCTTCGCGCTGCACACACTGCAGGGCATCGCCTCGAACATCGGCTGCATCGATATCGCCGCCCGCTGCGCCGAGGCGCGCGAGGCGCTGGACGCAGGGCGCTTCGGCGCCGCCATGGCGCAGGACATCCTTGCCGCGATCGAAGCCTGTCATGCGAAGCTCGCTGAAACGCCGGGGCACGGGCGGGGCTGAGGCCCGGCGCGTCTCAGATCTCCAGCAGGGTCGCGGCGATCCCGAAATACATCAGCACCCCCAGCACATCGGCGATCGAGGTCACCAGCGGCCCCGAGGCCGCCGCCGGGTCGCGGTCGAATTTCGCAAAGATGAAGGGCAGGCACATGCCCAGCAGCGCCCCCATCAGCACGATGGTCACCATCGACAGCGCCACCACCACCGCGATTTCCGGCCCCCCGCGCCAGACCCCGATCAGCGACACAGCCACCGCCATGGTCAGCCCCAGCGCCAGGGCGATCACCGCCTCGCGCCCCAGCAGCCAGCCGAAATCGCTGGGCCGCACATCGCCCGTGGCCAGCGCGCGCACCATCAGCGTGGCCGATTGCGTGCCCGCA
>JAFIEE010000027.1 GCA_020832705.1 Paracoccaceae bacterium
CCCCCCCCCCCCCCCCCCCCGCCCCCCCCCCGCCCCCCCCCCCCCCCCGCCCCCCCCGCGCCCGCCGCCCCCCCCCCCCCCCCCCAACCCCCGCCCCCCGCCGCTGCCGCCGCGCTGGCGCCACCGCCGCGCCCGGGCGCCGCGCCCGTGCGGTGGCGTCACGCGACGGGCAAGCGTTCCTCGACCATGCCCACGAACCAGCTTGCGCCAATGGGGATGATCTCGTCGTTGAAATCGTATTCGGGGTGGTGCAGCTTTGCCCCCGGCCCGGCGCCCAGCACGATATAGGCGCCCGGGCGTTCCTCGAGCATGTAGGCGAAATCCTCGCCGCCCATGTTGTAGGGGCCTTCGATGCAGCGCCCGGTCACGTTGCGCCCCACCTGCATGGCGATTTCGGTCTGCACGGCGTGGTTCACCATCACCGGATAGCCGCGCATGTAATCGACCTCGGCCCGGGCGCCGAAGGCTGTCGCCGTGTGGGTGATCAGTGCCGTGATGCGGTCCTGGGCCAGATCGCGCATTTCGGGCGTCAGGGTGCGCACCGTCCCTTTCAGCCGCACGCGCTGGGGGATCACGTTGAAGGCCTCGGACTCGGTGCGGAAGGTGCAGACCGAGACCACGATCTGCGCCACCGGATCGGCGTTGCGGCTGACCACGGTCTGCAATGCCAGCACGGTCTGCGCGGCGGCCACGGTCGGATCGATGCAGTCATGGGGTTTGGCGGCGTGCCCGCCGCGCCCTTCGATCACCGCGTCGAATTCATCCGCCGAGGCATAGAACGGCCCCGACCGGATGACGAATTCGCCGAAGTCATGGCCGGGGCGGTTGTGCATGCCGTAGACCTCGTGGATGCCGAAGCGCTCCATCAGCCCCTCGTCGCACATGACCTTGGCGCCGCCGCCGCCCTCTTCGGCGGGCTGGAAGATCACCACCACGGTGCCGTCGAAATTGCGCGTCTCGGCCAGATGTTGCGCAGCGCCCAGCAGCATGGTGGTGTGCCCGTCATGGCCGCAGGCGTGCATCTTGCCCGGGGTCTTCGAGGCATGGGGCAGGCCGGTTGCCTCGTATATCGGCAGCGCGTCCATGTCGGCGCGCAGGCCGATCACCTTGCCCGATCCGGTCTGCCGCCCCTTGATCACGCCGACCACACCGCTCTTCGCCATCCCTTCGACCACCTGATCGCAGCCCATCTCGCGCAGGGCCTGGGCGACACGGCTGGCGGTGCGGAAGCAGTCGAAGCCCAGTTCGGGGTGGGCGTGCAGGTCGCGCCGAAAGGCCCTGAGTTCGGGCAGCATTTCGGCAAAGCGGTTGCGGACGGGCATGGCGACTCCGGCGACGTTTGAATGCGTGCAGCCTAGTCCCGGCGCGGGGGCTGGACAAGGGGCGGAAGGCGCGGTTGACTGCCCGCCATCCCGCGTGCCCAAGGGCGCGCCGTCCATGCCCCGGGTCGCGCCACTTGCGGACGGGAAAACAGGAGCCTCGCCGCCATGCAGAACACATCGGACATCCGCGCCCGCATCGCCGGGCATGCCCCGGACCTGACGGCACTGGCCGACCGGGTCTGGGACACGCCCGAGACGCTTTATGCCGAATATGCCTCGTGCGCGGCGCATACCGAGGTGCTGCGTGCCAAGGGCTTCCGGGTGACCGAGGCGCTGGCCGGCATGCCCACGGCGGTGATGGGCGAAGCCGGCACCGGCGGGCCGGTGATCGCCATCCTTGGGGAATATGACGCGCTGCCGGGACTGAGCCAGGTCGCCGGGATCGCCGAGCCGCGCGAACTGGTGCCCGGCGGCGACGGGCATGGCTGTGGGCACAACCTGCTGGGGGCCGCGGCGCTGCTGGCGGCCTGCGCGGTCAAGGACTGGCTGGAGGCGACCGGCACACCGGGGCGCGTGCGCTACTATGGCTGCCCGGCCGAGGAAGGCGGCGCGGCCAAGGCGTTCATGGTGCGCGACGGGGCGTTTGCGGATGTGGATGCGGCCATCACCTGGCACCCCAACTGCTTTACCATGGTCGATGACCCGTTTGCGCTGGCCAACACGCGGATCGACTTCACCTTCACCGGGCGGTCGTCGCACGCGGCCATGTCGCCGCATCTGGGCCGCTCGGCGCTGGATGCGGTGGAACTGATGTCGGTTGGCGTGAACTACATGCGCGAGCACATGCCCTCGGACGCGCGGATCCATTACGCCTATCTGGATGCGGGCGGCAAGGCGCCGAATGTCGTGCAGGGGCGGGCGCAGGTGCGATACTCCATCCGCGCGCTGAACTCGGTCACGGTGCGCGAACTGGTGGAACGGGTGCGCAAGGTGGCCCGTGGCGCGGCGCTGATGACCGAAACGCAGGTCAGCGACCGGATCTTCAGCGCCGTCTCCAGCCATCTGGAGAACCTGACCATGGACCGCGCCATGCAGGAGGTGCTGGACGAGATCGGCGGCGTGCCCTTCGACGATGCCGACCGCGCCTTTGCCGCCGAGATACAGGCCACGCTGACCGAAAACGACATCGCCACCGCCTATGCCCGGGTGGCCCGCGACCCGCAGCCGGACACGCCGCTGTTCGACGGGGTGATTCCGATGCGCCCCGGCGGGCAGGTGATGGTGGGGTCAACGGATGTGGGTGACGTGACATGGGCGGTGCCGACGACCGAGGTGCTGGTCGCCACCCATGCCATCGGCACGCCGGGGCATTCCTGGCAGACCACGGCGCAGGGCAAGCTGCCTGCGGCGCACAAGGGGATGACCCATGCCGCGGCCGCGATGGGGCGGCTGGCAGAAAAGCTGATCGCCGATCCGGACCTGCTGGCAGCGGCGCAGGCAGAGCACGCCGGGCGCCTGGCGCGCACGCCCTATGTCTGCCCGATCCCTGCGGATGTGACGCCACCCCTGCAGCCGCGCCCGCAGGCGGCGGAATAAGGCCGACACAACGGCCGGCCCCCGGTTTCGGGCGGGGGGGGCTGGCCCGTGCCGCGGGCGCGCCGACACGCCCCCCGCATGGCGTGCCCCACCGCCCACCCGCACGCCACGCGGGGGGGGGGGCGCGGGTGTCCGTGCGCGGAACTCTGCCCGGTAGCGCTGTTCCGGACGCGCCGCTGCCTATTCGGCGGCTTCGGTCGCGCTTTCGGCGGCGGCCTCGATCTCGGCGGCGCGTTTCTCGACCAGGTCGACGATATGGTCGATCATCTGTTCGTTGTTCATCTTGTGGCTCTGCTTGCCGGCCACATAGACCATGCCCGCCCCGGCGCCGCCGCCGGTGAAGCCTATGTCGGTCATCAGCGCCTCGCCCGGGCCGTTGACCACGCAACCGATGATCGACAGCGACATGGGTGTCTTCACATGCGCCAGACGCTCTTCGAGCGTGGCCACCGTCTTGATCACATCGAACCCCTGCCGCGCGCAGGAGGGGCAGGAGATCACGTTGACGCCCCGGTGGCGCAGGCCCAGGGATTTGAGGATTTCATAGCCGACCTTGACCTCCTCTACCGGATCGGCGCTGAGGCTCACGCGGATCGTATCGCCGATGCCCATCCACAGGAGGTTTCCCAGCCCGATGGCGGATTTCACCGTGCCCGACAGCATCCCGCCCGCTTCGGTGATACCCAGATGGATCGGTGCATCAGTGGCATCGGCCAGCCCCTGATAGGCGGCGGCGGCCAGGAACACGTCCGAGGCCTTTACGCTGATCTTGAATTCGTGAAAATCGTTGTCCTGCAGGATGCGGATATGGTCCAGCCCGGATTCGATCATCGCTTCGGGGCAGGGTTCGGCGTATTTGTCCAGCAGGTGCTTTTCCAGACTGCCCGCGTTCACGCCGATCCGGATGGAGCAACCATGATCGCGGGCGGCGCGGATCACTTCGCGCACGCGCTCGGCGCTGCCGATGTTTCCCGGGTTGATCCGCAGGCAGGCGGCACCGGCCTCGGCGGCCTCGATCGCGCGCTTGTAGTGGAAATGGATGTCGGCGACGATTGGCACCGGGCTTTCGCGGCAGATTTCGTGCAGGGCACGGGTGGCGGCCTGATCGGGGGCCGAAACGCGGACGATATCGGCGCCCGCTTCAGCGCAGCGGATGATCTGCTTCAGCGTCGCCTTCGCATCGCCCGAGTCGGTGTTGGTCATGGTCTGCACGGTGATCGGTGCACCGCCACCCACCGGCACGTTGCCGACCATGATCTGGCGGGATTTGCGCCGGTCGATGTTGCGCCAGGGGCGGATGGGATTGTGCGACATCGCGGTTCACCGGGGTTGAGGTGTATGATCGGGTTTACACATAACCCCATCCTGCCCGCCGGGCAACAACGCTGCCCCACGAGAGTTGGTCAGCAGATCGGGGTCATCCGACCGGATCAGTTACCAGCGGCGTTCGCCACGGCGATCAGCCGGTTGAGGTCGGCATCGCGCTCCAGATCGGCGACCTCGTAGCTGTCGCGCAGGGCATCGGCCGAGAGCGTGACATTGTTGACGACCTGCGCGCCGGGGGCGGCGGGGCCGAACGGCTCGCCGTTGATGACGAAATACAGCGAGCCGGAATTCCCGGCGCGGAGGTTCGCGGGCGCCTCGGTTTGCGGCACCGTGTAACGTTCGCCGGCATCGAGAATCTTTTCGAACAGCACCGTCCCGTCGGCCGATCGCACGCGCACCCAGCTCGGGCGCACGGCCAGCAGTTCGACCGTGGGCGGTTCGTTTTCGACCACCTGGATCATGGGCGCTTCGGTGCTCAGGGCTTCACTGACCGCCGCGGCGATGCTGTCGAAATCCGAGGTGGACCCGCTGTCGCGGCTGGGCGTGATGGCGGCTATGGGGCCGTCACGCGATTCCATCACCGGCACGTCCAGCCCCTGCGGCCGATAGACCCGGACGCTGCCTTCGGCGGTGCGGGTCTCGGGGGCGCGAATCGGCAGTTCGGCGGGTGCAAAGCTGGGGTCGTTCCCGGCTGCCAGCAGCGTTCCGGCAGTGTTCAGCGGATCGAGATCGGCCAGCACCTCGGGCGCCTGGTCGGCGGGAGCAAGCTGGACACGCTGCACCTCGGTCAGGATGGCCCAGGCGCCGTAGCCCAGCCCCCCGATGAGGGCCAGAAGGATCGCCATGGAGCCGAGCGCGCCGGGTTCGATCCTGCGCCACAGCGGCTGGGGTTCGGGGGTGATGGAGATGCGCGTCAGCAGCCCTTCGGGCACCTGCTTGGCGGCAGGATTGGCGGGCGTGCGCGGGCTGCGCATCCCGGACATTCCGTCCGGCACGGCAAACCCGGTTTCGGCGCAGAATTTTGCGTAGGCCCATTCGGGGTTGAGGTTCAGATACTTGGCATAGGACCGCACGTAACCCGCGACGAAGCTCTGCGCTTCGAACGCCGTGAGATCGCCGTTTTCGATCGCGGTGATATAGGCTGCGCGTATGTGCAACTCGCGCTGGACATCCAGCAGCGATTTGCCCAGCGTCGCCCGCTCCCCGCGCATGATGTCGCCAAGCCGCAGATCAAAGTCATCAAACCCCAGGGGGCGCGCTTCTGCTTGCTCTTCTTCCGCGGGCTTCCTGCCAAGCCAGTTCATCAAACCGCCCCTGATGATTACCGCCCTTAGCGGCGTGTTTCCGGCGCGATTCTTGTGGCTCGCTTCCGTTCACGCCTCGGTGTTCTGATACGTATATGGTAGCAGATAGCAACAGGAATTAAAGGATTTTGTGTTTCACGCCGATAACTCGGCACGATTCAGCGCACAGTGCGACCAGAGGCTGTCCATCGCCCGCACCAGGCCGTCGATCATCCGCGGCGTGTGCACGGGCGAGGGCGTAAAGCGCAGCCGTTCGGTCCCGCGCGGCACCGTGGGGAAGTTGATCGGCTGGACATAGATGCCGAAACGCTCCAGCAGCATGTCGGAGATCAGTTTGCAATGCACCGGGTCGCCGACATGCACCGGCACGATATGGCTGCCGTGGTCGATGATCGGCAGACCCAGCGCCTTCAGGCGCATCTTCAGGATGCGGGCGTGTTCCTGCTGCTTGTCGCGCAGGGACTGGTCGGACTTGAGGTGCCGCACGCTGGCCGCCGCGCCCGCCGCCACTGCGGGCGGCAGCGAGGTGGTGAAGATGAAGCCCGGCGCATAGGAGCGGATGGCATCGCACAACTTTGCCCCGGCAGCGATATAGCCGCCCATCACGCCGTAGGCCTTGGCCAGCGTGCCGTTGATGATGTCGATGCGGTCCATCAACCCGTCGCGTTCACACACACCGGCGCCGCGCGGGCCATACATGCCGACCGCGTGCACCTCGTCGATATAGGTCAGCGCGTTGAATTCATCGGCAAGGTCGCAGATCGCCGCGATCGGGCCGAAGTCGCCGTCCATGGAGTAGATCGATTCGAAGGCGATCAGCTTCGGCGCGGCGGGGTCATCGGCTTCCATCAGTTCGCGCAGATGCGCGACGTCATTGTGCCGGAAGATGCGCTTGGCGCCGCCGTTGCGGCGCACGCCTTCGATCATCGAGGCGTGGTTGAGCGCGTCGGAATAGATGATCAGGCCCGGAAACAGCCGCGGCAGGGTGCTGAGCGTGGCATCATTGGCGATATAGGCCGAGGTGAAGACCAGCGCCGCTTCCTTGCCGTGCAGATCGGCCAGTTCGGCCTCGAGCGCCTTGTGATAGACTGTGGTGCCCGAGATGTTGCGCGTGCCGCCCGACCCCGCCCCCGTGGCATCGAGTGCCTGGTGCATGGCGTCCAGCACGACCGGGTGCTGACCCATGCCGAGATAATCGTTGCCGCACCAGACCGCGATTTCCTGCTGGCTGCCGTCGGGGCGGTTCCATGTCGCATGCGGGAAGTGCCCCTTGCGGCGTTCGATATCGATGAAGGTGCGATAGCGGCCCTCATCGTGCAGGCGTTGCAGGGCAGTGTCTATCGCAGCAGCATAGTTCAAGGCAGTCTCCCTGGCGTCTGGCGGGGTGGCCCGGTGATTATAGCAACCGGTGCCGGATACGGAAGGATTACCCGCCGCATTTGGGCCGAAACATGATCTGGATCAAGCGCGTGGATTGTCGCATCCCCGCAGGGGCCGGGCCGGTTGCCCGCCTGCGGGGGCTCCTCGCCCGCGGGGGGGCAGTCTGCGGCAAGGTCAGTCGGGGGACAGTTCCAGCACCACAGTGCAGCCCGGCCCGCTCTGGCGCTCCTCTTCGCACATGGCCAGCGCGGCATCGCGCGCCGATTGCGCGTCCGGCAGTTGCGCCAGTGCGGCCACACCGGCGGCGGGCATGCCGTCACGGATGAACCCCTGCGCCGGAGCAACCGCAATGGCCCCGTGCCCGGCACCATCGCCCATGAAAAGGGCCAGCGCCTGCGGATCGGTGCCCACAAGGCGCAGCGTCTGCATTTCCTGTTCGTTCAGGAAATCATGCGCGATGACCGTCACCGTGCTGCCCTGCAACTGATAGGTTTCGCGTTCGGCAGCGCCGGCAGGCAGGGGGGCGGCAAGCACCAACGCCAGGCCGAGTGAGGCAGCGGCAAGGCCGGGGGGGAACGGGAACGGGCAATGGGGCAGGCGATGGGTCACGGTGCATACTCCGGGGCTGAACGTCACCCCCGGTTCATAGCACAGCCCCCGGTCCCGGACAGCCCCGGGTTGCGCTGCGGGAAGCCGCTCACGGCGGGTTTATCTGCCATGCCCGCCGCTGGTGGGTGAACGCCCCGTCCTGGCCGCGCCCGCCCGTCTGGCCGCGCCCGCCCGTCTGGCCGCGCCCGCCCGTCTGGCCGCGCCCGCCTGTGCGCAGGCGCCCTCGGACGCGCGAATACGGTGCGGCGGGCGCATGCAAAAGGCCCCGCGCCGGGGGGCGGCGGGGCCTTCGCAAGGTATCGCGGCTTCTGGCTGCCGCGTGTCGGTCAGGTATCGCGCGGATCGTGGCTTTCGCCGACCGAGCGCGGGTCCATGTCGTCGTCCATCCCGGCTGCGCCGATATCGTCGAACAGTTCCGCGATCTCGAATTCGGCGGCCGATTCCTCTTCGGCGGCCAGTTCCTGGATGGTCTTGCCCGAGGCCTGCAGTGCGGCCTCCTCGGCCGAGCGCGCCACGTTCACGCTGATGGTGGCGTCCACCTCGGGGTGCAGCACCAGCGTCACCGCGTGCAGTCCCAGGGTCTTGATCGGCGCCGAAAGCACCACCTGGCGGCGGTCGATGCTCACGCCAGCCTCGCCCAGCACCTCGACGATGTCGCGCGTGCTGACCGACCCGTAAAGCGCGCCCGCATCCGAGGCGGAGCGGATCACCACATGGGTCTGGCCATCGACGCGCGCGGCCAGATCCTGCGCCTCGCGCCGGGTTTCGATGTTCTGCGCTTCAAGCTCGGCCTTGCGGGTCTTGAACGATTCGATGTTGGCTTCGCTCGCGCGCAGAGCCTTGCCCTGCGGCAGAAGGAAGTTGCGCGCATATCCGGGCTTGACGCTGACCACGTCGCCCATCTGGCCCAGCTTGGCCACGCGTTCCAGAAGGATCACCTGCATGTCGCTGTCTCCTTATTTCACGGCGTAGGGCAGCAGCGCCAGAAAGCGTGCGCGCTTGATGGCCCGGGCCAGTTCGCGCTGCTTCTTCGCCGATACCGCGGTGATCCGCGACGGAACGATCTTGCCGCGCTCCGAGATGTAGCGTTGCAGCAGGCGGGTGTCCTTGTAGTCGATCGCCGGTGCATTGTCGCCCGAGAAGGGGCAGACCTTGCGGCGGCGGAAAAACGGTCTTGCAGCCATGTCAGTTCACTCCTGTCCGGGGGTCAGCGGCGGCGGTCGCTGCGCTCGTCGCGCTTCTGCATCTGCACGGAGGGGCCCTCGGCGTGCGCGTCCACCTTGACGGTCAGCACCCGCATCACGTCATCATGCAGCCGCATCAGGCGCTCCATCTCCTGCACCGCCGGCGCGGGGGCATCGGTGCGCAGGAACGCGTAATGGCCCTTGCGGTTCTTGTTGATCTTGTAGGCCATCGTCTTGACGCCCCAGTATTCGCTGTCCATCAGCTTGCCGCCGTTGTCGGCCAGGACAGTGCCGAAATGCTCGATCAGCGCTTCGGCCTGCGCGTTGGACAGGTCCTGACGCGCAATCATCACATGCTCATACAGAGCCATGGTGTCACCACTTTCCTTCGGGCGCGCTTCACCGGGCAGGCAAATCCTTCCACACCCGCCCCCGAGAGGCCGCGCCGGATTCGTTTCTGGCGGAAGGATGCGCCCTTATACCGATCCCGCGACCATGCGCAAGGCGGTGCCGACCGCCTGTTGGCGCGCGCGGTGACTTCTTGCCGGAATGCGAAACGGCGTCACCGGGGAGGAGGTCGGTGACGCCGCTGCATGGGTGCGCATCTGCGATGCAGGCACGCCAAAGGCCGGCCGGGCGATCAGGCGACAGCTTCCAGGGAGGAGGAAGGAAGCTGCCGCCGTCTTGTGCCTACACCCCAGGGAGGAGGAGAGGGGTTCGGCTCGCCGGGCGCACGGCCCAAGTTCCGGGACCGACAAGCGCAGGGAGGAGGAGGCGCCTGTCTTTCCCGTACGATTCGCCCCAGGGAGGAGGAGGGGGCGCGTCGTCCTCTTGCCATTCCGGCACCGTCTGTCGATGCCGGAACGGCTTGTTCCGATGACCCGGGCACGTGGCGTGCGGGTCGGTATCCTTCATGCCGCGTCGCGCGCGGCCTCCGCCGCAAGGCGGCTGATGGCATGGCGGCTGATGCCCAGATCGTTCAGTTCCCGACTGGACAGCGCGCTGAGCTCGGCATAGGTGCGGCGGTAGACCAGATGCCGACGCCACCGCGCCGCGATCCGGTCCAGCAACACCTTCACGGCCGAGCCGCTGCTGGTATTTGGTATTACATATGCCATGTAGCGTGTCTTTCCAGATGTCCGCAAGCAGTTTCCAAACCGCTTCGGTTGTCACTGAAGATATCGCTCTGCTGCGGTTGCGCAATGTTTTTTGCTGCAATGCAGCTATGCGCTAACCGCATGTTTCCCTTGGGTCAATTTTTGCGCAAGCTGAGCCGTATTGTCTGAAATGCAGGCGGTTTGAAAACCCGGGCGCGCGCCAAGCCTTGCGATGCGGTGAAATCTGCACAAGTAAGGTGCAGATCTGTCAGGGGGCGGTCATGGCCATCACGCGCGAAGAGATCCTCGAGGTGCTCGACTCGGTGTCGCTGCCGGGTGGGGGCACGCTGGTGTCACGCGATCTGGTGCGCGCGCTGGTGGTCGAGGACGGCAACGTGCGTTTCGTCATCGAGGCCGAAACCCCCAGGGCCGCACAGGCGCTGGCCAAGGTGCGCACGGCGGCCGAGGCGGCGGTGTCCGGGCTGCCGGGCGTGACGCGGGTGTCGGTCGCGCTGACCGCGCACGGCCCCGCCCCACATGCCACCCGTTCACATGCCACCCGTTCACATGCCGACCGCCCGGGGGGCAGGGCCGATGCGCCCGCGCCCACACTGGGGCGTCATCCTGTCGCACAGCCGGACCGGCAGACGCTGGCCGGGGTCCGTCACATCATCGCCATCGGTTCGGGCAAGGGCGGCGTGGGCAAGTCCACCGTGGCCTCCAACCTTGCGGTGGCCCTCGCGCGCGAGGGTTGGCGCGTCGGCCTGCTGGACGCCGACCTCTACGGTCCCAGCCAGCCGCGCATGATGGGTGTCTCCACCCCGCCGACCGCACCGGACGGCAAGATGATCATCCCGCCGCAGGCGCATGGGGTGACGATGATCTCGATCGGATTGCTGCTGAAAGAGGACGACCCGGTGATATGGCGCGGCCCGATGCTGATGGGCGCGTTGCAGCAACTGCTGACGCAGGTGCAATGGGGGCAACTGGATGCGCTGCTGATCGACATGCCGCCAGGCACGGGGGACATTCAACTGACCCTGTGCAGCAAGTTCGATGTGGCCGGGGCGCTGGTGGTGTCCACCCCGCAGGATGTGGCGCTGCTGGATGCGCGCAAGGCGCTGCGGGCCTTCCAGACGCTCAAGACGCCGGTGCTCGGGCTGATCGAGAACATGTCCACCTTCATCTGTCCCAAATGCGGGCATGAGGAGCATATTTTCGGCGAGGGCGGCGTGCGCAAGGAGGCGGCGCGGCTGGATCTGCCGTTCCTGGGCGAGTTGCCGCTGGCGGTCGAGGTGCGGCTGGCGGGCGATGGCGGCATGCCGGTGGCGGCCACCGACAGCCCGCTGGCCGCACCCTATCGCCGGATCGCCCGCCGGGTGATCGAAAGCTGCGGCGGCTGAGCCTGCCGCGCACGCTGCGGGATTTCACGGGAACGGGCGTGATGTACCTGCGGCTTTCGGGAATTCATGGGATATGCAGCCCCGGAGTGCGCAGGTCTCGAATCACCGGGGCGTGACTCGGCGTGAGTCCGGCGTGATTCGGGCGGTTTCGCGCCTGTGATGGCTCTGGCAGGAAGTCCGGAGGCGGCTTTTTCGGTGCCGCATGCGCATTAGTTGGGATTTCATGGCACTGTTGCCTCTACGCGACATTTCGAAGGTATATTGGGCCGTTCTTGGAATATTCTCACTATATATCGACATGTGGCGTCGAAAGTCACATGATGCAGTGGCTGGATTCGTAGCCTTCGGTCAAGCTTTGCGTGTTGATGGATGAGAAAATCGTTGCTTCCCATGAAATCCCATGTCATCCCTGTCTGCAGGATAGGACGGGACGGAAAAGGGGCGTCAGACCCCGGAAACACCCAAGACGGTTTCATACAGGCAACCCGCTTTATCCACGACAGAAGATTCGGCGCGCAAGCGAGCAGACATCCCCCCCAGATGGCACGCGCAGCCGGGCACCCAGCGATGGGACAGGGCGGCGGATCGGGCATTGGCAGCATCCCGGTCCGCCGTTGTCCGTTCAGGGCCGCGCAAACCGGCCCGGGCGCATCGATAACAAGAGGGCCGCGGCACAGTGGCACGCAAGTTCCGAGGCGAAGGCCACCTGAAGGTGGACAGCAAGGGCCGGGTCTCGATCCCGGCCGGCTTTCGCCGTGTCGTCGAAAAGGGCGACCCGGACTGGACCTCTGGACAGCGCCCCAACCTGATCATTGTCTACGGTCTGGACGCGCAACGCCAGCTTGACTGCTACACCATCGAGGCCATGGACGAGATCGAAACCCGCATCGCGCGGATGCAGCCCGGGTCCATCGAACGCAAGATGGCCGAGCGCGTCTTTCACGGCCGCGCCATGGATGCGCAGATCGACGAGGACGGCCGCATCGTCCTGCCCAAGGCCCTGCGCGACAAGATCGGGCTGGACTCCGAGGCCTTCTTCATTGCCGCAGGCGATCATTTCGAAATCTGGAAACCCGAAACCTACGCCGCCACCGAAGCCGCTCGCGCCGAGGCGTGGATGGCCGAACAGGATGCGGATTTCGACATCCGCACCCTGCTGCCGGCGCTTGACGGGGGCGGCTGATGCCCGAATCCGCGGCGCCGCATGTCCCCGTGCTGCTGCGCCCGTTGCTGGCGGCGGTGGCGCCGGTGCGGGGTGTCTGGCTGGACGGCACATTCGGCGCGGGCGGTTACGCGCGCGGACTGCTCGACGCGGGTGCCGCGCGCGTGATCGGCGTGGACCGCGACCCGGCGGTGTTCGCGATGGCTGCCGGGTGGGCCGCGGAGTATGGCGACCGGCTGCGGCTGGTGCATGGCACTTTCGACCGGCTGGACGACCACGCGCAGGAAGCGCTGGACGGCGTGGTGCTGGACCTGGGCGTGTCGTCGATGCAGCTTGACCAGCCTGAGCGCGGATTCTCCTTCACCCGCGACGGGCCGCTGGACATGCGCATGAGTCAGGACGGCGCGAGCGCCGCCGATCTGGTCAACACCGCGCCCGAGGCCGATCTGGCCGACATCCTGTTTCACTATGGCGAGGAACGCGCCGCGCGCCGGATCGCGCGCGCCATCACCCGCGCCCGCACTGACGCCCCGATCCGCACCACGGCCGCCCTGGCCGAGATCGTCGCCGCCTGCCTGCCGCGCGCCAAGCCCGGCCAGAGCCACCCCGCCACCCGCAGTTTCCAGGCCATCCGCATCGCGGTGAATGCCGAATTCACGCAACTGGTGGACGGGCTGGAGGCCGCCGAGCGGGCCTTGAGACCCGGCGGGCGGCTGGCGGTGGTCACGTTCCATTCGCTCGAGGACCGGATCGTCAAGCGCTTTGTGCAGCGCCGGTCCGGGCAGGGGGGCGGGACCAGCCGCCACGCCCCCGAGGAAGTCACCGAAGCCCCGCGCTTCCGGCTTCTTTCGCGCCGGGCCATCGCGCCCGATGCCGCAGAGATTGCCGCCAACCCGCGCGCACGTTCGGCGCTCCTGCGCGTGGCCGAGCGGCTGGACGCGCCGGCGGGACCGGTGGACCGCCATGTGCTGGGGCTTCCGCGTCTGGCGCTTGAAGGGGGATCACATGCCGGAGGCTGAGCATGCGTAGCGCGCTTTTCCTGCTGTCGGTCAGCGTGGTCGTGGTGCTGGCCTTCTGGGCCTATCGCGAGAACCACAACACTCGCCAGGCCATGGCCGAACGCAACGCGCTCACGCGCGAGATTGCGGCGCTGGAAGAAGCGATTTCGGTGCAGCGCGCCGAATGGGCGTATCTGAACCGCCCGGCGCGCCTGAATGAACTCGTGCTCCTGAATTTCGACCGGCTGCTGCTGTTGCCCATGGAGGCGGCGCATTTCGGCACCATCGACCAGGTGGCCTATCCGCTGCCCGAGCCCGCACCGGTCGATCTGGACCTGATGGGCGAAGGGATCGAGGTGTTCGGCGCGTATGAGTCCGACGCTGATGAACACAGGGAGCAAGAGCCATGATCCGCACGCCGCTGCGTCCCCTGGCACGGATCCTTGAAGCGCGCAGCCGGGGCGAGAACCCCGACCATATCGAGCGCGAGAATCTGCGCTTGCGCCACGAAACCACACGCGACAAGGCGCGGCGCCGCGCCGAAAGCCGATTGCTGGTGACGCTGCTGGCACTGGTCTGCGGGTTTGCCATCATCGGCGCGCGCATGGCGCTGCTGGCCGCGACCGAACCGGCGCCCGTCACCCGCGGCGCGGTCGAGGTGATCTCGTCCGAACGGGCCGAGATCGTGGACCGGCGCGGGCGGGTGCTGGCCACCAACCTGACCACGCACGCGCTTTACGCCGAAACCCGCCACATGATCGACCCCGTGCGCGCTGCGCGCGAGCTGGGGCGCATCTTTCCCGACCTGGATGCCGCGCGGCTGGAACGGCAGTTCACCGACCCTGACCGACGCTTTGTCTGGGTGCGCACCCGGCTGTCCCCGGAGCAGCGCCAGCAGGTGCATGATATCGGCGAGCCGGGGCTGATGTTCGGCCCGCGCAAGCTGCGGCTCTATCCCAACGGCACGCTGGCCGCGCATGTGCTGGGCGGGGCGAGTTTCGGCGAACAGGGCGTGCGCGCGGCGGAAATCATCGGCGTGGCCGGGATCGAACACCACTACGATGATCGGCTGCGCGATCCGGCGCTGCTGGACCGCCCGCTGCAACTCAGCCTGGATCTGACCTTGCAGGCGGTCATCACCGAGGTTCTGTCCAGCGGCATGCGGATGCTGAACGCGCGCGGCGCCACGGCGGTGCTGATGGACCCGCGCAACGGCGAGGTGCTGGCGCTGGTTTCCCTGCCGGATTTCGACCCCAACGACCGCCCCCCACCCCCGACCGAAGGCGAACCCGCCGACAGCCCGCTCTTCAACCGTGCGGTGCAGGGGTATTACGAGCTTGGCTCGGTCATGAAATCCTTCACCGTTGCGCAGGCGCTGGAAGAGGGGATGCTGACGCCGGACACCATGGTCGACACCCGCAGCCCGATGCAGGTCGGCCGCTTCCGGATCAGCGATTTCCGCAACTACGGCCCCGAGCTTTCGGCCACCGACGTGATCGTGCGGTCGTCCAACGTGGGCACGGCGCGGCTGGCGCAGCGGATCGGCCCGGACGGGCAGCGCGCGTTCCTGGACCGGATGGGGTTCCTGGAGGGCGTGCCGGTGGAACTGGTCGAAACCCGCCGCGCGCGTCCGCTGCTGCCCGCCAACTGGACCGAGCTTTCGGCGATGACCATTTCCTACGGCCACGGCCTGTCCACCAGCCCGCTGCAACTGGCGGCCGCCTATGCGACGCTTGTCAACGGCGGCTGGCGGATCACACCGACGCTGACGCGCCAGCGCACCCTGCCGCAGCGCGAGCGGGTGATTTCCGAACGGACCTCGGCGCAGATGCGCTACATGCTGTTCCAGACGGTCCAGCGCGGCACCGCCAGTTTCGCGCGGATCCCGGGCTATGGCGTGGGGGGCAAGACCGGGTCCGCCGACAAGCCGCGCGCCACCGGCGGATACTACGACGAAAAGGTGCTGGCGACCTTCGCCGCCGCCTTCCCGATGGACAACCCGCGCTTTGTCCTTGTGGTCACGCTGGATGAACCCGAAGACACCACCGGGTCCGAACCCCGCCGCACCGCGGGCTGGACCGCCGTGCCCGTGGCGGGCGAGATCGTGCGCCGGATCGGTCCGCTGCTGGGCGTGCAGCCGCGCCCCACGGCCGAGATTGAACAGTCCCTGCGCGATGCGCTAACAGCGGCGCACTGACCGCAGCAGGCAGGGGGCGGATGTGAACGCGACCGGACCGACAAGACAGCTTTCGCAACTCGGTCTGCGCCCGGCGCAGGGCGGCGACATCCCCGTCACGGGCCTCTCGGTCGACAGCCGCCAGACCCGGCCCGGTCACCTGTTCGCCGCGTTGCCCGGGTCGCGCCTGCACGGTGCGGAGTTCGCGCAATACGCGCTGCGCATGGGCGCGGCCGCGGTGCTCACCGACCGCGAAGGCGCGCGGATCGCCGCGGCGGCGCTCGAAGGGCGCGATGCCGCGCTGATCGTGGCCGAGGACCCGCGCATGGCGCTGGCCTATGCCGCCGCACTCTGGTTCGGCGCGCAGCCCGACTGCATGGTCGCGGTGACCGGGACCAACGGCAAGACCTCGGTCGCCAGCTTCACCCGCCAGATCTGGACGATGCTGGGGCTGGAAGCGGCCAATCTGGGCACCACCGGGGTCGAAGGGGCGTTTTCGGCGCCGCTTGCGCATACCACGCCCGAGCCGCTGACCCTGCACCGGTTGCTGGCCGACATGGCAGCGGCCGGGGTCAGCCATTGCGCCATGGAAGCGTCCAGCCACGGTCTGGAACAGCGCCGTCTGGACGGGGTGCAACTGCGCGCCGCGGCCTTCACCAACTTCAGTCAGGATCATCTGGACTATCACGCGAGTTTCGACGCCTATTTCGCCGCCAAGGCTGGCCTTTTCGCCCGCGTGCTGCCCCCCGAAGGCGCGGCCGTGATCAACATGGATGACCCGCGCGGCGCCGATGTGCTGGCCATCGCCGCCGAGCGCGGGCAGTCCACGCTGACCGTCGGGCAGGACCCGGACGCCGACCTGCGCATCCTGGCGCAGCGGTTCGACACCGCCGGGCAGGACCTGCGTTTCGCCTATGACGGGCGCACGCATCAGGTGCACCTGCCACTCATCGGCGGGTTCCAGGCAGGCAACGCCCTGCTGGCGCTGGGCCTGGCGCTGGCCACCGGCGCGGAGCCCGAGGCCGCTGTTGCCACCCTGCCGCGCCTGGGGGGCGTGCGCGGGCGCATGGAACTGGCGGCACGGCGCTCCAACGGGGCGCCGGTCTTTGTCGATTATGCCCACACCCCGGCGGCGCTGGAAACCGCGCTCAAGGCCCTGCGCCCGCATGTCATGGGACGGCTGGTGGTGGTGTTCGGCGCCGGCGGTGACCGCGACCGCGGCAAGCGCCCGCTGATGGGCGCAGCGGCTGCGGAACACGCCGATGTTGCATATCTGACAGACGATAACCCCAGAACCGAGGATCCTGCCGCTATCCGTGCAGAAATATTGAAAGCCTGCCCCGAGGCGAACGAAGTCGCGGACCGCGCCGAGGCGATCCTGCGCGGGGTCGATGCCCTGGGCCCGGGCGATGCCCTGCTCATCGCGGGAAAGGGGCACGAGACCGGCCAGACCGTGGGCGACACGGTCTATCCCTTCGATGACGTGGAGCAGGCCTCGGTCGCCGTGGCCGCGCTCGAGCGCCGCGCATGAGCGCGGCTGCCGTCAGGCCGCAACGGTCGCGGCGTTTCGCCCCCCGCCACCTTGACCTTCGCGCGCAGAACCGTCATGCGGGCGCTCACCTTCGCGAAAGACCCTGATCCGATGCTGTTCTGGCTGACCGAGCTCTCAGAAACCTATACGGCGTTCAACCTGTTCCGCTACATCACGTTCCGGGCGGGCGGGGCGTTCTTCACGGCGCTGCTGTTCGGCTTCCTGTTCGGGCCGCGCCTGATCCTGATGCTGCGCGCGCGCCAGGGCAACGGACAGCCGATCCGCGATGACGGCCCCGAAAGCCACCTGATCACCAAGGCCGGGACGCCCACCATGGGGGGGCTGCTGATCCTTTCGGCGCTGACCGTGGCAACGCTCCTCTGGGCGCGGCTGGACAATGCCTATGTCTGGCTGGTGCTGCTGGTCACCGTCAGCTTCGGCCTGATCGGCTTTGTCGATGATCTGGCCAAGGTCAGCCGCAATTCGCACAAGGGCGTGCCGGGCAAGGTGCGGCTGGGGCTGGGTTTCCTGATCGGCGGGCTTGCGTCGGTCGCGGCGTGGTACCTGCACCCGGACGCCCTGACCGGTCAGCTTGCCGTGCCGGTGTTCAAGGATGTTCTGCTGAACATGGGGCTGTTCTTCATTCCCTTCGGCGCCTTCGTCATCGTCGGCTCCGCGAACGCGGTGAACCTGACCGACGGGCTGGACGGGCTGGCGATCATGCCGGTGATGGTGGCCGCCGGGACCCTGGGCGCCATCGCCTATGCGGTGGGACGGGTCGACTTCACCTCGTATCTGGATGTGCATTACGTCCCCGGGGTGGGCGAGTTGCTGATCTTCACCGCCGCGCTGGCGGGCGGGGGGCTCGGGTTTCTGTGGTACAACGCGCCGCCGGCGGCCGTATTCATGGGCGACACCGGTTCGCTGGCGCTGGGCGGCGCGCTGGGGGCCATGGCCGTCGCCATCAAGCACGAGATCGTCCTGGCCATCGTCGGCGGCATCTTCGTGATCGAAACGCTGTCGGTCATCATTCAGGTGGCCTATTTCAAACTGACCGGAAAGCGCGTGTTCCTGATGGCCCCCATCCACCACCATTTCGAGAAGAAAGGCTGGGCCGAACCGCAGATCGTCATCCGTTTCTGGATCATCAGCCTTGTCCTGGCGCTGATCGGCCTCGCCACGCTCAAGATTCGCTGAACGCCACCGCGCCCCATTTTCTTGCCGGAAATACTCCGGGGGGTCCGGGGGGCTGGCCCCCCGGCCCCCCCGGCTTGTGGTTTGGTCCGGGGGCTGGCCCCCCGTCTTGTGGTTTGGTCCGGGGGGCTGGCCCCCCGGCTTGTGGCCTGGTCCGGGGGGCTGGCCCCCCGGCTTGTGGTTTGGTCCGGGGGGCTGCCCCCCCGGCGCGTGACGCTCTCAGGGGCGCGCGCGGCGCTCAGCCTGCAAGCTGATCCCAGCATTCCAGCGCCTTGCCCGCATACATCACCGCCGGGCCGCCCCCCATCTGGATGCACATCGCCAGCACATCGCCCAGTTCCTCGCGCGTGGCGCCGGCCTTCATCAGCGCCTCCACATGGAACGCTATGCAGGGCTCGCAACGCACCGCCACGGCAATGCCCAGCGCCACGAATTCCTTTTCCTTCAGACCCAGCGTGCCGCCGTCCTTGACCCCGCGCGACAGGGCGCCGAAGCCCTTCATGGCCTCGGGGATGGTCCTGGCGAGCGTGCGGCTCTGGTTGCGGGTGTCGGCGATGAAGGCGGCGTAGTCCATACGTATTCCCCTTTGCGAATGTTTCTGCGCGGGGCATCGCACGGGGCAAGGGGCCAGGGCCTTGATCCAGATCAAGCCATCCGCGGCGTCACGCCGGGCGGCGGAGAACCAGCATCAGGTTTCCGGCAGGCATTTCGGTGCGCGCGATGACCTGCAACCCGCCGCGGGTCAGGGTCTCGGTGACCCATGACGCCTCCTTGTAGCCGATGGCCGGGTCCTGGGCGCGCAGATGCGCGTCGAAGGCGCGGTCGCCCGGGGTCAGCAGCGCGCCCGCGCGCCGGAACGGGCCGTAGAGGAAGGCATGGCCTCCGGGGGCGAGCGCGTGGGGCAGCTCGGCGAGCAACCGTGCGGCTTCTGCCTCGGAAACGAGATGCAGCAGATTGACCACCAGCACCGCCTCCTGCCCGGCCCAGGGGGCGGCCCAGCCCGGCGCGCTGGCGTCCAGCATGACCGGGGGGCGCAGGTTCGGCAGGGCGGCACGCGCGGCGCGGGCGCGGATGGTGGCCAGATTGGCCGCCGACAGGTCGCTGGGCTGCCAGATCAGGCCGGGAAAGCGGGCGGCGAAGGCGGTCGCGTGCTGGCCGGTGCCGCTGGCCAGTTCCAGCACCCGGCCCTGCGCGGGCAGATGGCGCGCCAGCACATCGCCGATGGGCCCGGCGTTGCGGGCCGCCGACGGGGCGAAGGGCAGGCCGTCGTCGGTGGCGGCCTGGCTGTCGGGCAGGTCGAGCTTTCGGGTCATCGGGGCCTCCCCGGGCTTTCGGCAAACGCTAGGCGCCCCCCGCGTCCGGCCGGGCTGACCTTGCGGCGAAGGCCCGCCAAGCGCGGGCCTTCAAGCCCATGCATGGGTTTGGGGGGCGCTGCCCCCGCCGCGCCGTCGGCGCGACTCCCCCGGAGTATCTGGCGCCAAGATGAAGCCCGGGCGTTTGCAGGCCGAACCGTCATCAGCGCCGGGCGGGACATGCCGGTGCCTGATCTCGTGTCCTGTCCTCGCCCAGCAGCCTTGCGGCCACGCCGATGGCGATGGCCTGCGGGTGTTTGCCGAAGCGCGGGTCGCCGATGGGGCAGGTGATGCGGGCGATCCGGGGGTCCGCATGGCCAAGCGCGCGCAGGCGGTTGCGGAACCGCGCCCATTTGCTGGCCGAGCCGATCAGCCCGGCACGGGCGAAGCCATGCGCCAGCAGCCGGTGGCAGAGTTCCAGATCCAGCGCGTGGCTGTAGGTCAGGATCAGGTGTTCGGCGTCCTGCGGGGCGCGTGTCACCAGATCGGCGGGCATCGGCGCGGGCAGGGCGGTGACGCCGGGGGGGATGGTGTCGGGGAAGCGATCGGGGGCGGTGTCCACCCAGGTGATGGCGACATCGGGCAGCGGCGCCAGCGTGGCGGTGATCGCGCGTCCCACATGCCCGGCGCCCCAGATCCAGAGCGGGCGTGCGGGCGGGGACACGGGTTCGGCCAGCCAGCCGGAGGCCCAGTGCGTGGTCGTCATGCCCTGCCCGCGGGCCTCCCGCCGGGCGCGGGCGATGGCGAGCGGCATTGCGGCCGCGCCTTCGATGCGGCGGGCGTAAAGGCCGGTCTCCGGGATGGTCGCCAGCGCGGCAGCATCGAAGCGCTCGTAAACCAGCGTGACCGCGCCGCCGCAGCATTGCCCCAGCGCCGGGCCCAGGGCGGTGCGGTCGACCTGTGCCTCGGTCCCTGCGGCCAGCATCGACCGGGCCCGTGCCGCTGCGGCGAATTCCAGCGCGCCGCCGCCGATGGTTCCGGACTGCCCGCCCGGCTCTGCGGTGCCCCAGACCAGCATCGCCGCGCCGGCCTCGCGGGGCGAAGACCCGCGATGCGCGGCGATCACCACGCGGATCACCGGGCCGTGGCGGGTGACGGCATCGCGCAGGGCCGTGGGGTTCAGGGCCATCCCTGCCCCCTTTGCCGGGCCACGGCGGCGAGGATGCGTTCCGGCGTGGCGGGCGCGTCCAGCGCCGAATAGCGCGTTCCATCACCGCAGGCCGCCACCGCGTCCGACAGCGCCAGCAGCGCCGAAATCCCGTGCATCAGCGGCGGCTCGCCCACGGCCTTGGACTTGCCGATGGTCTCGGCCGGGTTCCCGGCGCCCCACAGGGCGACGTTGAACACCGCCGGGCGGTCGGAACAGGCCGGGATCTTGTAGGTCGAGGGCGCATGCGTCCGCAGCCGTCCGCTGGCGTCCCAGACCAGTTCCTCCATGGTCAGCCAGCCCGCGCCCTGCACATAGCCGCCCTCGATCTGGCCGATGTCGATGGCCGGGTTCAGCGATGTGCCGGTGTCATGCAGGATGTCGGCGCGCAGGATACGGTTTTCCCCCGTAAGCGTGTCGATCACCACCTCGGTGCAACTGACCCCATAGGCGAAGTAGAAGAAGGGCCGCCCGTGCCCCCTGATCCGGTCCCAGCTCAGCCCCGGCGTGCGATAGTAGCCGGTGGCCGAGAGCGAGACGCGGGACAGGTAGGCCTGTGTGATCACGTCCTCGAAACTGTAGCGCGCGCCTGCGATCTCGGCGCGGCCTTCGGTGAAATGCACCTTGTCCGGCGTGGTCTGGTGCTTTTCGGCCAGCATTTCGGCCAGCCGGTCGCGGATGGTCAGGCAGGCCGCGCGCACCGCCATGCCGTTGAGGTCCGCCCCGGAGGAAGCGGCGGTGGCCGAGGTGTTGGGCACCTTGCCGGTGTCGGTGGCGGTGATCTTCACCCGCCCCGGGTCCACGCCGAAGGCATCGGCCGCCACCTGCGCGACCTTCTGGAACAGGCCTTGGCCCATTTCCGTGCCGCCGTGGTTCAGATGGATGGACCCGTCCTGATAGACATGCACCAGCGCCCCCGCCTGGTTCAGATGCGACAGCGTGAAGGAAATGCCGAATTTCACCGGCGACAGCGCTATCCCGCGCTTGAGCACCGGGTTGGCGGCGTTCCAGTCCGCCACGCGCTTCCGGCGGGCAGTATAGTCGGCGGTTTCGGCCAGCCGGTCGGTCATCGCGTGCAGGATGAAATCCGTGACTTCCATCCCGTAGGGCGTGGTCTGGGGCGCATCCGGGGCGGCGGGGCTGTGGGCGCCGCCAAAGCGCCGGGCGGTGCCGGGGCCGGTGCGCGCGGGGGCGCTGTCGCGGTAGTAATTGGCGCGCCGCACCGCAAGCGGATCGCGGCCCAGGTGGTGCGCGATATGGTCCAGCAGCCGCTCCACCCCCAGCATGCCCTGCGGCCCGCCGAAGCCGCGAAAGGCCGTGGCGCTCTGGGTGTTGGTGCGCAGCCGGTGGCTTTCGATGCGCACATGGGGCAGGTGATAGGCGTTGTCGGCATGCAGCATGGCGCGGTCGGCCACCGGCAGCGACAGATCCTGCGCCCAGCCGCAGCGGGCGTATTGGGTGAAGCTGACGCCCGCGATACGACCCTCCGGGTCGATGCCCGCGCGATAGGCGATCCGGAAGTCATGGCGCTTGCCGGTGATGATGAAATCATCATCGCGGTCATAGCGCATCTTGCACGGCCGTCCGGTGGCGCGCGCGGCCACCGCGCAGGCCACGGCCAGCGCGTTGCCCTGGCTTTCCTTGCCGCCAAAGCCCCCGCCCATGCGCCGCACCTCGACCCGGACGGCGGCCATGGGCAGGCCCAGCGCCTCGGCGACCTTGTGCTGGATTTCGGTGGGGTGCTGGCTGGAGGCGTGGATCACCATGTCGCCGCCTTCCTGCGGCAGGGCCAGCGCGGCCTGACCTTCGAGGTAGAAATGTTCCTGCCCGCCGATGTCGATGGTCCCTTCAATGACATGGGCCGCGGCGGTGATGGCGGCCTCGGGGTCGCCGCGGGTCCAGATGCGGGGGCCATCCTCGAACCGCGAGTCCGCCGCCAGCGCGTCCTCGATGCTCAGGATTGCGGGCAGGGGGGCTATGTCGATCCGGCCCATGCGGGCGGCGCGGCGGGCGGCGTGGTGACTTTCGGCGACAACCAGGAAAACCGGCTGGCCCGCGTAATGGACGGTGCCATCGGCCAGCAGGGGTTCATCATGCACGCTGGGCGAGACATCATTGGCGAAAGGCAGATCGGCGGCGGTGAGCACCGCCACAACGCCGGGGGCGGCGCGCACCGGGTCCAGGTCCAGCGCCGTGATGCGGCCATGGGCGACTTCGGACAGGCCGAAGCACAGATGCAGGGTGCCTGCGGGTGTGGGGATGTCATCGACGTAGCGCGCACTGCCCGCGACATGCAGCGGCGCGGCGTCATGGGGAAGCGGTTTGTGCAGGCTCATGGCGCGACCTCCAGCACGGACGCGCGCGTGCCCTGATCCTCCAGCCAGGTGCGGTGCAGCAGGTTGCGCGCGACCGCCAGACGATAGGCCGCCGAGGCGCGCATGTCGTTGATGGGCGTGAAATCCTGCGCGAAGGCCTCTTGCGCGGTGGCGACCGTGGCCTCGGTCCAGGGTTGGTGCAGAAGCGCGGCTTCGACCGCATGCGCGCGTTTCGGCGTGGCGGCCATGCCGCCGAAGGCGATGCGCGCGGCGGTCACGGTGCCATCGATGACGGCGATGTTGAACGCCCCGCAGAGCGCCGAGATGTCCTGATCGAAGCGCTTGGAGATTTTGTAGACGCGCAGCCGGTCGGGCTGGCGGGGGAAGCTCACGGCCTCGACGAATTCGCCCGCGGCGCGGTCCTGCTTGCCGTAGGCGATGAAGAAATCCTCCAGCGGCAGGCTTCGGCGCGCATCGCCCCGGCGCAGGTGCAGCCTGGCGCCCAGTGCGATGAGCGGCGGCGGGCTGTCGCCGATGGGCGAGCCGTTGGCAATGTTGCCGCCCACCGTGGCGGCATTGCGGACCTGTTCGGACCCGTAGCGGCGGATCAGTTCGGCAAACGCAGGGTGCAGGGGGGCAATGGCGCGGCGCAACGCGGCCAGGGTGGTCATGGCGCCGATGCGGATGCTGTCGTCGGTCACGGTGACACCGCGCAGGTCCGCCACCTGCCCGAGGAAGATCGCCGGGCGGATATCCTGAAGCCCCTTGGTGACCCAGAGGCCCACATCGGTGGCGCCTGCAACGAGCGTGGCGTCAGGCTGCGCGGCGTAGAGCGTGGCGAGTTCGTCCGCGCTGCGGGGCATGGCGCAGGCGGGGTGCGGGGGCTGCCCGCCCCCGTCCAGCCCCGCGAGGGGGCTGGACTCCCCCGGGCGCATTTGCGGCAAGATGAAGGGGGCGGCGCGATCCGCTTCGACCCAGTCGGGGACGGGGGCGGCCTCAAGGGCACGGGCGGCGCGGATGATGGGGGCGTAGCCGGTGCAGCGACACAGGTTCCCGGCGAGTTGATCGTCATGGTCGGTGGCGCCGTTGGCATGCGCGGTGACCATGGACATGACGAAGCCGGGCGTGCAGAAGCCGCATTGGCTGCCGTGATGATCCACCATCGCTGTCTGCACCGGGTGGGGGGCCTCCGGGCTGCCGACGCCTTCGACCGTGCGCACCGCCTGACCCTGCAGTTGCGGCAGGAACAGGATGCAGGCGTTGAGTGCGCGCGCCCCTTCGGGACCCGTCACCATCACCGTGCAGGCGCCGCAATCGCCTTCGTTGCAGCCTTCCTTGGTGCCGGTCAGGCCGCGGTCCTCGCGCAGCCAGTCCAGCAGGGTGCGCGTGGGGTCGGTGATGGCCACCCGCACCGGCGTTCCGTTCAGATGAAACGCAACCTCCGTCATGTCGATTACCCGCCGCCTTCTCTGCGTTCACTGGCGTTGCCCGGCCCGCCCGATGCGGCGTAAAGCGGCCCGTGCGCCAATCCTCGTTTCCGCAGGAAAGCCGCGAATGCGCGGGCTGGCAAGTCAAATCCTGTGGGGCGCTGCGGGCCGGCCGCAGGGTGCGGGCGTTGCGCCCTCTTTCGCGCAGCGTTGCGGCGCGCTAACCTGCGCCCATGTCCGGAAAGACCCAGCCCCCCCGATTCATACACCTGCGCGTGCACACGGAATACTCCCTGCTGGAAGGGGCGGTGCCGCTGAAGCGGTTGATCAAGCTTTGCGCCGAGCAGGGCATGCCCGCGGTCGCGGTAACCGATAGCGACAACATGTTCGCGGCGCTGGAGTTTTCGGTGCTGGCGGCGGGCGCGGGCGTGCAGCCGATCCTGGGGTGCCAGATCTCGGTCGGTTTTGATCCGGCAGGACCGGGCGAGAAGCCGCGCGCGCCTGCGCCCGTGGTCCTGCTGGCGCAGGACGAGGCGGGATACATGAACCTGCTGAAGCTGAATTCGGCGCTTTACCTGGAAGACACGGGCCGGGTGCCGCAGGTGACGCTCGAGGCGCTGGAGCGGCACGCGGGCGGGCTGATCGCGCTGACCGGTGGGGCCGAGGGGCCGGTCGGGCGGCTGGTGCAGGCGGGGCAGGCGGCGAAGGCCGAGGCGCTCATGGCACGGCTGGCCGCAGCGTTTCCGGGGCGGCTTTACGTGGAATTGCAGCGCCACGCCGATGAGGGCGGGCAGATGATGGCGGCGCAGGCCGCGACCGAACGCGCGTTCGTCGAGATGGCCTATGCCATGGACCTGCCGCTGGTGGCCACAAATGACGTGCATTTCCCAGACGCCGCGATGTACGAGGCGCATGACGCGCTCCTGTGCATCAAGGACGGCGCCTATGTGGACCAGTCCGCCCCGCGCCGTCGCCTGACCCCGCAGCATTACCTGAAAACGCCCGAGGAAATGGCCGCGCTGTTTGCCGACCTGCCCGAGGCGCTTGAAAACACGGTCGAGATCGCCCGGCGCTGTGCCTTCAAGGCGGAAAAGCGCCCGCCGATCCTGCCGCGTTTCGCCGAGGACGAGGTGCAGGAACTGCGTCGTCAGGCGAAGGAGGGGCTGGCCGCGCGGCTGGCGGTCATTCCCCATGCCGCGCCGGTGGAAGAGTATGAAAGGCGGCTGGCGTTCGAGTTGGGCATCATCGAGGGGATGGGCTTTCCCGGCTACTTCCTGATCGTCGCCGACTTCATCAAATGGGCCAAGGAGCAGGGCATTCCCGTGGGGCCGGGGCGGGGCTCGGGGGCGGGGTCGCTGGTGGCCTATGCGCTGACCATCACCGATCTGGACCCGTTGCGCTACAACCTGCTGTTCGAGCGCTTCCTGAACCCCGAACGGGTGTCCATGCCGGATTTCGATATCGACTTCTGCATGGACCGGCGCGAGGAGGTGATCCGCTACACGCAGGAGAAATACGGCCGCGACAAGGTCGGCCAGATCATCACCTTTGGCGCGCTGCTGTCCAAGGCGGCGGTGCGCGATGTGGGGCGCGTGCTGCAGATGCCCTATGGACAGGTGGACAAGCTGTCCAAGATGATCCCGGTGGAGGGCGTGAAGCCCGTGAGCATCGAGAAGGCACTGGCCGACGAGCCGCGCCTGCGCGAGGCCGCGCGCGCCGAGGAGGTGGTGGAGCGCTGTCTGACCTACGCGCGCCAGATCGAGGGGTTGTTGCGCAACGCTTCCACCCATGCCGCCGGTGTGGTGATCGGGGACCGGCCGCTGGACGAGCTGGTGCCGCTTTACCGCGACCCGCGCGCCGACATGCCGGCGACGCAGTTCAACATGAAATGGGTGGAACAGGCCGGGCTGGTCAAGTTCGACTTTCTGGGGCTGAAAACGCTCACGGTGATCCAGAACGCCATCGACCTTCTGAAGCGCCGGGGCGTGGAGGTGGATATCGAGCGCATCCCGCTGGACGATGCGAAGACATACGAGCTTTACGCCAGCGCCCGCACGGTGGCGGTGTTCCAGGTCGAAAGCTCGGGCATGATGGACGCGCTGCGGCGGATGAAGCCGACGTGCATCGAGGATATCGTCGCGCTGGTGGCGCTCTATCGGCCGGGGCCGATGGAGAACATCCCCCAGTATTGCGAGGTCAAGAACGGGCTGCGCGATCTGGAATCGATCCATCCGATGATCGACGACATCCTCGAGGAAACGCAGGGCATCATCGTCTATCAGGAACAGGTGATGCAGATCGCGCAGGTCATGGCGGGCTATTCGCTGGGCCAGGCGGACCTGTTGCGCCGCGCCATGGGCAAGAAGATCGCCGAGGAAATGGCCAAGGAGCGCCCCAAGTTCATCGAAGGCGCGCTGGCCAATGGCGTGGACAAGGCCAAGGCGGGCGAGGTCTTTGATCTGCTGGAGAAATTCGCCAATTACGGGTTCAACAAGTCGCATGCCGCCGCCTATGCCGTGGTCAGCTACCAGACCGCCTGGCTGAAGGCGAATCACCCGGTCGAGTTCATGGCCGGGGTGATGAACTGCGATATCCACCTGACCGACAAGCTGTCGGTCTACAAGCGCGAGGTGGACCGGCTGGGCATTCCGGTGGTGGCGCCCTGCGTGAACCGGTCCGAGGCCACGTTTTCGGTCGCCGACGGGGCGCTGGTCTACGGGCTGGGCGCGCTCAAGAACGTGGGCGTGGAGGCGATGCGCCTGATCGTGGCGGGGCGCGGCGCGCACCCCTTTGCCTCGCTGTTCGATTTCGCCCGGCGGGTGGACCTGAAGCGGGTCGGCAAGCGGTCGCTGGAAATGCTGGCGCGGGCCGGGGCCTTCGATGCGCTGGACCGCAACCGGCGCCGCGTGTTCGACAATCTGGAAACGCTGGTGGCGTTCTCGGCTTCGGTGCACGAGGCGGCGGGCTCGGCGCAGGTCTCGCTCTTCGGCGAAGCGGGCGAGGGGCTGCCTGAGCCGCGCCTGAAACCGGCCGAGGACTGGCTGCCCAACGAAAGGCTGGGCGAGGAGCACGCGGCGGTGGGCTTCTATCTGTCCGGGCACCCGCTGGACGATTATCGCGCGGCACTGAAGCGCAAGGAGGTGCTGACGCTGGCCGAACTGACCGCACGGGCGGCGCGCGGCCCGCTGGTGGCCAAGATCGCCGGTGCGGTTTCGGCCCGTCAGGAGCGCAAGTCCGTCCGCGGGAACCGCTTTGCCTTTGTCCAGCTCTCGGATCCGACCGGGCTCTATGAGGCGACGGTCTTTGCCGACACGCTGGAGACCGCGCGCCAGTATCTGGAGCCGGGCGCGAATGTGGTGCTGACGGTCGAGGCGACGATGGAGGCCGAGACACTGAAGCTGCTGGCGCGCGGCGCGCAGCCGGTGGATGTGGTGGTGGCGGACGCGGGCGCGCCGGGGCTGCGGATTCATATCGCCGAGGCAGAGGCGGTGGCAGCGGTGGCGCGGCTGCTGGAGCGGTTCGCCCCCGAGGGCAGCGGCGGCCCGGCGCGGGGGCGCGGACCGGTGTGCTTTTGCGTCACCGATCTGACGACCGGGCAGGAGGTGGATGTCACCACCGGTGCGGCGCATGTCATAACCCCCGAATTGCGCGGCGCGGTGAAATCCATCGACGGGGTGCTGGCGGTCGAGGAGTATTGAACGCGGCGTCTGCGCTCCTGCCGCGCCCCGCCCGCAACCGGAAGAATGCCACACCGCCCGCCGCGGCCGATCTGCCGGAACCGCGCGCTGTCCGGCACGCCCGGCACCCGCAGCGCGGCACGCGCCCGCAGGCAGGCCGCATGCGCCCGGTTCCGCCAGTTTTTTGCGGCGCGCGCAGGTGACAGCCGCGCCGCGCCCTGATTACATGGAGGTTCAGCCGCCAGAGGGTGCCATGACCGACAGTTCCTTTTTCCAGCCCGTCTCGGGCTTCGTGCTGCCGCGCTTCGCGGGGGTGGCCAGCTTCATGCGGCTGCCGGTGGTGCCGCTGGATGATCCGAAGCTTGCGCAGGTGCAGGTCGGGCTGATCGGCGCGCCCTGGGACGGAGGCACCACCAACCGCCCCGGCCCGCGCCACGGGCCGCGCGCGCTGCGCGATGCCTCGACCATGATTCGCGCCCAGCACGGGATCACCGGGCTGCGCCCGTTCGAGGCCATGCGATGCGCCGATCTGGGCGATGTGGCGCCGAACCCGGCCAGCATTGACGACAGCCTGCAGCGGTTCGAGGACTTCTACACCCGCGTGCGCGCGGCGGGGATCATCCCGCTGACGGGGGGCGGCGATCATCTGTGCACGCTGCCGATCCTGCGCGCGCTGGCCCGCGACCGCGCGCTGGGGATGATCCATTTCGACAGCCATACCGACCTGTTCCACAGCTATTTCAACGGTCAGATGTACACCCATGGCACCCCCTTTCGCCGTGCGGTCGAGGAGGGGCTGCTGGACCCGGCGCGGGTCTGCATGATCGGCATTCGCGGCACCGCCTATGACAGCGAGGACCGCGATTTCGCCCAGTCGGTCGGCATCCGCGTCATCCCGATCGAGGAATTTCACGCCCGCACCCCCGCCGATGTGATGGACGAGGCGCGCGCCATTGCCGGGGCCGGGCCGACCTATGTCAGCTATGACATCGACTTCGTGGACCCGGCCTTTGCGCCGGGCACCGGCACCCCCGAGGTCGGCGGGCCGAATTCATGGGTGGCGCTGGAGGTGGCGCGGCTGCTGGCCGGGGTCGATATCGTCGGCGCCGATCTGGTCGAGGTCTCGCCGCCCTTCGACCCCACGGGGGCAACCGCCTATCTGGGCGCGTCGCTGATGTTCGAGATGCTTTGCGCCATCGCGCAGGCGCCTGGGGGGCGGGGCTGAGCGGACAGGGGGCTCGCACCTTGCCCGCAACGCTGCGCGCCCTGGCGCGGGGCGGAAAAGCGCCCGCTCGGTGCCCCGCCCACCCGCCCATGGCGCCTCGCGGGCGCTGCCCCTGCGTGCCGCAGGGGC
>JAFIEE010000028.1 GCA_020832705.1 Paracoccaceae bacterium
CCCCCCCCCCCCCCCCCCCCCCCCCCCCCCCCCCCCCCCCCCCCCCCCCCCGAGAAGCGAAAGGGCCGCCCCTTGCGGAGCGGCCCAAGCGAGCTTCAGGAGATGGAGCCAGTTAGAGCCACGGCTCAATCAAAAGGGATGCCCATCCGGGCTGCCGTCAGGACAGACCCCTTTCGACTGTCTTCGCACCTCTCTCCAACATCACTCTAGACACTGGACCACCTCCTTTCCTTGGGTTGCTGTCAGGTTGGAGGGTGGCACAGATTTTGTGTTTGTCAAAAGAAATCATGCGACGGGTTGCGAAAATCTCTGCGCGATGATGCGGAATGGTACAAGCGCAAGCAGGGCGAGCGAGAGCTTCACCATCCAGTCGGCGACCGCGAGGCTGACCCAGAGCGGCGCCATCGGTCCCCAGCCCAGCAGCGGCAGGACCTCACCCGCCCAGGACACATCGTCGCCGGGGTTGATGAAGGCGAGCGAGGCCGAAAAGGCGATGGAGAAGAACAGCGCCGTATCCACCGTGGAGCCGACAAGGGTCGAGGCGAGTGGTGCGCGCCACCAGCGCCCCGTGCGCAGCCGGTCGAAGATCGCCACGTCCAGCATCTGCGCAGTCAGAAAGGCGATCCCCGATCCCAGCGCGATGCGCAGCGTGGTCGCGTCGAAGGCGGTGGCCACCAGCGACGAGGCGACACCGACGGCGAAGCCTGCCCAGACGACCTTGCGCGCAGCGGCGGGGCCGTAGAGGCGGTTCATCAGGTCATTGACCAGAAAGGCGAGCGGATAGGTGAAGGCGCCCCAGGTCAGCCAGTTGCCGAACAGGAATTGTACCAGGATATTCGAGGCGACGACAATCGCCGCCATGGCAAGGATGCCGGGCAGATGTGCGCGTGTCATGGATGTGTTTTCCGTTTTGACAAGGTTGCGGAGACTTGGCCGCATCCGTCCGGGCGCGGCAGATGCGCGATACATCGGCCCGGCAGGTGACGCAAGCCCGTCGGCGCCCGGGGGCGCTCCGGATCACGCGCGCGCGTCCCCCGGGCTGCCGGATTCAGGCGGCCTTGTCCGCCACCGCGCGTGCCGCTTCGGCCTCGGCCCGCAACGCGGCCATCAGGTCGCGCAGCGCGGTCACGTTGCGTTCGTTGATCAGCTTGCCGTCGGCGTCGAACTGCTCGTCCGCGGCGCCGACCAGCACCTCGGGGCCTTGCAGGAGGCGCGGGCGAAACGGCACCATCATCAGCCGCAGCGCGAACTGCGTCCGCTCGCCGCCAGCGCGTCCGCCGGTGGCCGATACAAGCGCCACCGGCTTGCCCGCCCAGGGGCCGCCCTTGGTGCGGCTGACCCAGTCCAGCGCATTCTTCAGCACCCCCGGCGGGGCCTTGTTGTATTCGGGGCAGGCGATCACCACCGCATCGGCGGCCTTGATCTGGCCCGCCAGCTTCGTCACGCCTTCGGGGATGCCCTCTTCGCTTTCCAGATCGCCGTCATAGAGCGGCAGGCGCAGGTCGCCCTCGGCGAAGCGTGCCGGTCCGAAGGCCGCCTTCGCTTCCAGCATCAGTTTCCGGTTCAGGGACCCGCGGCGCAGGGAGCCGCACAGCCCCAGCAATGTCAGTTCGCTCATCAAACCCTCCGTTCATTGGCCCAAGACCTAAGCCCGCTCCGCCCGCTGACAAGCGCTCCGGGTGACCGGCTCGGTCGCACGCTCGCGTTAACCATTCTTCAACCCCTCACCCGCTATTCGTTAACCATGGTGCAGGGGCCGGGGGACAGGCATGGTCGCGCGGGTGCATACCGTCGCCTTCGAAGGGGTCGAGGCCCGCGCGGTCGAGGCGCAATGCGCGCTGTCGGCGGGGATGCCTGCGTTCCATATCGTCGGTCTGCCGGACAAGGCCGTGTCCGAGGCACGCGAACGGGTGCGCGCGGCGCTCTCGGCCCTGTCCATCGCGCTGCCGTCGAAGCGGATCACCGTCAACCTCTCGCCTGCCGACATGCCCAAGGAGGGCTCGCATTTCGATCTGCCCATCGCGCTGGCGCTGCTGGCGGCGCTGGAACTGATCCCGCCCGAGGATGCCGCCGGCACGCTGGCGCTGGGCGAACTGTCGCTCGATGGCACGCTCCTGCCGGTCACGGGGGCGCTGCCTGCGGCGGTCACGGCGGCCGCCGAGGGGCGCACGCTGCTGTGCCCCGCCGCCTGCGGCGCCGAAGCCGCCTGGGTCGAGGCCGCGCGGGTCTTTGCGCCCGCCAGCCTGATCGACGTGATCCGCCATTTCTCGGGGCAGGCGCCGCTTTCGCCCGCGCGCCCCGGCGAGGTCAGCCGCGACGAAACGCTGCGCGACCTGTTTGACGTGAAGGGCCAGGAACGCGCCCGGCGCGCGCTCGAGATCGCCGCCGCCGGGCGGCATCATCTGCTGATGGTGGGGTCGCCGGGGTCCGGAAAGTCGATGCTGGCCGCGCGTCTGCCCGGCATCCTGCCGCCGCTGACGCCGGTGGAGGCGCTGGAAACCTCGATGATCCATTCCATCGCCGGGCTTCTGGACGAGGGCGGGATTTCCCGCGCGCGGCCCTTCCGCGAGCCGCATCACACGGCGTCGGTGGCGGCCATCGTCGGCGGCGGGCGCGGGGCCAAACCGGGCGAGATCAGCCTTGCGCATAATGGCGTGCTGTTCATGGATGAATTCCCCGAGTTTCCGCGCCAGGTGCTGGAAACCCTGCGCCAGCCGATCGAAACCGGCGAGGTGATGGTCGCGCGCGCCAACGCCCATATCCGCTATCCCTGCCGCTTCCTGCTGGTGGCCGCCGCCAACCCCTGCAAATGCGGCTATCTGGCGGAACCGGCGCGCGCCTGCGGGCGTGCGCCCGCCTGCGGCGAGGATTACCTTGGCCGCATATCCGGGCCGCTGATGGACCGGTTCGATCTGCGGGTGGAAGTGCCGCCCGTCGCCTGGGCCGATCTGGACCTGCCGCAGACCGGCGAGGCTTCGGCCAGCGTGGCCGCACGCGTGGCGGCGGCGCGCGCGGTGCAGACGGACCGTTTCGGCGGGCATGAGCGGGTGCGCGTGAACGCCGATGCCGAAGGCGCGCTGCTCGAAGAGGTCGCCACCCCCGACGCCGAGGGCCGCGCGCTGATCGCGCGGGTGGCCGACCGCTTCGGGCTGAGCGCGCGCGGCTATCACCGGGTGCTGCGCGTGGCGCGCACCATCGCCGATCTGGACGGGGCGGCCGATGTGCGCCAGCCCCATGTGGCCGAGGCTGTGAGTTACCGGCTGATGGCCAGCGAAAAGCACGCCACAACCTGATCAGGCGGCGGCGCCGAACACGTTTTCACGGTGCCAGCGCAGGAATTCCGGGTGCGGATGGTGGCGTGGGTTTTCCGGCAGATGAAGCCGCCCGCCGGGGCAGATCAGACGCTGGCGCACCTCGGGGGCGACCTTGTTCTCCGAGACAAGGATTTCATGCTGCGCCCCGACCGCGATCAATCCGCGGTCAAACATCCAGTGCACGGTGCCAGACAGCGCCAGCCCGTTCTGCACCGTGTCCGGGCCATCGGCATGCACAGGGCGGATATGAGCCGCCTGCACCTCGGCCCGGCCACCGCCGTTGCGAAGATCCAGCCCCGAGATGGCGCAGCGCCCCTTGTAGGCGGCCCGGACCATCCGGGCGAAAGAGGCATCCCGCGCCGCACGCGACACCAGAACATCAGGCCGGAATTCTTGCAGCGCCGCGGGAGCGAACGGGGTGTGTGGATCGGCAAAACCGGGATGATCCGGCAACGGGGCCTCACGCGGCAGGGCCTCGGGCGTTTCAAGCGGTTCCAGCCCGGCGGTGACGATGGCCGTGAACTCCGCAAAGCTCAGCAGGCGCACTGCCGCGGCGTTGGCCCCGCCCGTCATGGGGCGCCCGTCCGTGCCGCGCAAACTTTTCTCCCAGGCGCTGCCTGTCGGATCGGCCCTTGGCACAATACGCTCGAAATCCCAGCGGGTTGACAGGTCCAGGAACGCGTAGAAATGATCCTCACGCGCGGGATCGGGGGCGATCGACGCCACGCGCTGGATGCCGACATATCCCTTCGCCCCGCGCTTGCCTTCGTAGAAGATGACCCAATCGCCCGCGGCTTGCTCAACCCGCCGCAAGTATATCAGAGGGAAGTGATAGGCCAGTCCGGGGCGATCATCGTAGATCGACTCGGGGTTCTGGATGAAAACAGCATTGACCATGACACCATTGAAGGCGTCATGGCCATGGTCTGGCAAGTGAAAATGCCGCGCTATGCCCTATTCAGCGGCCACCTTGCTATGCACCGGTTCAACCCGCACGGCGGCGAACTTGAACTCGGGGATCTTGCCATAGGGGTCCAGCGCGGGGTTGGTCAGCACGTTCGCCGCGGCCTCGACATAGGCGAAGGGCACGAAGACCATGTTTTCCGACACCGACCGGTCGGCGCGGGCCATCAGCTCGATGCTGCCGCGCCGGGTCACCAGCCGCACCATGCCGCCCGGTTCCACGCCCATCATCTTCAATGTGCGCGGATGGAGCGAGCAGTTGGCCTCGGGCTCCACGGCATCCAGCACCTTCGAGCGCCGGGTCATCGACCCCGTGTGCCAATGCTCCAGTTGCCGCCCCGTGGTCAGCACCATGGGGTATTCGGCATCGGGCAGTTCATCCGGGGGGATGATGCTGGCCGGAGTGAAGCGCGCCCGGCCACCCTCACGCGGGAAGACATCCGAGAACACGATCGACTGACCCGGATCTTCGGGCGACAGCGACGGATAAGTCACCGCGTTCTCACGCTCCAACCGGTCCCAGGTGATGTTTTCAAGCGATTTCATGCCCTTCTTCATCTCGGCGAACACCTCGGAGGGATGGGTAAAGCCCCAGTCCAGCCCCAGCCGGTTGGCCAGTGCCACGGTGATTTCCCAGTCCTCGCGCGCCTCGCCCGGGGGCGGGGCGGCACGCCGGCCCATCTGGACCTGGCGGTTGGTATTGGTCACCGTGCCGGATTTTTCGTAAAACGCCGCCGCGGGCAGGATCACATCGGCATAGTTGGCGGTTTCGGTCAGGAAGATATCCTGCACGACCAGATGTTCCAGCTTGGCCAGCGCCTCGCGGGCGTGGTTCAGATCCGGGTCCGACATCGCCGGGTTTTCGCCCAGGATATACATGCCCTTGATCTGGCCATGGTGCACCGCGTCCAGAATCTCGGTTACGGTCAGGCCCTTCTCGGCCGAGAAGTCATCAATCCCCCAGATGTCGCTGAAATGGCGGCGGATGCTGTCTTCGGTCACGCTCTGGTAATCGGGCAGGAACATGGGGATCAGCCCCGCGTCCGAGGCGCCCTGCACGTTGTTCTGCCCGCGCAGCGGGTGCAGACCGGTGCCGGGGCGTCCCACATGCCCGCACATCAGCGCCAGCGAAATGAGGCAGCGCGAATTGTCGGTGCCATGGATGTGCTGGCTGATCCCCATGCCCCAGAAGATCATGCCCGCCTTGGCGCCCGCGAAGTCACGCGCCACCGCGCGCAGCGTGTCGGCGGGAATGCCGCAGATGGGCTCCATCTTCTCGGGGGTGAAATCCTTCAGTCGCGCGCGCATCTCGTCCCAGTTCTCGGTCATCGCCTGGATATACTGGGTGTCGAAAAGCCCTTCTTCCACGATCACATGCATGATCGCATTCAGCATGGATACATCGGCGCCGGGCTTGAACTGCAGCATGTGCGTGGCGTGACGTGCCAGCGCCTGGCCGCGCGGATCCATGACGATCAGCTTGCCGCCGCGCTTGGTGAACTGCTTGAAGAAGGTGGCGGCGACGGGGTGGTTTTCCACCGGGTTGGCGCCGATGACGATGGCCACATCGGCATTCTCGATCTCGTTGAACGTGGCCGTGACCGCGCCGGAACCCACGTTTTCCAGCAGTGCGGCGACCGAGGAGGCATGGCACAGCCGCGTGCAGTGATCGACGTTGTTGTGCTTGAACCCCTCGCGGATGAACCGCTGGAAAAGATAGGCTTCCTCGTTGGTGCACTTGGCCGAGCCGAAGCCCGCCACGGCCGTGCCGCCATGGGTGTCGCGCAAGCCGCCCAGGCCCTTGGCGGCGGCGTCCAGCGCCTCGTCCCAGGTGGCCTCGCGGAAGTATTCCTGCCAGTTTTCGGGGTCCACGTTCAGCCCCTTGGCGGGCGCATCCGCGCGCCGGATCAGCGGCTTGGTCAGCCGGTGCGGGTGGTGGATGTAGTCAAAGCCGAAGCGGCCCTTGACACACAGCCGCCCCTCGTTGGCCGGGCCGTTGATCCCGTCCACATACTTGACCTTGCCATCCTTGACCTTGAGGCTGACCTGACAGCCCACCCCGCAGAAGGGGCAGACGGACTCCACTTCGGAATCATGATCCTTGCTGTCGCCCTGCTGGGCATCGTCCAGCACGCTGGCCTCCATCAGCGCGCCGGTGGGGCAGGCCTGGACGCATTCGCCACAGGCGACGCAGGTGCTTTCGCCCATGGGATCGTTGAAGTCGAAGACCGGCCAGGTGTCATGGCCGCGCCCGGCCATGCCGATCACGTCATTGACCTGAACCTCGCGGCAGGCGCGCACGCAGAGACCGCACTGGATGCAGGCGTCAAGGTTCACGCGCATGGCGACATGGCTGTCATCAAGCAGCGGAATGCGCTCGCGCTCCAGCGCGGGGAAGCGCGAATGCGTGACGCCGTTCTGTTCGGCCATGTCCCAAAGATGGGCGGAGCGGTCGTGCGCAACCTCCTGCTTGGGCTGGTCGGCGACGAGCAGTTCCACCACCATCTTCTGCGCGGCCTTGGCGCGGGCCGATGCCGAATGCACCACCATCCCGTCCTGCGGCTCGCGGATGCAGCTTGCGGCCAGCACGCGCTCGCCTTCGATTTCCACCATGCACGCGCGGCAGTTGCCATCGGGGCGATAGCCCGGCGCGGGCTTGTGGCACAGGTGCGGGATGACCAGCCCGCGGCCGTTGGCGACCTCCCAGATGGTCTGTCCGGGGTCGGCGGTCACTTGCTGGCCGTCAAGGGTAAAGGTGATCTTGTCGGTCATGGCTCAGACCTCCTCGGGGAAGTGTTTCATGGTCAGCAGGATCGGGTTCGGCGCGGCCTGTCCCAGCCCGCAGATCGAGGCATCGACCATGGTCTGGCAAAGTTCCTCCAGCAGCGGCTGGTCCCATTTGTCGGCCTGCATCAGCTTCACCGCCTTCTCGCAGCCTGACCGGCAGGGCGTGCACTGCCCGCAGCTTTCATCCTCGAAGAACCGCAGCATGTTCAGCGCGGCGGCGCGGGCACTGTCCTTGTCCGACAGCACCACCACGGCGGCCGATCCGATGAAGCTGCCGTGCGGCTGCAACGTGTCGAAATCCAGCGGGATGTCGTCCATCGACGCGGGCAACAGCCCCGAAGACGGCCCGCCGGGCTGGTATGCCTTCAGCGTGTGGCCTTCGGCCATGCCGCCGGCGGCTTCGATGACATCGCGGATGGTGGACCCGGCAGCCAGCAGATACACGCCGGGCTTTGCCACCCGGCCGCTGACCGAATAGCTGCGCAGGCCCTTGCGGCCGTTCAGCTCGGTGCTGTTGAGCACCTCGGGGCCCTCGCGGCAGACGCGCGCCACCCAGTGCAGGGTTTCGACGTTGTGCACCAGCGTGGGGCGGTTGAAGATGCCCACCTGCGCCACATAGGGCGGGCGGTGCCGGGGCAGGCCGCGCTTGCCCTCGATCGATTCGATCATCGACGATTCCTCGCCGCAGATATAGGCGCCCGCACCGCGGCGCAGGTCGATGTATCCCGGCGTGATGATCCCCGCCGCTTCCAGCGCGGCGATCTCTTCGGCCAGGATATGCAGCACCGCCGGGTATTCATCGCGCATGTAGATGAAGCACTTGTCGGCCTCGACCGCCCAGGCGGCGATCAGCATGCCCTCCAGCATCAGATGCGGGACGCGCTCCAGATAGTAACGGTCCTTGAAGGTGCCCGGCTCGCCCTCGTCGCCGTTCACGGCCAGATAGCGCGGGCCGGGGTTGGCGCGCACGAAGCCCCATTTCTTGCCCGAGGGAAACCCGGCGCCGCCAAGGCCGCGCAGACCGGATTCAAGCACCTTTTCCTGCACCGCCTCCCAGTCGCCGTTCCTGCGCAGGTCTTCGAGCGTGGCGTAACCGCCCGCGGCCCGATACGCCGCCAGCCGCTCATAGTCCGGGATCACCGGGTGGAAGTCACCGGCGGCGATGGTTTCGGCGATGTTTTCGGGCGTGGCGTGGTCCACATGGCGGTGGCCGATTTCCACCACCGGCGCAGTGTCGCAGCGGCCCATGCAGGGCGCGCGCAGCACGCGCACCCTGGCGGGGTCATGCCCGGCTTCGAGCGCCTTTTGCAGCGCCTGCGCCCCGGCCAGTTCGCATGACAGCGAATCGCAGACCCGGATGGTCAGGTCCGGTGGCGGCGTCTCGCCCTCCTTGACCAGGTCGAAATGCGCGTAGAAGCTGGCATCCTCCCAGACCTCGGCCATCGACAGGCGCATTTCGTGCGCCAGCGCGCGCAGGTGCGCGGCGGACAGATGCCCGTACCGGTCCTGAATCAGATGCAGGAATTCGATCAGCAGATCGCGGCGGCGGGGGCGGTCCCCCAGCAGCGCCTGCACCTCTTCCAGCGCCTGATCGTCATACTGGCGGCCCTTGGGGGTGCGCCGTCCGCGCCCGCGCCCCGATTTCCATACCCCGCTTCCATCGTCCAACGCCATCGCACTGGCTCCCTGCTGTCGCTGCGTTCTGGTATACAAAGTAACGGGCTGTTGCCCTTCCGGTCAATATTGATTATCCGTGAATTGATAGGTATTGCCTATCATGGCGGCGCGTGCTTCGTGGGACCATGCGCCGCGTTAAGCGCGTGACGGGTAATCCGCGCTGGGCTATTCTGAGGTGTATTCTGCAGCCCGGGACGGTCTCATGAAGCCATTTTCCACTGCCGCCACCGGACTTGCCATTGCCGCATTGCTTGCCTTGCCGGGACTTGCCGAGACCCGGGTGCTGGGCGGGCAGGTTCATTATCACGAACGCATCCTGTTGCCCGAGGGCAGCCTGCTGATGGTCGAGGCGCATGACGCCGAGGAGCGGCTGCTGGCGACCCTGCGCGCGCCGACCGAAGGCGCGCAGGTGCCGCTTGCTTTCGCGCTGGACGTGCCGACCGATACGTTGCTGACCCTGCGTGCGGGGCTGCGCTGGCCGGATGGCGGGCTGTGGCTGACGCTGCCGCAAGACGTGGCGCCGGGGGACGCGGACATGCACCTGGGCGATCTGCGCGCGCGCCCGACCGAGCCGATGGGCTTTGCCAGCCTGTTGCGTTGCGGCGCCACGCTGCTGGAATTCGGGATCGTCGCCGATGGCGCGCGGCTGCGCGGGGAGGGCGGGTTCCGGCGGCTGGAGGCGGTGCCCGCCGCCTCGGGCGCGCGGTTCGAGGCCCCCGAGGATGCCGGGACATGGGTCTGGACGCGGGGCGCGGGTGCGACAGTCTCCATCGCGGCCGCGGAACTGCCCGAATGCAGCCTGGTCCTGCCGCAGGACGATCTGGTGCAGGTCTGGGCGATTGAGCGCCTGGACGGTGAGGCGCTGTCGCAACCCGAGCGCGCCGAGATCGGGTTCACCGCCGACGGGCGGCTCTTCGCCAGCGTCGGCTGCAACCGCATGATCGGCGGGTATGCCCGGCATGGCGGCATGCTCAGCCTCGGGCAAGTGGCCAGCACGCTCATGGCCTGCCCCGCGCCGCTGGCGACCGAAGAGCGCCGACTGACCGCGCTGCTGACCGAGGTTGACGGCTACACACTGGATGGCGACGGCGGCATGGCACTGACCGTGCACGGCGCGCCGGTCATCGCCGCGCGTGTGAAGACCCCGGACTGACCCCGCAGCTTGCGCAGGCGCAATCGGCGGCCTCAGACCTCCGGCCGCGCCCGTCCGCATGGCGTGTTTGCGCAGGATCAAGGCGCCCGGGCTTGCAATCCCCGATCCTGTGCCAAGGTAAAAGGGCAGGGGCGGCACGTCCTGCCCGGGCGACAAGGGGAGAGATCAGATGTTCGATTTCACGGGGAAAACCGCCATCGTTACCGGCGCCGGTTCGGTTCGGGGATCGGCGAGGCCATTGCACTGGAGCTCGCCGCCTCGGGCGCCTTCGTGGTGGTCAGCGATCTGGACGAGGATGCCGCCAACCGTGTTGTGGCGATGATCCTGGACCGCGGGGGCAAGGCCGAAGGCGTCGCCGCCGATGTGTCCGACCCGCAGGCCATGGAGCGCATGGTCGCCTTTGCCGAATCCGAAACCGGCGGCCTGCATCTGGCGGTGAACAACGCGGGCATCGGCGGTCCACAGGAGCCGGTGGGCGCGTATCCGCTGGACGGCTGGAAACAGGTGATCGATGTCAACCTGAACGGTGTGTTCTACGGCCTGCGTTATCAGATCCCGGCGATGGAACGCGCGGGCGGCGGGGCGATCGTCAACATGGCCTCGATCCTGGGGTCGGTCGGTTTTGCCAATGCCAGCGCCTATGTGGCGGCCAAGCACGGGGTGCTGGGGCTGACCAAGACCGCCGCCATGGAGTATTCCGCCAGGGGCATCCGGATCAACGCGGTCGGCCCCGGCTTCATCGAGACGCCGCTTCTGACAAAGAACCTGGAACAGGAGATGCTGGACGCGCTGGCCGGCATGCACCCCATCGGCCGGATCGGCACGCCCGAGGAGGTCTCGGCGCTGACCTGTTTCCTGCTGTCCGAGCGCGCGGGCTTCATCACCGGAAGCTATCATCTGGTGGACGGCGCCTACACGGCGCAGTAACAGGAAACGCGCAGTCACAACCGCCGCAGCGATCCGATAGGGTGCCCATGACCGAAAAGCTGAAACCCTGGGCCACGCCCGTGGCCGAGGTTCTCTCGCATGTGGAGGCCAGCGAAAAGGGGCTGAGCACGGACGATGCCGCGCAGCGGCTGGAGCGCCATGGCCCCAACAAGCTGCCCGAACCCGAAACGCGCAGCACGCTGATGCGTTTCATCGTGCAGTTCCACAACGTGCTGATCTATGTCCTGCTGGGTGCGGCGCTGATCAAGGCGCTGATGGGGCACTGGATCGACACCAGCGTGATCCTTGCGGTGGTGGTGCTGAACGCGATCATCGGCTTCATTCAGGAAGGCCGCGCCGAAGCGGCGATGGAGGCGATCCGCGGCATGCTGGCCCCGCGCGCGGCCGTGCTGCGCGACGGCAAGCGGGTCACGGTCGATGGCGCCGATCTGGTGCCCGGCGACGTGGTCCTGCTGGAAGCGGGCGACAAGGTGCCCGCCGACCTGCGCATCCTGCGTGCGCGGGGCATGGCGGCGCAGGAGGCGATCCTGACCGGGGAATCGGTGCCGGTGGAGAAGGGCACCGACCCGGTGGCGGCGGGCGCCGCGCTGGGGGACCGGGGGTCGATGCTCTGGTCCGGCACGCTGCTGACGCAGGGTGCCGGGCGCGGGCTGGTGGTGGCCACCGGTGCGGACACCGAAATCGGGCGGATCGGCGGGATGCTCTCGGGCGTGGAAAAGCTGACCACGCCGCTGGTGGCGCAGATGAACCTGTTTGGCCGCTGGCTCAGCCTGTTCATCCTGACCGCTGCGGCGCTGCTGTTCGCCTTTGGCGTGTTCATCCGCGACTACCCGGTGGAAGAGGCTTTCATGGCGGTGGTGGCTGTCGCTGTGTCCTCGATCCCCGAGGGGCTTCCGGCGGTGCTGACCATCACGCTGGCGCTGGGCGTGCAGGCCATGGCGCGGCGCAACGCCATCGTCCGGCGCCTTCCGGCGATCGAGACCGTGGGCGCGGTGTCGGTCATCTGCACCGACAAGACCGGCACGCTGACCCGCAACGAAATGACCGTGGCGCTGGCCGAAACCCCCGGCGGGCGGCTGGAAATCGCGGGCGACGGGTACGCGCCGAAGGGCAAGATCACGGGCGAGGGTGACGCGGAAGCGCTGGCGCAGGCCGCCGCGCTCTGCAACGATGCCGAACTCCACGAGCGCGCGGACGGCTGGATGGTCGAGGGCGATCCGATGGAAGGCGCGCTGCTGGCCTTTGCGGGCAAGGCGCTGGCGGAGGACCCGCGCGCCGCCTGGGAACGGGCGGATACCATCCCCTTCGACAGCCGCCACCGCTACATGGCGACCCTGCACGAACGGGACGGCACGCGCCGCATCCACGTCAAGGGCGCGCCGGAGCGGGTGCTGGGCATGTGCGCGCGCCTGCCCGATGGCGGCGCCTTCGACCCCAAGCGCTGGCATGACCACGCCGACGCCATGGCGGCCGAAGGCACCCGCGTTCTGGCGCTGGCGATGATGGAAGCCGACACGCTGGACGAGGCGGCGCTGCACGGCGGTCTGACCTTCCTGGGCCTGGTCGGGCTGATCGACCCGCCGCGCCCCGAGGCGATCGAGGCCGTCGCCGAATGCCGCGCCGCTGGAATCGGGGTCAAGATGATCACCGGCGACCATGCCGGGACCGCCCGCGCCATTGCCACGCGGGTGGGGCTGGAACACGCCGACGAGGTGCTGACCGGCGCCGATCTGGAAGAGATGGACGACACCCGCCTGGCGCAGGTCGTGCGCGATGTCGATGTCTTTGCCCGCACCACCCCCGAGCACAAGCTGCGTCTGGTCAAGGCGTTGCAAAGCCACGGGCTGACGGTGGCGATGACCGGCGACGGGGTGAACGACGCGCCGGCGCTGAAACGCGCCGATGTGGGCATCGCCATGGGGCAGAAGGGCTCGGAGGCGGCGAAAGAGGCTTCCGAACTGGTTCTGGCGGATGACAACTTCGCCTCCATCGCCGCCGCCGTGCGCGAAGGCCGCACCGTCTATGACAATATCCGCAAGGTGATCGGCTGGACCCTGCCGACGAACGCGGGCGAAAGCTCGGCCATCATTCTTGCCATCCTGATCGGCGTGGCGCTGCCGATCACGGCACTGCAGGTGCTGTGGGTGAACATGATCACCTCGGTCACGCTGGGGATCGCGCTGGCGTTCGAGCCGACCGAGAAGGCGACCATGCAGCGCCCGCCGCGCGCGCGGGCGGCCTCTCTGCTGTCGGGGGCGCTCCTGTGGCATGTGGTGCTGGTGGGCGGGCTTTACGCGGCGGCGATGTTCGGCATCTTCAACTGGGGCACCGGGCGCGGCTATTCGGTGGAGCACGCCCAGACGCTGGCCATGAACACGCTGGTGATGCTCAAGATCTTCTACCTGTTCCACATCCGCAACCTGCACGGCGGCGGGCCGGGCTGGGATGCGCTGCGCGCCACGCGGGCAGTGTGGATCACCGTTGCTGTCGCGCTGTCGGCGCAGGTGGTGCTGACCTATGTGCCGGTGATGCAACTGGCCTTCGGCACGCGCCCGATCGCGGCGCTGGATGCGGCGGTGATCTTCGGGCTGGGGGTGGTGTTCCTGGTTCTGGTGGAGCTTGAGCGCCAGATCAGGCACGCGCTCCGCAACCCGGGGTGATGCAGGCTCGCCCGCGCGCCTGCCCCGCGCCGGGCGGAACCGACCTGTGAACTGGCGACCCCGGAAGGACTCGAACCCTCAACCTGGCGATTAGAAGTCGCCTGCTCTATCCCGTTGAGCTACGGGGCCGCTCTGGGCGCGGGCGCAAACCCGTGCCGCCCCTGCAATAGCGGCGCGGTCGGGGGCGGCGCAACCGCTTTTGCGCGCCTTCGCGCATGCGCGGGTCCATTGCCGCGTCAGGGTGGCCGCGTTAGGGTCGGCGCAGACACCAGCAGGAGAGGCATCATGCACAACCCCATCGAGGCACGGATCGGCGAACTTGGCCTGACCCTTCCCGATGCCCCCGCCCCGGCGGCGAATTACGTCCCCTATGTGCAAAGCGGCGCGCTGCTGTTCGTTTCCGGGCAGATCAGCGCCGGGCCGGACGGGCTGATCACCGGCAAGCTGGGCGCCGATCTGGACGTGGACGCGGGCGCCGAAGCGGCGCGGGCCTGTGCGCTGGCGCTGATCGCGCAGGTGCGCGCGGCCTGCGGCGGCGATCTGACCCGCCTGCGCCGGGTGGTCAAGCTGACCGGTTTCGTCAACTGCACACCGGATTTCACGGATCAGCCAAAGGTGGTCAACGGCGCCTCGGACCTGATGGTTGCCGTGTTCGGCGGGGCCGGGCGCCACGCCCGCGCGGCGGTGGGCGCGCCTTCGCTGCCGCTCGGCGTCGCGGTCGAGATCGAAGGCGTGTTCGAACTGGCCTGAAGCGCCCGCGCCTTCAGGGGGCGACGGTAAAGCAGGTCCGCTGGCGCGCGGCGATCCGGCGGCAGGCCATTTCGGCCTCGTCCCGTGTCAGACCCGCGAAGCTGGCCTCGAACCCGCCGCCTGCCTGACGCACCCGGCGCAGGCCGTTTTCCAGCGCCACCGCCTCGGAAAGCGAGGTCTGGATCAGCGCCCGCTCGGCATCGTGCCGTGACGGGTAGCTGCCCAGGGTGACGCCCCAGATGCGGCCGCTCGAGGTGGACAGCCGCGAAACGATCTCGGGCGTTGCGCCGCCTGCAAAGCTTTCGGCGACATAGGCGACCTGGGCCAGATCCGCGCTGGCGTCCTCCTCGGCGGTTGTCAGGATGATCAGCTCGCTCGGCGCCGGGGCCGAAGGTTCGGGGGGCGATGCGGGAGTGGCAGGCGCCGGGCGCGGTTCGGGGGCGATGGCGGGCGGCGTGGCAATGCCGGCGGCCGCTGCAAGTTGCACATTTTCCACTTCGACCTGCGGCGGCGCGGTCTCGGCGACCGCGTCCGTGGTCATGGTCCCGGCCGGATCGGCAGGTGAAACTTCCGCCGCTGCCTGCGGTGTTGTCTCGCTCCCCTCGGCGATCTGGGTCCCGGCCGCAGCCTCGGCGCCCTGGGTGGCGGCGAAGTCCTCGGGCGACATCGTGCCGAAGCCTGCCGCCTCGGCGCGTGCAAGCGCCATGGCGTCATCCCCGGGGGGGTCGGCTTCGGCGATCAGGGTTTCAGGGCGCGGCGGCGGGATCACGTCCAGCGCCGCCGGGGCAAGGTCCGTCGCCGCCTGCGCCGCCACGCCTGCGGCGGCTGCGACGGCCAACCCGGTGTCCGGCGTGACCCCCTCGGTCGGGGCCTCGGCTTCGCCCGCGACTTGCTCCGCAAGGGCATTGCCAACGCTTTGCTGCACGGCCAGCAGCAATTCCTCGGGCGGTTCGGGCAGCGGACGCGGCTGCGGGCGCGGCGAGCGGGTCACGGCCGTCTGCAAGCGGATGGTGCGCCCGGCGGACGGCCGGTCATTCGCCGCAGTGCCGCTGGTTCCGGCCTGCGCCACCGCCCGTTCGCCCTGATAGGCGGGCGTGACCGGGGCGCGTGTGGCCACGCGGGTCTGTGCGCGGGCAAAGCCGATGTCCAGCAGCTCGGCCACATGGGCATTGCGCGCCGCGGCACTGCCGCCGCCGAACATGGTGGCGATGATGCGCACACCGCCGCGTTCGGCCGAAGCGGTCAGATTGAACCCCGCCGCACGGGTAAAGCCGGTCTTGATCCCGTCGGCGCCGCGATAGGCGTCCAGCAGGGCGCGGTTGGTGTTGTTGACCCGGCCGACGCCCGCATGTTCGGACCGGCGCGAGAAGAGATTGTAATACTGCGGATAATCGAACAGCAACTGGCGGCCCAGGATGGTCATGTCGCGCGCGGTAGACAGATGCCCCGGTGCGGTCAGCCCGTGGGAATTGCGAAAGGTCGTGTTCTCCATCCCCATGGCGCGGGCGGTGCGGGTCATCCGCTGCGCAAAGGCCGCTTCCGAGCCCGAGATCGCCTCGGCGATGGCAACGGCCGCGTCATTGCCGGACCGCAGCGCCGCCGCCCGGATCAGGTAACGCAGCGCCACCGTCTGCCCCGCCCTGACCCCCAGACAGGAGCACGGCGTGTTCGCCGCGTTGGCGCTGATCCGCACCGGCGTGTCGAGCGAGATTTCACCATGCTTTACCGCCTCGAAGGCGATATAGAGCGTCATCATCTTGGTCAGCGAGGCCGGGTGGAGGCGCGTATCATGGTTGCGCGCGAAGATCACGCGCCCGTCGCGGGCATCCATGACCATGGCCGCATAAGGCGCCGCATGAGCGCCCGTCAGGGATACCGACAAGAACGATGCGGCGAATAGCACCGCAAGGGTCACCGCGTGCAACGCGGTCCTGCCTGCTGTTGCGTTCATTGCTCTGCCTCGGTTCCGCCCTGTCTTGTTGCCTTCCGCAGGGTCGTTGAAGGAAACGTATCACGAGAATGCATACAGGAAAAGCTACATATATCAGTGTGTTTCCGGCCACAGTTTAGCCATTTTCGCGTATCTTGTATGCGCGTGCGCCGGTGCCACCAGATACACCTTTGGCAGTATCGCCCTGGTCCGTTTCGCGCTTTGGGTGAGCCGCGCCACCGAGGGACAGTATGCCGCAGCCATGTGTTGCCCGTTCGTCGCAGGCGGCGCCCGGCGCCGCAGAATAGCGCCGGTGCCAACGAATCAGGTCAACATTTTAACAGAATCGGCGTATAGATCGGGGACAGAGGGCAGGGTCACTGCCCCGTCTGGCCCAGAGCAGACACCGAACAATAACCAGAACCCGAGGCTACAGATGCAGAAACCCATGATTGCCGCAGTGCTCGTCCTGTTGCTGCTGCCGATGATCCCCGCCCCCGCCAGCGCCGGTCCGATCGAGAGCGCATGCCTGCGGTCCGACCGCCCGCAAGCCACGCGCGCCCTGTGCCGTTGCATCGGTGCAGTGGCCAGCCAGACGCTGACCCGCAGCGAACAGCGCCGGGCCGCGCGCTTTTTCCGCGACCCGCAACTGGCGCAGGACATCCGCATGTCCCGCAGCGCGCGTGACAATGAGTTCTGGGCGCGCTACCGCGCCTTTGGCGCCGCTGCCGAAACGCGCTGTTCAGGCTGAGCGCAGCCGCGCCAGCAATCCGCGGCACGCGGTTTCGATCAGGTCGAAGGTCCGGTCGAACCCGCCTTCCATGTAAGGGTCCGGCACATCGGTGCCGGGCCTGTCGCCGTGGTCCAGCATCAGGTGCACCGGCACCGTGTTGCCAGCGGGGCGCAGCGCCTCGATATCGCGCAGGTTGCTGCTGTCCATGGCAAGGATCAGGTCGAAGCTGTGGAAATCGGCGGCGGTGAATTGCCGCGCGCGCAGGTCGGAAATGTCATGCCCGCGGCGGGCGGCCTCGGCCATTGCGCGGCGGTCCGGGGGGCGACCGATGTGCCAGTCGCCGGTCCCGGCGCTGTCGGTTTCCACACGGACCCCGGCACGCGCTGCCAGGTCGCGGAACACCCCTTCGGCGGTTGGCGAGCGGCAGATATTTCCCAGGCAGACAAACAGGATGCGCGGGGGAGTGGGGGAGATGCTCATGCCCGCAGTGAACCGCGCCGCCGCGCCGGATGCAAGCGGGATCCGGCGTGCCACCGGACCCCGCTGCCATGATCGCCGGGATCAGTCGCCGTGCGTATGCCCGTGATCGTGCGAGTGCCCGTGCGAATGGCTGTGCGAATGGCTGTGCGAATGGCCGTGATCCGGTTGGCGTTCCAGATCGACGGGCACATCCAGCGTGATCTCGCCCGCCTGCTCGAACACCAGTGTCAAGCTCACCGTGTCGCCATGGGCGAGTTGCCGGGTCAGGCCCATGAACATCACATGATCGCCGCCGCGCTCCAGCGCATGACTGCCCCCGGCGGGGACGGCAAAGCCCGCCTCGACCTCGATCATGCGCATCACGCCCTGGTCGTCCTCGAGATGGGTGTGCAACTCGACCCGCCGGGCCACGTCCGATTGCGCGGCGATCAGCCGATCATCGGAGTCGCCGGTGTTTTCGATGATCATGAAAGCCGCGCCGGATTGCGCCATGATCGAACTGACGCGGGCGAACGGGTCGTGGATGTGGATATCGTCTGCAAACGCCGGAGATGTGAAAAGTGCTACCACTGCGGCGGCAAGGAACCGGTTTTCCATAGTTTTTTCCTGTCTGATGTTGTGATTGTGAAAGCCAGTCAGACAGGACCGGGCGGTGCCCGGGCCAGGTGTCTGCCCCGTTCCGGGGCTGGTGCGGTGCCCTGATCGACGAAGGGCCACAGGGCAGGGCGCCCGTGCGTGCGTATGGCTGTCGCCGGCCATGCCCCCGCAAGCGTCAGCGCGGGAAGGGTGCAGTCGGGGCAGGGGTGAATGCCCGCAGTCGGGTTGCCGCGGGCATCGAGCGCAATCGTCACCGCGCCCCCGGCAGCGGTGCAGATCACCGCCCATCCCGCAACCGGCGCCTGCCCCCGGGCCATGGCCGAGGTGACACTGGCCAGCGCCAGCGCCAAGGCGAGCGCCAGCGCCGCACCGCTATGCAGCCGGCTGATCATGGGCGCGATCCTAGCCCGGGGTTCCAGCAGCGGGAAGCCCTGATTGCCGCGGGATCATGCGCTTGATCGCCGCAACATGCGCGGCCCCGGCCCCGGCGGCGTCAGTGGCCAGGGCGCGGGCAGTGTCCAGGGCCGCGCCATCCTCGGCCAGCGCATCCACCAGTCCCCAGGCCAGCGCCGTCTGCGCGTCCACCCGCTGCCCGGCCATCAGGATCATGCGCGCCCGCGCCGGGCCGATCAGCGCCGCCAGTCGCGCCGGGTCCGAGGGTTGCGGCAGGAACCCCAGCCGCATCACCGGATAGAAGAGCGAAGCCCCCGGCACCGCCACCCGCAGGTCGCAGGCCAGCACCATCCCCAGCGCGCCGCCCGCTGCGGTGCCGTTCAGCGCCGCGATGGTCAGGCAGGGCAGGGCGGCGATCCGGTTCGAGAGCGCCTCCCACAGGGGCGAGGTCGCCAGCCCGGCACGCGCCGCCGCCAGATCCGCCCCGGCGCTGAACTGCCGTCCCGCGGCGGTCAGGATCAGCGCGCACATCCCGTCGGTGCCGGCGCGGTCCACGGCGGCGATCAGCGCCTCCAGCATGTCGGCGGTCAGGGCGTTGGCCTTTTCCGGGCGGTCCAGGGTCAGCACCCGCACCGGTGCACCGCCGTCATCGCGGATCATGCGTGCAGGCCCAGCCGTTTGCGGATCAATTCGTCGCGCAGTGACACCTCGCGCCCCACCCAGTCGTCGGAATCGGGCGTGCACATCCAGACCAGCGCCAGCGCGGGCCACCCGGGCGGCACATGCGTCGACCAGTCCAGACGGCTGACTGCGTTGATGCCGCTGTCGCGGATCGTCTGCTGCATGTTCGTGGCCACGGTGCCGGGCGACAGGCTGAGCACCCGCACCCCGCGCCCACGCGCTTCCACATCCGCCACGCGCCCCAGCATCAGCGCCCCGGCCTTGGAGGTGCAATAGGCGCTCCAGCCTTCGAGCGGGTTGTAGGCCGCGCCCGACCCAACGGTGATGACGGTGCCGGACCCGCGCGCCATCATGCCCGGCAGTGCGGCGCGCAACCCGTGGAACACGCCCTTGACGTTGATGTCGATAAGCTTGCCCCAGGCGTCCGGGTCGCACTCGGCCAGCGGCGCGATGGGGTCGATCACCCCGGCGTTGTTGATCAGCACGTCCAGCGGGCCGAAGTGGCCTTCGATCCGCGTCACCGCTTCGGCGACCGAGGCATAGTCCGCCACATCGCACGGAAGCGCCAGCGCGCCGGTTTCCCTGGCCAGCGCTTCAAGCGATTCGGCGCTGCGCGCGGCGATGCCGACCTGCGCGCCCGCGCGGACGAAGGCGCGCGCGGCCTCGGCGCCGATGCCGCGGCTGGCGCCGGTGATCAGCACGGTCTTGCCGCGCAATTCGGTTGTATCGACTGTCATCGTGGATGTCCTGTCTGCTGCGGTTGCGGCCACACTAGCGCGCCGGGGCGGTGAAGGGAATCGCCGGAATGGCGGTGGTTTCGGGTTGAGCCCGGGGCGCATGGCCGGGATGATGCGCCGGAGCGTTGCGGAGCCTGTGATGACCCGAGCCTTTGTCGCCCTGACCCTGCCCGAAAGCGTGCGCAGCGAACTGGTGCTGCTGCAGGCGGCGTTGCCGCTGCCGCGCCGGGTATCGCCCGAGAACCTGCACCTGACGCTGGTGTTTCTGGGCGATGTCCCCGACCTGCTGCTGGAGGAGGTGCACCACGCGCTGGACGCGCTGGCGGTGCCGGGGTTCACGCTGCGGCTGCGGGGCCTGGGGCTGTTCGGCGGGCGGCGGCCGCACAATCTGCATGCGCAGGTGGCGCCGGAACCCGCTCTGGAGCATCTGCAGGCCAAGGTGGCGCAGGCGGTGCGCCGGGTGGGCGTGGCGATTGATTCGCGTCGCTTTGTCCCGCATGTCACCCTCGCGCGTTTTGCCCCCGAAAGCGCCGACCTGTCGCGGCTGGAACCGGCGGTGGCCGGTGCCGGGCTGTTCGCGACCGCGCCGTTCACGGTGGACCGGTTCGTGCTGATGCGGTCGATCCTGCGCCAGCCCGAGGCGGTCCATGACGTGCTGGCCGAATACCCGCTGGGCGCGCCCGGCTGACCGGGCGCCGCATTGACGGATGCCGCCCCCTTGGAGTATGGTATACCAAGAAACGGAACGCGGAGCGGTCACGGACCGCAGGATGCAGGCGGGAGGCTTGCGCCGCGGCGTTCCGGCTGCAATTGTCCAGGGGTCGGACCGGCACACGGCAACGGCAAGAGGGGGGCGACGCGGTGTATATCCCGGAATACCACGCCAAGGAAATCCTTGCGCAATATGGCGTTAAGGTGCCCGAGGGCGGCATCGCCCGCACAGCAGGCGAGGCCGAGGAACGCGCCCGCGCGCTGAAGGTCGAGCGTTTCGCGGTCAAGGCGCAGATCCTGGCGGGCGGGCGCGGGGCCGCGGGCGGTGTGGTGATGGCGCCCACCCCCAGCGCGGTCGGCGAGGCGGCGGCGAAGCTTCTGGGCACGCGGCTGGTGACGGCGCAGACCGACGCCGCTGGCGAGGTTGTCGAGCGGGTCTATGTCGAGGAGGCGGTCGAAGCGGCGCAGGCGCTCTATCTGGCCTTCGTGATCGATCCGACCGGCGCGCGCCCCATGCTGCTGGGTTCGGCCCGTGGTGGCGTGGACTTCGAAAAGGAGGCGCAGGCTGATCCGTCGATCCTGGAGACACTGCATCTGGCCCATGACGGCGCCATCGACGCCGACGCGCTGGGAGCATTCATGGTGCGCATCGGCGCGCCGGAACCGGCCCGCGCCGCGCTGCATGATCTGATCGCGGCGATGGTGCGCGCCGCGCTGCGCAACGATGCCCTGTTCGTCGAGATCAACCCGCTGGTGATCACGCCTGCAAACGTTGCGGTGGCCGTGGACGCCAAGATGATCCTGGACGCCAACGCGCTGTTCCGGCACCCCGAATTCGAAACCACCGCGCGCGAGGCGGTGCGCGATGAATACGAGCGTGTGGCCCGCGACAATGACCTGAACTTCGTGCGGCTGGACGGCGATATCGGCGTGGTGGTCAACGGTGCCGGGCTGGGGCTGGCCACCAATGACATGATCGCCGAGGCAGGCGGGCGCCCGGCCAATTTCATGGATATCCGCACCACCGCCACCAGTTTCCAGATCGCCCGCGGGATCGAGCTTCTGCTCAACGATCCCCGCGTCAAGGTGTTGCTGGTCAACGTCCATGGCGGGGGCATGACCGTCTGCGACACCGTGGCCGAGGCGCTGAACTTCGCCTATTCGCGCAACAGCCGCAAACTGCCGGTGGTGCTGCGCGCGGCGGGGCAGAATGCCGACTGGGCGCGCAGCATCATGAAGGACCGCCGCCTGCCGCATGAAAACGCAGCCACCATGCGCGACGCGGCGGCCCGCGCCGTCGCCATCGCCGGCGGAAAGGGGTAAGCCATGGCCATTCTGATCGACGCCGATACACGGGTGCTGGTGCAGGGGCTGACCGGGCGGGCGGGCACCTTCTATACGGATCTTGCCATACGCTACGGCACCGAATGCGTGGCGGGCGTGCGACCGGGCAAGGGCGGCAGCACCCATGTCGGCCTGCCGGTCTTCGACACCGTGGCCGAGGCGCGCGATGCAACGCAGGCGAACGCCAGCCTGATCATGGTGCCGCCCCACCGCGCCGCCGATGCCATGATCGAGGCGATTGCCGCCGGGATCGGCGTGATCGTCTGCGTGACCGAGCGGGTGCCGGTGCTGGACATGCTGCGGGTCAAGGCCGCGCTGGACGGCGCGGACAGCGTGCTGGTCGGGCCGAACTCGCAGGGCGTGCTGTCGCCGGGGCGGTGCAAGATCGGCGTCATGTCCACCCGCGATGCCACGCCGGGGGCGGTGGGGATCGTGTCGCGCTCGGCCTCGCTGACCAGCGAGGTGGTGGCCCAGACCAGCGCGCTGGGGCTGGGGCAGTCCACCACCATCGGTATCGGTGGCGATCCGGTGCACGGCATGGGCTTTGCCGATGCGCTGCGCCACTTCCGCGACGATGACGAGACCCGCGCCGTGGTCCTGATCGGCGAGATCGGCGGCACCGAGGAAGAGGCGGCCGCCGAGTATCTGCGCGGGGCGGATTTCGGCAAGCCGGTCATCGCGCTGGTGGTGGGGCGTCACGCCCCGGCCGAACGCCGCATGGGGCATGCGGGCACGCTGGCCATGCTGGGTGCGCGCAGCGCGGCACAGAAGGCGCAGATTCTGGCCGATGCCGGGGTGCTGCTGGCGCGCGATGCCGACGATGTGGCGCCCATGGTTCGCAAGGCGCTGGCTGGCGCCTGACCCGGCACGGTTGGCGCCGGGTGGAAATCCGCTGTCGGCTGGGCGATGGTGACGCCCCCAACGCAGCGCCGCATGACGCAGCCCGGAACACAACGCAATCAGGAGGCCCCCATGACCGCCCTTCCCGAAACCATGCGCGTGATCGAGATGTCGGACCCCGGCGGCCCCGAGGTCCTGACCCCCGGCACCCGCGCGACCCCGGAGCCGGGCGCGGGCGAGGTGCTGATCCGGGTCACGGCCGCCGGGGTGAACGGCCCCGATCTGGTGCAGCGGCGCGGCCATTATCCGCCGCCGCCGGGGGCCTCGGACCTGCTGGGACTCGAGGTGTCGGGCGAAGTCGTGGCCTGCGGCGCGGGGGTGGGGCGCTGGGCGCCGGGCGACCGGGTGAGCGCGCTGACCAATGGCGGCGGCTATGCCGAATTCGTGGCGGTGGATGCGGACCATTGCCTGCCGGTGCCCGATGGCGTGGACGAGACCGACGCCGCCGGGCTGCCCGAGACCTTCTTCACGGTCTGGAGCAATGTGTTCTTCAACCAGACCTTGCCCGAGGGCGGGCGCTTTCTGGTCCATGGCGGCGCGGGCGGGATCGGATCGACCGCGATTCAACTGGGCGTCGCCATGGGGCTGGAGGTCCTGTGCACTGTCGGGGGCGCGGAAGAGGCCGCATTCTGCGAGGAACTTGGCGCGGCGCGCTGCATCGACTTCCGCGACGAGGATTTCGTTGCCATCACCCGCGAGGCCGGCGGCGCCGATGTGATCCTGGACATCATCGGCGGCGACTATGTGGAGCGCAACATCAAGGCCGCGCGCCATGACGCCCGCATCATCCAGTTGGCATTCAACGGTGGCTCCAGGGTGACGCTGAACCTGATGCCGGTGATGCTCAAGCGGCTGGTCTATACCGGCTCCACCCTGCGCTCGCGCCCGGAGGCTTTCAAGGCGGCGGTGGCGCGCGATCTGGAGGCACAGGTCTGGCCGCTTTTCGCGCGCGGTGCGCTGCGCCCGGTGACCCATGCTGTCCTGCCGCTGGCGCAGGCGGGCGAGGCCCATGCGATGATGGAAAAGGCCGCGCACCGGGGCAAGATCCTTCTTCGTCCATGATCTGCACATCCTGATCCGGAATTGCCGGAAACCCTTGCAATGCCTTGATCCGCCCTGCCTCGGGGCGGTGCGCGCGCATGCCGACCGAGGGCCGGTGAAGGGTGCGAAAAATGCCGCGGACGGGCGCGCGAATCCGGTTGACATTTATATGGTATGCCACATACCTTAAGCGCGAAGGAGCCGCGAAGCCGATGCAGATGTGTGCGCAGATGAAAACCGCAAGGGGCCCGGCGGGGCATGGTGTGCCGCTTTCGGCGCACCCCGGCGGCATCGCCCGCACCGCTGTTTCGCCCTGTATGCCACGGCATGCTTGCTTCGTGGGGCATTGCTGGCATACTTCCGACCATATTCTGGCGCGGAGGTAAGGGATGGCTGGTGGTGTGAGACTCGAACGCGTGGCAATCAATTTCACGTTGAAGGACCACATCTACGACGCGTTGCGTTCGGCGATACTGGAGATGGACATCTACGAACCCGATGCCGATCTCCGACTGGATGAACGCAAGATCGCGGACCAGCTTGGCGTGTCCCGCACGCCCATCCGCGAGGCGCTGGCGCGGCTGGAACAGGATGGTTTCGTCGAGATCCAGCCCCGCAAGGGGGTATTCGTGCGGCGCAAGTCGCTGGACGAGGTGCTGGAGATGGTGGTGGTCTGGGCGGCACTGGAAAGCATGGCCGCGCGGCTGGCGGTGGAGCGGGCGAGCGATGCCGAATTCCGCGCCTTGCGCCGCTTCGCGCTCAAGGCCTGCGAGGATGGCGAAGGCGCGCGGCTGGCGGAGTATTCGGACAAGAACATCGCCTTTCATCAGCGCATTCTGGAGCTGTCGAAATGCGCGCTGCTGCTGAGCACGGCGAATGACCTGTTCATGCACATGCACGCGGTGCGCCGCCGCGCCATGGGCGAGGGCGACCGGATGCGCCGGTCGGTGGTGGATCACATGAACATCATCGAGGCGCTGGAATCGCGCGATGCCGACCTGGCATCGCGGCTGGTGCGGGAGCACACGTTGCGCCTGCATGACCATATCCGGCGCACCTGGCTGAAGCTGGAGGAGCTTGGCCGCCGGGCGGGGGTGCCTGCGCCGGAGGGGACGAAAGTGGTATCCGGGCGGGTGGGCTGAGCCTGCTGCCCGAAGGGGCGGGTGTTCTGGCGGTGGTGCCGGGCGACGCCTGAAATACGGTGCCTGCCGCGCGTGGTGCGCGGCGGCACAAGAGGGGGGATCGTATCGGATCCGGGCGGTGGAGTGCCCGTGCTGCCGTGGTGCCTGGTGCGCCACGGGCCGGGGATTCATGTCCCGAAGGCGTGCGCGAGGCCGCCATTCCGGACGGGGTTGACGGCGCACCTTTGACGGTGGGCGCGTAAAGGCGACGAAACAGGAGATACACAATGGCGATGGCAGTGGCTGAGCGTGAAAACGACGTTGGCGAAGAGGCAGGGGAGCTGACCGACGGCTTCCACCTGGTGATCGATGCCTTGAGGTTGAACGGGATCAACACGATCTATGGCGTCCCGGGGATTCCGGTCACCGATCTGGGGCGGCTGGCACAGGCGCGCGGCATGCGGGTGATCTCGTTCCGGCATGAACAGCATGCAGGTTATGCGGCGTCGATCGCCGGATACCTGACCCAGACGCCGGGCGTGTGCCTGACGGTCTCGGCGCCCGGGTTCCTGAACGGGTTGACCGCGCTGGCGAATGCCACCACCAACTGCTTCCCGATGATCCTGATCTCGGGGTCTTCGGAGCGCGAGATCGTGGACCTGCAGAAGGGCGATTACGAGGAGATGGACCAGCTTGCCATCGCCAAGCCGCTGTGCAAGGCCGCCTATCGGATCCTGCATGCCGAAGACATTGGCCTGGGGGTGGCGCGCGCCATTCGCGCCGCTGTGACGGGGCGGCCGGGCGGGGTGTATCTGGACCTTCCCGCCAGCCTGCTTGGACAGGTGATGGATGCCGTGAAGGGCGAGCAGTCGCTGATCAAGGTCGTCGATCCGGCACCGGCACACTTGCCCTCCGCGGCGGCACTGGACCGCGCGCTGGAGGTGTTGAAGGGCGCGAAGAAGCCGCTCATCATCCTGGGCAAGGGCGCTGCCTATGCGCAGGCCGACGATACCATCCGCGAATTCGTCGAGAAATCGGGCATTCCCTATCTGCCCATGAGCATGGCCAAGGGTCTGTTGCCCGATGACCATCCGCAATCGGCAGGGGCGGCGCGGTCGCTGGCGCTCAAGGAATCCGACACCGTGATGCTGATCGGCGCGCGGCTGAACTGGCTTCTGTCGCACGGCAAGGGCAAGGCCTGGGGCACCGCGCCCAAGCGCTTTGTCCAGATCGACATCGACGCGCGCGAAATGGACAGCAACGTGCCCATCGACGCCCCGCTTGTGGGCGACATTGCCTCGACCGTTGCGGCGCTGAACGCCCGGATGGGCGACGGCTGGGAAAAGGCGCCCGCGGACTGGATGGACCAGATCGCCGCCAAGCGCGATGCGAACGTGGCCAAGATGGCGCCGAAGCTGATGAACAACGCCGTACCGATGGATTTCCATGGCGCGCTCGGCCAGGTCAAGCGCGTCATCAAGGAGAACCCGGACACGATCTTCGTGAACGAAGGCGCCAACACGCTGGATTTCGCCCGCGCCATCGTCGACATGTACAAGCCGCGCAAGCGTCTGGACGTGGGCACCTGGGGGGTCATGGGGATCGGCATGGGCTTTTCGGTCGCGGCCGCCGTGGAAACTGACCATCCGGTTCTGGCCGTGGTGGGCGACAGCGCCTTCGGCTTCTCGGGGATGGAGGTCGAAACCGCCTGCCGCTACAACCTGCCGGTGTGCATCGTGGTGTTCAACAACAATGGCATCTATCGCGGCACCGACGTGAACCCCACCGGCGGCCCGGATGTGGCGCCCACGGTGTTCGTCAAGGACTCGCGCTATGATCAGATGATGGCGGCCTTTGGCGGGGTCGGCGTCTATGCCACCAGCACCGACGAGTTGTATCGTGCCATGTCCGAGGCTATCGCCTCGCGCAAGCCGACGCTGATCAACGCGGTGATCGACGAGACCGCAGGCACCGAAAGCGGCCGGATCGGCAACCTGAACCCGCAAAGCGTGGTCGGCAAGAAGAAATGAGGGCCGCCGGTCCGGTCGGTGCCTTCGACCGGACCGCCCCTGAACCTATGGAGTTTCCGATGAAGGCACTCGAAGGCGTCAAGATCCTGGACTTCACCCATGTCCAGTCCGGCCCCACCTGCACCCAGCTTCTGGCCTGGCTTGGCGCGGATGTGATCAAGGTGGAGCGCCCCGGCGTGGGCGATGCGACCCGCAAGCAACTGGTGGACAAACCCGGCGCGGACAGCCTGTATTTCACCATGCTCAACCACAACAAGCGCTCGATCGAGCTGAACTCCAAGTCCCCCGAGGGCAAGGAGGTGCTGACCCGGCTGATCGAAACCTGCGATGTGCTGGTAGAGAATTTCGCCCCCGGCGCGCTGGACCGCATGGGCTTTGGCTGGGAGCGTATCCAGGAGATCAACCCGCGCATCATCATGGCCTCGGTCAAGGGCTTCGGCCCCGGGCGTTATGAGGATTGCAAGGTCTATGAGAACATCGCCCAATGCGCCGGTGGCTCGGCCTCGACCACCGGCTGGCGCGAAGATCTGCCGATGGTGACCGGCGCCCAGATCGGCGATTCGGGCACCGGGCTGCATCTGGCGCTGGGGATCGTCGCGGCGCTCTATCAGCGCACCCACAGCGGGCGCGGCCAGCGGGTGCTGGCGCCGATGCAGGACGGGGTGCTGAACCTGTGCCGCGTGAAACTGCGCGACCAGCAGCGGCTGGAAACCGGCCCGCTGGAGGAATATTCGCAGTTCGGCGAAGGCATCCCCTTTGGCGAGGCGGTGCCGCGCGCGGGCAACGACTCGGGCGGGGGCCAGCCGGGGCGGATCCTGAAGTGCAAGGGCTGGGAGGATGATCCCAACGCCTACACCTATTTCATCACCCAGGCCGCCGTCTGGGACAAGGTCTGCGACGTGATCGGCAAGCCCGAATGGAAGGATGACCCCGATTACGCAACCCCCAAGGCCCGGCTGCCGCGGCTGAACCATATCTTCGCCACGATCGAGGAATGGACCATGACAAAGACCAAGTTCGAGGTCATGGAAATCTGCAACCCGCTGGACATCCCCGTGGGGCCGATCCTCAGCATGAAGGAGATCGCCGAGGATGAGGACCTGCGCAAGACCGGCACGCTGGTCGAGGTCGATCACCCCGAGCGCGGCAAGTATCTGAGCGTCGGCTGCCCGATCAAGCTGTCCGACAGCCCGGTCGAGGTGGAGCGCTCGCCGCTGCTGGGCGAGCATACGGTCGAGGTGCTGCGCGACGTGCTGGGCTATGACGGCGACGCGCTGGCGCGGATCCTGGAATCCGGCGCGGTTGGCGAGGCCAGGATGGCCGCCGAGTGACAGGTTCTCCGCGCCGCGCTGGCATCGTCGGCGCGGCGCGGGAACGGCGATACAAGGGGGGCAATCCGCTCCCCGGGCGCGCGGCAGGGCGGGGATGCGCCCGCCCCTGGCGCAGGAACACGGACTGCGGCGGCACATCGCGCGCAGCCGCAAGGCGAATTGACACGCGAGGAGGGCAACGATGCGGATAGTGGTTCACGGCCAGCAGGCTTTCGGAAAGGCGGTGCTGGAGCGGCTGCTGGAGCGGGGCGAGGATGTGGTGGCTGTCTGCTGCGCGCCCACCAAGGAAGGCAAGCCCGAGGACCCGCTGGCGGAACTCGCCCGCGAAAAGGGCCTGCCGCTGCACCAGCCCGCCTCGTGGAAGACCCCCGAGGCGCTGGAACTCATGCAGTCCTTCGATGCCGATGTCTGCCTGATGGCCTATGTGCTGCTGTTCGTGCCCGAAGCCGTGCGCGACGCGCCGCGCTTTGGCACCTTCCAGTATCACCCGTCGCTGCTGCCCGAACATCGCGGGCCCAGCTCGATCAACTGGCCCATCGCCATGGGCAAGACCCGCACCGGGCTGACCATCTTCTGGCCCGATGACGGCCTGGACGAAGGCCCGATCCTGCTGCAGAAAACCTGCGAGATCGGCCCGGATGAAACCCTGGGTGACGTCTATTTCAACAAGCTCTTCCCCATGGGGGTGGATGCGATGATGGAATCGCTCGACCTGGTCAAGGCGGGCGTGATCCTCAAGCACGATCAGCGGCTTGCGGATGGTTCTTATGAAAGCTGGTTCAAGAAGGACCTGGCCCGCATCGACTGGTCGAAGCCGGTGGCCGAGGTCTACAACACCATTCGCGCCGCCAACCCCGCGCCCGGCGCCTGGACCACTCACGGCGGGGCGGAGGTCGCGATCTTCGACAGCGCGCGTGTGGACGGCGAAGGCACACCGGGAACGGTGGTGTCGGTTTCCGGCGACGGGGTGCTGGTGCAGGGCAATGGCGGGCGCATCCTGATCAAGCGCGTGCGCCCGAAGGGCGCGGGCAAGCAGTCGGCGGCGGAATGGGCCGCGTCTGCGGGTGTGGGCGAAGGCACCGCGCTCGGCGATTGAAAAGCGGATTTCGCCCGGGGCACGTGGCGCCATGGCGGTGCCACGTGCCCCGGGGAGCGACACAAAAGGGACGCCAAGGGAGGAACCCATGTCCGAACACAAGACCGATATCGAGATTGCGCGCGCTGCGTCGAAGCAGGCGATTCAGGAG
>JAFIEE010000240.1 GCA_020832705.1 Paracoccaceae bacterium
ATCGACCTGCGCGCCTATCTCGATGCCGAGCGGGGGGCCTGGTGACGGTGCCCACGGCCCGGGTGACCTGGCCCCGCACCGTCCGCATCATCCGCTCGATCCACCCGCCCATCGACCTCTTCGAAGACATCGCCGACCCCGCCGACTGGGAGGCGCTGGCCTCGGCCGAGGCCAAGTTCAACCCGCGCATCCGCGACAGCATCGGTGATCTGTCCAAGGTGCCGGTCGTGCGCCGCGTGACCGGGCACGGGGCCAGCTGGGTGATGGCGCCCTTCGTCCATTGCTCGCCCCTGCGGCCGGGGCGGTTCTCGGACGGCAGCTTCGGGCTCTACTACGCGGGCGACCGCGCCGAGGTGGCAATAGCCGAAACCATCCACCACCACGCCCGCTTCATGCGCGCCACGGAGGAAGCCCCCGGCTGGACCTCGCAATTCCGCGAGCTGATCGGTGCCATCGATGCCGATCTGGACGACGCCACCGGCCGCGCCGATCTTCTCGACCCCGACGACTACCGCCCCTCGCAGATCTTCGGCGCCGAGTGCCGCGCCGCCGGATCGAACGGCATCACCTGGCCCAGCGTCCGCTACCCGGGCGGGCACTGCATCGGGGTGTTCTGGCCCGACGTGATCCCGATCCCGACGCAGGGCGGGCATTTCGGGTACCACTGGGATGGGACGGCGGTGGATTACGTCAAGCGGCTGGATGATGGGGAGGTGTGGCGGGTGCAGTAGTCGGTACGCATTTTGCTTATCCGGGTCGTGGCAACGCCCGGCGATCGCCACAGGCTTGATAGCAATGCAATCAAAGCTTACCTTGGGCTGAACCTCGGAGGATCCCATGGCCAGTATCACGATCCGCAACCTCGACGACGAGGTGAAGCGCCGCCTCCGTGTGCGGGCGGCCGAACATGGCCGGTCGATGGAGGAAGAGGCGCGCGAAATCCTGCGCCAGGTCGTGGCGCTGCCCACCGCCCCGAAGAATCTCGGTCGGGCGATCCACGAGCGGTTCGCCGCAATCGATGGGGTCAATCTGGAAATCCCGCCCCGCAGCCCGATGCGCGCCCCACCGGATTTCGACTGACCGATGATCCTGCTTGATACCAACGTCATCTCCGAACTGATGCGCGCCAATCCGGCGCAGGAAGTGTTGGATTGGTTCGGTCGTCAGGACGCCACCGGCCTGTTCATCTCGGCCGTGACCGAAGCCGAACTGCGCACCGGGGTCGCAATCATGCCAGAGGGGCAGCGGCGTGACCGGCTACAGGCCGCGCTTGACGGCATGATCGCTGAGGACTTCGCCGACCGCGTGCTCCCCTTCGACAGCCCGGCCGCCCGCACCTATGCCGATATCGCCGCAATGCGCCGAAGTGCCGGACGACCGATCACCGAGGCTGACTGCCAGATCGCGGCGATCGCGAAGGCGGCAGGGGCACCTGTGGCAACCCGCAACGTCAAGGACTTCGACGGCTGCGGGGTCGATGTGATCAATCCGTGGGATATGGAATGAACACCCCAGAAGGTGGAGATCAAAGGCCAGATCACTTGATCACTTTATCGATGAAACCCAATGTGTTGGCGTTCTCGAGCAGTGTACGAACCTTGCTTCGGTCGAGACCATTCGGAACATCGGCATCGATTTCAAGCTTAAGCGACACTTCACTGCCCGGCAGGATCGTTAGCTGCTCAATGATCGCTTCGACGATTTGGCGCATTTCATGCGCCGGACGGTCTGCGGAAATCATGACGGTACCGATAAAGCGGGTCGGTTCCCGCTCTGGCTGAACGACAGTTACCGTCTGCCGAAGTCCAGTTTGTTCAGCTGCCTGTTTGATTGCAGTCTGATCTGGATCGACTGGGTTCTCAGCAACTGCGGTCGTTTCCTTGGATTGCCTCTCAGCAACTTCGGGCTTCACAATGAGACTGTCAGAATCGATAACGATTGCTGCGTTGCCGCCGTTTTGTAGAACCAGGCCGATATATCGGCCGCTCTTTTCGTCCCACCGCTCTGCATAAGCGAAAGGACCTGGCACCATTGCGCCGACTGATGCCCGCACGGCCTTAATCAGGACGTTTCGATCCTTCACTCGGGGAAGGTAGATGTAGCGGTTCAGGTACTCCCAGAGATCTCTGAGCGAGAGATGATTCTTGCCGTTCCAGATGTACTTTTGAAGCTCCCGGTCAAGGCGGGCCGGACCGAGCTCTGGCAGCAACCCTTCGTCGCTGGCGAGCTTCTTGCTGGCGCGGGACAAAAGACCGTCTTGCGCCGGAACCTTTGATGCGATCCATTCCACATCCGCCTGGGCGCCATCCTGCATGGGATAGAGCAGGTAGCACCAGGTTTCCTTTAGCCGTGTCTTTACTGTCTCGGCTGCCTCGGAGACTTTCGCCTTTGCAAGCGCGCTGTCGCGCTGGGTCAGGTTCAGTCGGTCCGTGTCCTTCACGATCCCCGCCCAAGCAAGGGACGATCGCATTGCTTCTTTCAGTCCATCGAGCTGGCGCGACTCCGCCGCAAGGAAGACGAGCATGTTCCGATAGACCCGCGGTGTAGAGCCGCGCTGAAGCAGGATATCCTTGGCTTCTGCCATAGCATCGGAATTCTCGCGACCGGTGTGCGGGTGGGCCACGCCAAGCACGACGGCACGAACGCCACCGGCTTCGTCGGGGACATCTGCGGAACTGCTTGGCGAGACTTGCACGGTGTCGAAATGACCGCGGTCGCCCAAGCCGTTAATGTAGGTCGCCAGCGCCTTGTCGATTTCCAAAAGGACCAGCGGCTCTTCGATCTGTCCGGCCCGATCTGCCGCAAGCCGATTGAGGCTCGCGGACATCGAATACCAGTAGCGGCCGAGATCGCCATGCATGAACCTGGCATTATTCGCGAGGCGGCGCAGGGCATCGCCGAAGATGGCAGGACGTTCACCGGGCTGCACTACACCCAGATTGATCTGGCGATCATCGAGGCCCTTGTTATCTTGCCCATGGGTCGGTGCGGTTCCCATGAAGATCGCCCGGGCCACGCGGCGGGTAGCCGAATAGCGGTTGAGGTTTGGGGCCGACTGGTCGATCCGATAGGGTGTGGAGTTCGGTCCATCGACATCGCCTGCTATGATCGACTGCCATGACACGTCGAGGTAATGCAGCAACTCCGGTTCTACTCGCGCCGAGCTGATGGAAACGCTGCCCGGCATGATCATCACCGAGGGATCGTTGTTCATCCACAGCTCGTGGATCACCTGTGCCATCAACCGCAGCACGCCGCGGGTGCGCTGGAATTTTTCCAGAGAACCCCAGCTGGTGTAGAGCTGGTCGAACAGCTCCGGATGAATCGGATACGCCTTTTCAAGCTTCCGCCGATAATCCTCGCCCTCGCAGTTCTGCGGGAATTCGTTCGGGCTGTCGCGATACATCTTCGCGAACTGCTTCAGTGTGTTGTCGCGGTGGTGGAACTTGTCGCCAGGGATTTCCTTGAACAGCCGCCGGCGGACGATCTCGTAGCTTTCCTCCTGGTCGGCCGGGCGCCAGCCGGTTTCGACCCGGCTGAAGGTCTGCTTCAGGCGAGACAGCGCCTCCTGGCCGCCCTCGCCGCCAACTTCGATCTGCGACGCGGGCAGAGACGCAACCAGCAGCGTTCCCGGGCTGGCCTTCACCGCCTCGGTCAGCGATTGCACGAAGGACAGGTTCGAGTCGAACGACCCCGACGGCAGCCCCTCCACCTTGTAGATCTGGCGGAGGTAAGCGACCCATTCGTCGATCAGGATCAGCGACGGGGCACATTGCCGGAACAGCTCTTCCAGCAGGTTCGACCCCGGCGCGATGCCATTGGCGTCATTTTCAGCCACCA
>JAFIEE010000241.1 GCA_020832705.1 Paracoccaceae bacterium
GCCGTCATGGCCCCGCGCCACGCCGCCAGCGCCACCCCGCCCGGGTCGCGCCTGATGCGCGGCCGATGCGCAGGCGCTTGCGCCGCCGTTACGCCCCATAACGCCCGCGTCAGCGCTGCCATGAGCGCTTGCCCCCGCGCATGGCTTTCCTTAGACACGCCTTGCACGCGGGCGGCCGGGGCGTGACCCACACTCCGGACCATCGCAGACGCGGCGCGATACGGGAGGCGCGACATGGCGAAGAAAACCAGCACGGCCACCAAGATCGGCGGCGGCTTCCTGCTTCTGCTGCTCATCGTGGCCATGGCCGGTTTCGGGGTCGAGGGCTTCGGCACCTCGGCGCGCAGCATCGGCAAGGTCGGTGACCGTGACATCTCGACCAACGAATACGCCCGCGCCCTGCAGGAAGAGTTGCGCGCCCTGACCCAGCAGATGGGCCAGCCGGTCACCTTCCAGCAGGCGCAGCTTTTCGGTCTGGACCGCGAGGTGCTGCAGCAGATGGTCATGCGCGCCACGCTTGACGACGAGGCCACCAGCCGCGGCATTTCGGTCGGCGACGGGACCGTGCAACGCGAAATCCTTGGCATCACGGCGTTCCAGGGGCTGGACGGCAGCTTCGACCGGGACTCCTATCGTTTCGCGCTGCAAAGCGCGGGCCTGTCGGAATCGGAGTTCGAGGAACAACTGCGCGCCGATGCAGCGCGCGGCATCCTGCAGGCCGCCGTGGTTTCGGGCGCGTCGGCGCCTGCCGCGCAGCGTGACCTGATCCTGGAATTCGCCGGTGAACGCCGCGATTTCACCGTGCTCACGCTGGGCCGGTTCGATCTGGACGCGCCCGTGCCCGAACCGACCGAAACCGACCTTGCACGGTTCCACGAGGACAACATCGACCGCTTCACCCTGCCCGCGGGCAAGCGGCTGCAATATGCGCATCTGACCCCGGCCATGCTGCTTGATACACTCGATATCGACGAGCAGGCGCTGCGCGACGAATACGAGCGCCGCGCGGGCGAGTTCCGCCGCCCCGAACGGCGTCTGGTCGAACGGTTGGTGTTCCGCGACGAGGCCAGCGCCGCCGATGCGCGCGCGCGGCTGGACGCGGGCGAGGCCAGCTTCGAGGCGCTGGTGGCCGAGCGCGGGCTGGAACTGGAAGACACCGACATGGGCGATGTGACCGCCGCTGATCTGGGCGCCGCGGGGGCCCAGGTCTTCGCGCTCGATGGTGCGGGGGTGACCGGGCCACATGCGACCTCGCTCGGTCCGGCGCTGTTTCGCGTCAACGCCATCCTGCCCGCGCAGGAAACGACTTTCGAAGAGGCCCGCGCGCAGTTGCGCGACGAGCTTGGCGCCGATATGGCCGCGCGCATCCTGGCGCAGCAACTGGACGATTACGAGGATCTGCTGGCGGGCGGGGGCGATGTCGCCGACCTGGTGGCCGAAACCGAAATGCAGGGCGGCGTGATCGACTGGCGCGAGGGCGACCGCGACGGGATCGCCGCACATGCCGAGTTCCGCGAGGCCGCGCGCCGCGTGCAGGCGGGCGATTTCCCGGAGATCGAGCTTCTGGACAATGGCGGGTTGTTTGCCATCGAACTGATCGACGAGCTGCCGGCCACGCCGCAGCCGCTGGATGATGTCCGCGCCGCCGTCGCGCGCGCCTGGGAAGAGGCCGAAATCGCCGCCCGGCTGGAGCGACAGGCGGACGCATTGCGCAACCGGCTGGCGCAGGGCGAGGGTTTCGACGATCTGGGCTTTGCACCGGCCCGGTTCGAGGGGCTGGTGCGCACCGATTTCCTGCCCGATCTGCCGCGCGATCTGGTCGCTCTGGCCTTCGAGCTGGAGCCCAGGGCTTCGGCCACGCTGCCAGATGGCGCGCAGGTGCATGTCATCGTGCTGGAGGCCGTCGCCGGACCGGACCGCAACGACCCGGATGTGATCCGGCTGGACAACGTCATTGCGCAGCAACTGGAGCAATCCATCGCGCAGGATGTGTTTGCCTATTATGTCTCCGCGCTGCAGAACGAGACCGCGTTCCGGCTGAACCAGTCGGTGATCGATGCCGTCCACGCGCAATTCCAGTAACCGGATCCGGATAGCCGCATGGCCGCGCTGACCCCTGATTTCGCAACGTTCGAGGCCGGCTGGACACGCGGCGAGAACCAGCTTGTTCATGCGCGTCTGGCCGCCGATCTGGACACGCCGGTGTCGCTCTATCTGAAGCTGGCGGGCGGGTCGCGCGACAGTTTCATGCTCGAATCGGTGACCGGCGGCGAGGTGCGCGGGCGCTATTCGATCATCGGGCTGAAGCCGGACCTGATCTGGGAATGCCACGGGACGCAGGCGCGGCTGAACCGCACCGCGCGCTTCGATGCCGAAGCCTTCGCGCCCGAGGACGCCGCGCCGCTGGACAGCCTGCGCGCGCTGCTGGCCGAAAGCCGCATCACCATGCCGCCGGACCTGCCCGCTGCCGCTGCGGGGCTTTACGGCTATCTGGGCTATGACATGATCCGGCTGGTGGAGCATCTGCCGAACGTGAACCCGGACCCGATCGGCGTGCCGGATGCGCGCATGCTGCGCCCGTCGGTGGTGGCGGTGCTGGACGGGGTCAAGGGCGAGGTGATCGTGGTGGCGCCCGCCTGGGCGGCTTCGGGGTTGTCGGCGCGCGCGGCCTATGCGCAGGCGGCCGAGCGGGTGATGGACGCGGTGCGCGATCTGGACCGTGCCGTGACCGGCGCTGCGCGCGATATCGGCGATGCCGCGCCGGTGGGCGTGGCGCGCTCGAACTTTGCCAAGCCCGACTATCTGGCGGCGGTCGCCAAGGCGAAGGATTACATCCGTGCGGGCGATATCTTCCAGGTCGTGCCGTCGCAGCGCTGGACGCAGGATTTCACGCTGCCGCCCTTCGCGCTCTACCGCTCGCTGCGGCGCACCAACCCCTCGCCCTTCATGTTCTATTTCGATTTCGGCAGCCCGGGGGCGGGGTTCCAGATCGTCGGCGCCAGTCCCGAGATCCTGGTCCGGCTGCGCGCGGGCGAGGTGACGATCCGCCCCATCGCCGGGACGCGTCCGCGCGGGGCCACCCCCGAGGAGGATCGCGCGCTGGAGGCTGATCTGCTGTCCGATGAAAAGGAACTGGCCGAGCATCTGATGCTGCTGGACCTGGGCCGCAACGACGTGGGGCGGGTGGCCAAGGTCGGCACCGTGCGCCCGACCGAGGAATTCATCATCGAGCGCTACAGCCATGTGATGCACATCGTCTCGAACGTGGTGGGCGAGATCGCGCCCGGGCATGACGCGCTCTCGGCGCTGCTGGCGGGGCTGCCGGCGGGCACGGTCTCGGGCGCGCCCAAGGTGCGCGCCATGGAGATCATCGACGAGCTGGAGCCGGAAAAGCGCGGCGTCTATGGCGGCGGGGCCGGGTATTTCGCCGCCAATGGCGAGATGGACATGTGCATCTGCCTGCGCACGGCGGTGGTGCGCGACGGGCGCCTGCATATCCAGGCCGGGGGCGGTGTGGTCCATGACAGTGACCCCGAGTCCGAGTATCAGGAAACGGTGAACAAGTCCCGCGCCCTGCGCCGCGCCGCCGAGGAGGCCGGGCGCTTCACGGGTGGCGGCAACCGTTGAGGCAGCGCCGGATCCGCGCGCGGCTGCGCCGGGTCGCAGATGATCGGCAGGAGCGCCCGCGCAGCGCCCCCCCCCGCCCCCCCCCGGGGCTTGGGGGGGGCGCGGGGGGGGCGGGGGGGGCGGGGGGGGGGGGGGGGGGGGGGGGGGGGGGGGGG
>JAFIEE010000242.1 GCA_020832705.1 Paracoccaceae bacterium
GCCAAGGCGGCGGCGAAACCTGCCGCGGACGCGGGAAAGGCCGTCGACGTGATGGTGCCCACCCTGGGTGAAAGCGTGACCGAGGCGACGGTTTCCACCTGGTTCAAGAAGGTCGGCGACAGCGTCGCCGTGGACGAGATGCTGTGCGAGCTGGAAACCGACAAGGTCAGCGTCGAAGTGCCCAGCCCGGCGGCGGGTGTGCTGACCGAGATCCTCGCCCCCGAGGGCGGGACGGTTCAGGCCGGCGGCAAGCTTGCGATCCTCGCCTCGGGCGATGGCGCCGCGGCCGCAGCCCCGAAGGCCGAGACATCGACGCCCGAGGCAACGAAGTCGAGCGCGTCGCGCGACGTGGAGGATGCGCCTTCGGCGAAGAAGCTGATGGCCGAAAAGGGTCTGTCAGCCGATGACGTGCAGGGGACCGGCCGGGATGGCCGGATCATGAAGCACGACGTCAAGGCAGCGATCGCCGGCGCGAGCGCGGCCCCGGCGCCTTCGGCGACCGTGCCCGCCCCCGCTGCCCAGCAGGCGCCGCGCCAGCCGGTGCCCGCCGACGATGCCGCGCGCGAGGAACGGGTGAAGATGACCCGCCTGCGCCAGACCATCGCGCGCCGCCTGAAGGACGCGCAGAACAACGCCGCCATGCTGACCACCTATAACGAGGCCGACATGGGCCCGATCATGGGGTTGCGCAACGAATACAAGGACATGTTCGAAAAGAAGCACGGCGTGAAGCTGGGCTTCATGTCCTTCTTCGTCAAAGCCTGCGCGCATGCGCTGTTCGAGGTCCCCGAGGTCAACGCCGAGATCGACGGGACCGAGATCGTCTACAAGAACTACGTCCACATGGGCGTGGCCGTGGGCACGCCCAACGGACTGGTGGTGCCGGTGCTGCGCGACGCCCATCAGATGGGCTTTGCCGAGATCGAGAAGCGCATCGCCGACATGGGCAAGCGCGCCCGCGACGGCAAGCTGTCGATGGCCGAGATGCAGGGCGGTTCCTTCACCATCTCGAATGGCGGGGTCTATGGCTCGCTGATGTCCTCGCCGATCCTGAACCCGCCGCAGTCGGGCATTCTGGGCATGCACAAGATCCAGGAACGCCCGATGGTGGTGAAGGGCCAGATCGTCGCGCGCCCGATGATGTATCTGGCGCTGAGCTATGACCACCGGATCGTCGATGGCAAGGGCGCCGTGACCTTCCTGGTGCGGGTGAAAGAGGCGCTGGAAGACCCGCGCCGGTTGCTGATGGATTTGTGATGTCACCAGGTTTCGCCAGCGCCGCACTTGCCGGTTTCGCAGTGCTCGCTCTGGTCCATGTGGGAACACACTCGATGCTTCTGAAGGCATCAGTGGGCAACGACTGGACGGTCGGCGCGCGCGACACATCGGTCCGTCCCGGCGTGTTCGCCGGGCGCGCCGGGCGCGCATTGCGCAACTTTCTTGAAACGGCGCCGGCTTTTCTCGCGCTGATGCTCGCGGTGCATGTGGCGCAGCGTAACGGCGCGCTGGTTGTCCTTGGGGGCTGGGCGTATCTGGCCGGTCGCGTCGTGTACCTCCCGGCTTATCTTTCCGGTATCCGGTATCTGCGGACCGCAAGCTGGCTGGTCGCGTCGATCGGGCTTATCATCATGCTGGCAGGAGTATTCTGGCCATGACCCCCGAACTCACCGCCCTCACTCTCGCCGCGCTCCTGCAGGTTGCGCAATACGCCCTGTTCTCGGTCGCCGCCAATCGGCAGGTCGGCGTGGGATATGCCATGTCGCCGCGCGACAAGGACCGCCCGCTCACCGACCTTGCCGGGCGTCTGCAACGCGCGCTCAACAACCATTTCGAAGGGCTGATCCTGTTCACCATCGCGGTCGCCGTGATCACCCTGTCGGGACAGTCCAGCGCCTTTACCGCCGCCTGCGCCTGGGCCTACCTTGGCGCCCGCGTTCTCTACATTCCGTCCTACGCCTTCGGCTGGGTGCCCTGGCGCAGCGTGATCTGGGCCGTCGGGTTCTTTGCCACCCTTGCCATGCTGATCGCGGCGCTGTTGTGATGCCTCATTTTCTTGCCCCAAATACTCTCGGGGGGAGCGCCCGGAACGGGCGCGGGGGGGGGGGCGCCCCCCCCCGCCCCCCCGCCGGGCCCCCCCCCCCCCCCCCCTTGACCCCGCCTGCAAAGGAGACCTCCATGTCCTATGATGTCATCTTCATCGGCTCCGGCCCCGGCGGCTATGTGGGCGCCATCCGCGCTGCGCAACTCGGGCTGAAAGTGGCCTGCGTCGAGGGGCGCGAGACCCTGGGCGGCACCTGCCTCAACGTCGGCTGCATCCCCTCCAAGGCGCTGTTGCACGCCACCCACCAGTTGCACGAGGCCGAGCACAATTTCGACGCCATGGGCCTGATGGGCGCCAAGCCGAAACCTGACTGGAAGAAGATGCTGGCCTACAAGGACGATGTCATCGGCCAGAACACCAAGGGGATCGAATTCCTGTTCAAGAAGAACAAGGTCGACTGGATCAAGGGCTGGGCCAGCATCGAGGGGCCGGGCAAGGTCAAGGTCGGCGACACGGTGCACGCGGCGAAGAAGATCGTCATCGCCTCGGGGTCGGAATCCAGCCCGCTGCAGGGGGTCGAGGTGGATGAAAAGACCATCGTCACCTCTACCGGCGCGCTGGAACTGGGCAAGATCCCCAGGAAGCTGATCGTCATCGGCGCGGGCGTGATCGGGCTGGAGATGGGCTCGGTCTTTGCCCGGCTGGGTGCCGAGGTGACGGTGCTGGAATACCTTGACCGGATCATCCCCGGCAACGATGGCGAGGTCGCCAAGACCTTCCAGCGGCTGCTGAAGAAACAGGGCATGGAGATCATCACCGGTGCCGCCGTGCAGAAGGCCGAGGCGCTCAAGACCAAGGCCAAGGTCACCTACAAGCTGCTGAAGGACGACAGCGAACACACCATTGATGCCGATACGGTGCTGTTGGCGACGGGTCGGCGCCCCTATACCGAGGGGCTGGGGCTGGACAGGCTGGGCGTGAAGCTGACCGACCGCGGCCAGATCGCCACGGACCGGCATTATGCCACCAGCGTCGAGGGCATCTACGCCATTGGCGACGCGATCGAAGGCCCGATGCTCGCGCACAAGGCCGAGGACGAGGGGATGGCCGTGGCCGAGATCCTCGCCGGGCAGGCGGGTCATGTGAATTACGGCACCATCCCCGGCGTGATCTACACCTGGCCCGAGGTCGCCAGCGTGGGCGAAACCGAGGAGACGCTGAAAGACGCAGGGCGCGCCTACAAGATCGGCAAGTTCAGCTTCATGGGCAATGGCCGCGCGAAGGCGAACTTCGCCGCCGACGGGTTCGTCAAGATTCTGGCGGACAAGGAGACTGACCGCATTCTGGGCGCGCATATCATCGGCCCCTATGCGGGCGACCTGATCCATGAAATCTGCGTGGCGATGGAATTCGGCGCGGCCGCCGAAGACCTGGCGCGGACCTGCCACGCGCATCCGACCTATTCCGAGGCGGTGCGCGAAGCGGCGCTGGCCTGCGGCGACGGCGCAATTCACGCCTGAGCCGATAGCGGACACAGACACCCCGGCCGCCGCGGACCGGGGGCGGGGCGGTCGGCGAAGGCGCGGGCGTTGCACCCGCGCCCGTTGCGTCGATTGCCGGGTTGCACGGGCGCCCTGTGCCCGATTTGACCTGCCCCCAAGAATCCGAGCCATTCAAAAGGAGAGTTTGTTCTTGTAACG
>JAFIEE010000243.1 GCA_020832705.1 Paracoccaceae bacterium
CCCCGAGGATATTTTTGCACAGATGACGAGCGCGGGCGGGCCCGGCGGCAGGCAGGCGCTGGATGGGCGCGCGCAGCGCCGGGGGGTGGCAGGCCGGAGTGGGCCGGGGCGGTGTTGCGCGCGCGGTGGCGCGTCCGCGATGGGGGGGGCCGTGTTGGCGCCGGTGTTGGCGCCGGTGTTGGATCCGGTGTTGGATCCGGGGCGGGTGCCGGGGGCCGCAGGCACGCCAACTGCCCGCAGGCGCGGGTGGGGCGACCGGACCGGGGCGCGCGTGCCTGCCGCACACCCCGCGCCCGCCGACGGGCGCGGGGTGGCATCACCTGTGGCGGTCATCGGCGTCCCCGCCTGTACCGCAGCCATGTCATCGCGCATCGGGGTTAACATCCGGTTCACGTCTTGAAGTGCGACATGGGTGCGGTGTCCGGGTTTCACTGTCAAGCCCGGTGCGCCCGGATTCCGGCCGGGGTTCAGAGCGGGCGGCCCTGCATCAGCCGCGGGAGGTCTCCGGTCAGACCGGCGGCCTCGCGGATGAAATGGCGGCGCAGGGCGGGCAGCGCCGAAACGGCGCCAAGCCCGAGGTCGCGCGCCGCGCGCAGGAGCGGGTTGTTGTTGGAAAACAGCCGGTTGACCATGTCCGTGCCGAGCGCCATGGCCGTGGTGTCGAAGCGCCGCCAGCGCTGATAGCGTTCCAGCACCGGGGCGGCGGCGATATCCTCGCCGCGGCGGCGCGCCTCGGTCAGCACCTCGGCCAGCGCGGCCAGGTCGCGCATTCCGAGATTGAGCCCCTGTCCGGCGATGGGATGGATGCCATGCGCCGCGTCGCCCACCAGCGCCAGACGCGGCGCGATGAAGCTGGACGCGAGGCTCAGCCGCAATGGCCAGGCGTAGCGCTCTCCGGCGAGCGAGATGTCGCCGAGGAAGCTGCCGAAGGCGGGGCGCAGGGCGGCCAGGAAATCTTCGTCGCTGGCCTGCGCCAGGGCGCGTGCCCGTTCGGTGGTTTCCGACCAGACGATGGAGCACCGATTGCCCGGCAATGGCAGGATCGCCAGCGGGCCTGCGGGCAGGAACAGTTGATGCGCGGTGCCCTGATGCGGGCGTTCATGGGCCACGGCGCAGACCAGCGCGGTCTGGCCATAGTCGCGCCCGCTGCGCGCGATCCCGGCGCGTGCGGCGGTGGGGCTGGCGCGCCCGTCGCAGCCCACCAGCAGGCGTGCGGCATGCCGCCGCCCGGAGGCGAGGGTGACCGTGCCGCCGGTGGCGTCTGCCGCCTGCGCCACCACGGGGTCGCCGTTGACAAGGGTGATGCGGCCATCCGCGTCGCAGGCATCGAGGAGGGCGCGGCGCAGGAAGCGGTCCTCGATCATCTGGCCCATCGGGCCTTCCTCGATTTCGGCGTGATCGAAGGCCAGCGCGAGGGGGCTGGCGCCTTCGCCCGCGCGGCCGTCGCTGGCCACGATCCGCAGGATCGGCTGCGCCTGCGCCGCCACCCGGGGCCAGACCCCGAGCGCATCGAGCACCCGCACCGAAGCCAGCGCCAGCGCATAGGCGCGCCCGTCGAAGCTGTCGCCGCGCAGGGTTCCGGCCGGGCGCGCGTCGATCACGGTGACGGTGAAGCCCGCGCCCGCCAGCGCCAGCGCCAGCGCCGGCCCGTTCAGCCCGCCGCCAATGATCAGGATATCCGTGGGGTCGCCCGTCTGCGTGCTCATGTGCCCAATATGCGCGCGCGGGCGGGATTGTCCATGCGACATCGGCGCGGTAAGCGGGAGCAGGCCACAGGCAGGGGGAGCGGCGATGCAGGACCAATGGCGGAAGATGAGCGCGGCCGCGCTGGGCCGGGGGATCGGGGCGGGCGATATCTGCCCGCTGGCGCTGGCCGAAACGTTCCTGGACGCCATCGACCGGCACCCGCAGGGCGCGGGCATTTACGCCAGAACCTTGCGCGCGCGGGCGATGGACGAGGCGATGGCGGCGCGGTCACGGGCGCGGGCCGGGCTGCGGCGCGGACCGCTGGACGGGGTGCCGGTGTCGTGGAAGGACCTGTTCGACACCGCAGGTGTGGCCACCGAGTCAGGCAGCGCCTTGCTGAAGGGGCGCGTGCCGGAGCACGACGCCGAGGTGGTGGCGCGGCTGACGCGGGCGGGCACGGTGGCGCTGGGCAAGACGCATATGACCGAATTCGCCTATTCCGGGCTGGGGCTGAACCCGGTGACGGCGACGCCGCCCTGCGTGAACGATCCCGACGCCGTGCCGGGGGGGAGTTCATCGGGGGCGGCGGCTTCGGTCGCCTTCGGGCTGGCGCCGGTGGCGATCGGTTCGGACACTGGCGGGTCGGTGCGGATTCCCGCCGCCTGGAATGATCTGGTGGGGCTGAAGACCACGCACGGGCGGCTGCCGCTCACCGGCGCGGTGCCGCTGGCCCCGCGCTTCGATACGGTGGGGCCGCTGGCGCGCACGGTGGAGGATGCGGCCCTGGCGCTGGCGGCACTGGAAGAGGGCCCGGCGCCGGACCTGCGCGGCGCCGATCTGTCCGGCGCGCGGCTGCTGGTGCTGGAGGGTGCGCCGTTCGCGGATATCCGCGAAGCGCCGCAGGCGGGGTTCGAATCGGCGGTCGCGGCGCTGGATGCGGCAGGCGCGCAGATCACGCGGGCACCGCTGGACGCGGTGGAGGAGGCGCTGTCGCTGTCGGCGATCATCTATACGCCCGAGTGCTGGGCTCAGTGGCGCGACCTGCTGGAAACGGCGCCGGAGAAGGTCTTTGCCCCGATCCTGGAGCGGTTCCGGTCCGGGCGCGACCATGCGGCGGCGGATTACGTGGCGGCCTGGAACCGGCTGGACGCGCTGCGCGCGGCCTATCTGGCGGCGACGGCCGGGTTTGATGCCGTGGTGCTGCCCACGGCGCCGAACCTGCCCCCGGATGCCGCGCGGCTGATGCAGGATCATGCGTATTTCACCACCGAGAACCTGCTGACCCTGCGCAACACGCGGATCGGCAACCTGCTGGGGCTCTGCGCGCTGACCCTGCCGACGGGCACGCCGTCGGTGGGCATCAGCCTGATGATGCCGCCCATGCAGGAGCATCGGCTGCTGCGGCTGGCGGCGGCGGCGGAGGTGGCGCTGCGGCGCGGGTGACGGATCGGGCGCCTGCCCCGCGCCCGGTCAGCCACGTGGCTGGTTGGTCGGCCGAGTGGCAGGCTGCTGAAACGGTTCCTGAGCAGGAACGCTGTCCCGTTATCGCGGCTGTGTCACGCGATTGCGGAGCCTGGTGGTGCGTTCGGTGTATGCGCCGGGGCCGTTTCTCCACGTCATGCAGCCAGCAAGCGGGGCAGTCGGGCAAGGTTGGTGGCGGCGATGGTCAGCATGAACCGGGACCGGACGCGCTCGACGCCGCAATACATGGTTTGTGCCGTGCCACCGACGGTTTTCGCCCAACCGAAGGCTTCTTCGATCTGCTTCCGGTGTTTCTGGGGCATGGCGTAGCCCGCATGCCGTGTGGTTCCGTCATCGATTGCTGAATAGCGCAATCTCTGGGCGACGTGGGGCGTGACACAGGCGTGGCGCAGATCGGCAACGAACTCGCTTGCATCACGGCACGAAGAACCGGCGCTGGTCGCTCGCCTCGTATGCCCGCTCGATGCGCGAAATCCCCCGGATGGCGTGCGCACGGTTCGATATCGCCCCGACTCGGCCGAGGCGCGGCCCGAGAGCATCCGGTGCCGGTCCGCCCATTCCGAGACG
>JAFIEE010000029.1 GCA_020832705.1 Paracoccaceae bacterium
CCACCGGGTCCTCGGGGTCCACCGGGTCCTCGGGGTCCACCGGGTCCTCGGGGTCAGCCGGGTCCTCGGGGTCGACCGGGTCCTCGGGATCAGTCGGGTCCTCTGCCCCGGCGAGCACCAGGAACAGCGGATAGGCGCCTTCCTGCTGGAACTCGCCCGCGAACAGGCCCGGATAAGTCTCCAACGGCGCGGCGCGTCCCTGTTGCCGCGCGCCCAGCACCACGGGCGCGTCCAGCACGGCCTTGGCGACAGCGCCGATCAGTTCGACCGTGATCGACACGGCGCTGGCCAGCGCGACTTCGCCCTCGGCGGACACGGCGTAATCCATGACCAGCGGTCGCGCACCGCCGTCCATCCGCACATCGCCGCGCGCCGCCGCGTGCAGAAGCGCGCCCTCGTTCGCCTCCAGCCGCAGCGGCAGGCCCGCGTTGCCGATCTGTCCGTCGATGGCCGTGAGCCAGTAACTGCCCTGCCCGAACTGCACGATCCCGGCGTCGGCGTTGCCGATATCCCCCGTGGCCGAGGTCAGCACCATGCGCGCGTCCGGTCCGGTATCATAGCGCCCGCCCAGTGCCAGATCGCCCAGCACGAACAGGTCCAGCGTAACCGCGCCGCCCGTCAGCCCGAGCAGCTGCAGATTGCCCGCATTGGCGATCACCGCCACAGCGTCCAGCAGGGCCAGATCCAGCGCGCTGACCTGGGTCTGGAAACCCATGCCGTCGATGCCGATGATGTTCGCAGCCTCGATCCGGGCGCGGCCCGGCATCATGATCTGGATGGAGCCGGCGGTTCCGGCCACCAGGTCACCGCCAGCGGTGATCTGCAGGCCCGGCGCCGCCTTGTCGGCATTGGCCGAGGAGATCTTCTCGAGCACGACATCGCCCGCAGCCGCCAGCCGCGTGGTGCCTGTCCCCTGCGCAATACCGCTGCCGGTCAGCATGGTGAGCGCGCCCTTTGTGGCCGCGATGTCCAGATCCCCGCCGATGCTCAGCCCGCCCTCAAGCGACACCTCCCCGGCGGTGAGTGTCAGATCGTCGGACACCACAGCGCCCGCGCTCAGCGCCAGCCGTCCTTCGGGCGCGGCAATCCCGGTGGTCCCGCCGGTTTCCAGATGCGTGACCAGCAACCGCCCGTCGAAGGCGCTGGCAAGGATGTTTGCCCCGCCATCCGCGCGCAGGTCCAGTTCCACCTGCTCCGCGCTCAACTCCAGCGGCACCTCCTTGCCACCGGCAATGCCGCCGATGATGGCGACCTGCGGCGTCTGGAAGCTGCCTGTGATCACGGTCGCCGGGCCTGCGCCGACGTGCAGGTCCACGGCCTGCAGGTCACGCACATGGAGCGATCCGCCACCCGCCGACAGGGAAGCCGTGCCCTTGACCTCGATCCGGTCCACGGCAAGGTTCCGGGCGGCGCTCAGGGTCAGCACACGGTCCGTGCTCAGGGTGATCAGCGTGTCCGGCGCCCCGCCGACCACATCGCGACCCGCGCTCAGGACCGCATCGCCGGTGATCTGCAACTCCGCCGCGTCTTCGAGCCGCAGATCGCGCCCGGCATCCAGGGTCAGCCCGTCCGGGGTCTGCGCCAGCATGGGACGGCGCAGCGTGATATCGCCGCCCGCGCCGCTGCGCACCGTGGCCTGCGCGGCATCAAGCACCGGCAGATCCAGCGCCACCCCTTGCGCGGCAGACAGGTCCAGCGTGCCGGTGCCCATGTCCGCGCCCGCAAGCGACAGGTCGCCCAGATCGGCAATGGTCGCGTTCAGGAAGCTGCCGGACGGATGCAGGCCCAGGTCAAGCATGGCGATATCGGTCACCAGCGGCGCGTCCGGAGCACCGAGGATGCCCCGCAACCGCAGGGTGGCCAGGCTGCCCGCCGTCAGCGCGGTGCGCTTGGCGTCTTCCAGCAGCAGCGTGCCCGGAAGCGTCAGGGTCAGGTTTCCGCCCGCCGCAAGCGCGGGTTCGTCCAGTTCCTTGCCGGTGAGTGTCAGCGTGCCGGGAACCGTCAGCGTGGCATAGCCCCCGGCCGCCAGTTGCTCCAGCCGCAGCGCATCGTCCAGCAGGTCCAGCCAGATATCGCCGCCCGCGATGACGGTGTTCGCGCCTTCGGGGTCGGTCAGGCGCAGCGCCAGCGGCGCGCCCGAAGCGCCAATGTCGCGCGCGGCACTCAGCGAGACCTGCCCCACCCGCGCCACAGGGACCGAGGCGAGAGCGCTCAGCAGGATGTCGCCACTGAGCGCGGTCAGTGTGAACCGCCCGGTGGTGAAGGCTTCGGTCAGCGCCGCGCCCTTGAGCGCATCAAGCGCAATGTCGCCCGCCGCGCGCACCGCCAGGCTGCCGTGCATCGGCATATCCACGCCCAGCGCCCCGGCGGCACCGGTGCCGATCCCGCCTCCGGCGCCTTCAAGCACGATATCGACGCCCTGCACGCCGGACCCGTGCGGGGCGGCATGGATCGCGCCCGCGGTCTTCAGCCGCAGCTTGTCACCGACCGACACAGTGCCCACGGTCACGTCAATGGCCGAACCGATGAACCCGTGGCCCGCCGCGCTGGCATCCAGAACGCCGCTGGCATCCACGTCCACATCCTCGATCCGGTCGATGAAGACCTGATTGCCGATGATCCGGTAATCGCTGCGTTCGGCGGCGAACAGCGCCAGCCGGTCCTCACGGCTCAGCACATGGCCTTCGGTCAGGATGATCGGATCGTCGATCCGGCCGATGTTGGTGGCCGCTTCCAGCACCACGTTGCGGCCCACGACATTGGGTGCTTCGATCCGCAACTCGGTGTCGGTGACCGGCAGGATCACATCGGCACGCAGCGGCGCCTCAAGTTCCAGCGGCTTGAAGTAATAGGCTTCATAGAAGGCGTCGATCTCGGCGGCCGTCGGCTGGAAGACATGATCCGGATTGAAGGGCGCGGTGGCGTGCAGCGCCGCCTGCGCATGGAATTGCGCGTTGGCTTCGGCCAGGAATTCGTCGACCTGCGCCTGAGTCATCCCGTCGGCGACCATCCGCGCGCGCTGGCTGGCGCTCAGGGTGATGTATTGCAACCCCGGATCGTAGTCGCCGCGGTCCACCTGCTGCAGCCGCTCCCACCAGTCGAAATAGGCGGCGGTGCGGGTTTCGATCTGCCGCTGCAGATAGGGGTTCTGCGCGGATTTCCCGATCAGCAGCGCATCGCGCAGGGCGTTGGTTTCATCCTGCGTCAGGGTAATCTTGATGTTGGGGTCGAAGTCCTCGCCCAGCGCCAGGATCTGCGGGGCCTGCGCGTGGAAATCGGCGGCGCGCTCGAATTCCATCTGCGCGATCTCGGCCTCGGTCAGGCCGCGCTGCAGCAATCCGCGGCGCGTCTCCTCGTCGAAGGGGAAGCCCATGTCGGGGTCGTATTTGCCGACCTCGATCACCTGCCCGGCGCTGTCGCGCGCGATCAGGTGTTCCCACCAGTCAAGATATTCCGCCGTGCGTGCACCGATCACCTCGGCCTCGGCGGCGGCAAGCTCGCCCGGTGTGACCTCCTGCCAGCTTTCGTTGTCCAGAAGCTGCAACTCGTTCCACAGTGCAGCCAGCAACCCGGCCTCGGCGCGGCGGTCGCGGGTTTCCTCGCGGTTGACGTCCAGGATCGCGCCATAGGGGTTGATCAGCGTGACATCCCCGAAGCGCGAGATCACCTGATCAACGGGCATGTTGGTAGCTGCGCCGAAATCCTCGAACAGTGCGATCTGGGGGTCGGTGGCGTGGTTCATCAGCCGGATATCGTCGGCGGCCCTGGCGTTCAGGCTGGTCAGCGCGCTGACCTGCAACACCGGATCATTGCCGAAGGGGCTGACGAAAGCACCGATCCCGCCGGTGTCCGAGGTCAGGCTGACCCGGTCGCCGCGCACCAGCCCGTCCTCGAAGGTCGGCTGATGAATGTGCCCGCGCGCCTGCAGCGTCACGTCGAACAGATCCTCGCCGGTGACGAACCCGCCGGGCACCTCGAACGTCGCCGACGCCTCGGCCCGGCGTACGGTCAGATCGCCCGCCGATTGCAGGATCTGCATATGCCCGCCGGAAATGACGTCGATGAACGTGCCTTCGGGGCGGTTCAGCACCATGAAGGTGTCGGCGCCGATGGAACCCGGGTCGCGCTGGATGGCGTTCACATCCGGGTTGCGCAAGACCAGAACCCCGTCATTTTCCGGAGTGCGATAGGCGGGCGAGCCGGGCAGCACCCCGCCCACCGCGCCATCGGCCCGGATGGTCAGGCTGGCCACGTTCAGCGCCGCATCCTCGCGGTTGGTCAGCACCGCGCCTTCGCTGGTGATGATCGTCGCACCCGTGCGGTTGGTCAGCGCATTGGCGATACGCACGTCGCCGCGGGATTCGATTTCGACCCGGCCGGTGCTGTGGCCGTTGAAGGCAATGTCGATGGGCCGGTTGGCGGCGATCCGGTGGCGCCAGACGGTGGTTTCGGTCCATGTATCGCCAATGCTGGTGCCCGGTGTGCCCGTGGTCTGGGTATAGGTGCGGAAACGGTAGGGTTCGGCATCGAGATCCTGCGCCGCGCCGACATCGCGGCGGAAGATGTTGTCCACCGCTTCGAAATGCCCGTATGGGGCGCTCCGAACGGTCACGGTCTGGCCCGGGAACCCGCCAGGGCTCTGAATGATCGAGCGGTCCACCGAGTACCCGCCCAGCATCACCAGCGCCTGGTTGCCGATGATGTCATAGCGGTCGGTGGGCAGGGGCGCGCCGTCGATGGCCTGCGGCCGGGTCGAACTCACGCTCACCTTGCCGTCCGGGTCGATGGTGAAAAGCGTTTCCACCGGAACCCGGTCATTGAAGCCGGAGATGCCGCTTGGCACGGTGGTGTTGCGGTCGATGATGCGGATCTGCCCGCTGACGCCCCCTTCGGGGCCGGTATCCAGCCGCGAGATCTGCAGCGGACGAACGCTGCCGGAATAGATATCCACCCGGCCATAGCCGTGCGCGACCTCGATCCGGCCATTGCCGGTGGAGACGATATGCCCGGCCAGTTCCACATAGCCGCCACGGGTGACGATCTGCCCCAGCAGCAGGCTGTCGGACCAGGAATCATACGCGACCGAGATATTGCCGGTGATATACGGATCGCCCGGCATCGGCGTCGGCGGGTTGACCCCGTCATAGGTGCCGTCCGGGTTCACACCACCGCCCGAGGCCGCGCCGCGCGGCGGGCTGAAGAGCGTGGTCAGACCCTGCCCGATTCCGTCACGGATCACCACCGTATCGATGATCGGTTCGATATGCAGATGCCAGTCGGTGACGCCCGACTTGATGGTGCCGTCAACGTTGATGGTGTTGGCGTAGACAAAGATCTCGCCCACCGCCAGCAGCATGCCTTCGGGCGCCGCGACCGCGTAACCCGCCGGGTCCGGGACGGTGCGCCCCGCACCGACCCACGCCGCCCGCGCTGCGGCACTGTCGGTGCCGCCGAAGTTTGCGTCCAGAAACTCCTGATATGCCTCGAAGTTCCGGAAGAACTCGAAATTCGTGGAATAGGGGTTGGAGACCAGCGACACCACGCTTTGCGATGGCGCCAGGAAGAAATCGCCGCCCGAGTCGATGAAGATGTTGCGCGCCCGGACATTGCCGCCCAGCACATAGATATCGCCATCCTCGGTCCGCAGGCTGACATTGCCCATCAGGTTGTCGATATCGCCACGCACGAAGATATCGGCGGTGGGCCCGTCGGCGGTCTGGATGAAGCTGTTGTTGACCAGAATCCGCGGCGGGGTGGCGCGGGTGTTGTTGGCGGTGATGGTCACTGCCGAGGGGATGAAGAAGAAGCCCTGATTGTCACCACCGCGCGCGCGCAGTTCGGTCAGGTTGTTCACCGGAATGCCGTTGAACCGCACCTCGCCCGCTTCCTCGAACGGGATGGTCATGGAATTGATGTCAAGGCTCAGGTGCGTGTTGTTGATGAACTCGATCAGCGCATCGCCATTGGCCTGCACCAACCCGTCGCCGATCAGGTAGTCGCCAACGACATTCACATTCCCGGCGCGGGCCTGCACGTCTTCGATATAGACGAAATCGGTCACCAGTGCGCCGCCGCCCGCTTGCAGCCGGTTCAACCGCGCCTGAATCCCGTCGATCTGGATCTGCAGGTCCTGGGCAACCTCGGAATCGGCGGCCACCTGCGCCTTTTGCGCCTGCAGCCCGGCGATGATGCCCGCGAACTGCGCGGCGATATCGACGCCGAATTCGATATCGTATTCGAAATCCTCATCCGCCGTGATGCTCAGGTCGGACAGAGCGGTGGCGCTGAACTGATTGCGCCCGGCGGCGTAGTTCACGACCATCCGCTGCGCGCCAAAGGCCCCGGCCTCGACCCGCCCGTCGATCCAGGCGCCCACATCGGCCACGACCACCGTTTCGCCCGAGGTCCGTTCGAGCGAGATTTCATCCGCTCCCACAAGCCCGCCGAAGAAATTGCCCACCGCCTGCGCGGCCTCGCGGTAGGCATCGATGGACGAACCGAAGGCATAGGCATCGACCTGCCCGGCGGTGGTAATGATGTTCACATCGCCCGCCGCGCGCGCCTGCCCGCCGAAGATGTTGCCCTCGGGGCCGGTCTGGGTTTCCATGATGGTGACACGGTTGGTCTGACTGACCCGCGCCTCCACATCGGGTTTGCGGTTCAGGGGCACCGCCGTGCGGTTCAGCATCCGCCCTTCGGCATAGATGTCGATCTGCCCCTCGCCCGCCAGATCACGGCCTGACAGCAGGTTCACATCGCCCCGGCGGCTGACCACATTGCCGGTGGTGGCGATGGTGACCAGGTTTTCGGCACGGTAATCGGCAACCGCGTCGATCCGCGACCGGCCAGCCGCCCCATAGGTGCGGATGAACCCTTCGGCGGTCAGGTCCGCGTCCGAGCGCACGGCCAACGTCACATCGCCCACCGCATCGATCCGCCCGTGGATCCCGATCCGCGACAGCGCGGGGGCGTTTTCGTTGTCGTCATCGACGCCGCGCACGTTGAGGATGCTGACCAGACGCGGCAGCGCCACCCCGGCGCCAATGTCGGCGGTCAGCCGGTCGGCCAGGTCGTAGGTGTTGCGGATGCCGATCAGCACGCCGCCGGTATTGTCGGCCGGGCGGGCCGCGTTCGGCACCTGCCGCAGTTCCACCCCCTGCGCCACGTCGATGCGCACGGTGTTCTGCACCTCGGTTTCCGAGCGCAGCGCCTCGCGCGAGCCCAGAATGCCCACGCCGAATGTGCGGCCATTGAAATCGCCGTCGACGTTCTTGGTGATATCGGCGCCCGCCGTGATCGCCATGTCGCCCGCGTCGACATGGGTCAGCAGGTCGATGAGGTTTTCGTTCTTCAGGTTGTTCTGCAGCCGGACCGAGCCCGAGCCGACGCCGCTGACCGATTTCGCATCCACCGAGGTGTTGAACGCAATCTCGCGCTCGCTGCGCACCACCAGCGCGCCGGCGTTGATCCCGGCATCGCCGCCCAGCCGCACGCGGGTCACGTTGTCGGTGTTCAGCCGCTGCCACGCGGCATGGATGGACACCAGCCCGCCCCTGCCGGAAATTGCTTCGCCCACCAGGTCCGCGGTGCCCAGCGCTTCGGCACGCAGGGTGCCGCCGATCCGAGCCTGCTGGCTGTTGAAGGTCAGCAGCGTATCGGCGCGGGCGCTGTCTTCGACCCGCGCGAAGGACATGCCGACACCCACCGCCGAAATCGTGGTGCCACGCGCCAGGTACTCCACCGAGCTGACGTTGGAGCTGGTAAAGCTGGCATCGCCCGCCACATCGGCGCGCGCGAACGAGATATCGGTGCGCACGTCGGAACGGTTGATCGCCCGCGTGGACGCCCCGCCGATGGTGACGCCGCCGATATCGGTCGAACTGGTGCGCGCGAAGATCGTCGCGGGCTGGCCGGGGGTGTTGTCGGTGGCCAGCATGTTCACGCTGCCCGCATCGATGCGCAAGCTGACGCCGCGCAGGCGCACGGTGCCCTGACGGCGCGAGGCCGCGGCATTCACCCCGCCGCCGACGATCCCGCCCACCAGCGCATAGGAAAAGCTGTCCAGCGCACCGGCATTGATGGCGTTGACATTCAGCGCGCCCGGCGTGGTCAGATGCGCGCCGCCCATATGCACTGTCACCCGCGCCGTGTCGCGCGCGATGGCGCTGCTGCCACCCAGCCCGACGGCGCCGATCGACACCAGATCGACCCGCGCGTCGGCCGCGCCCAGGCGGCGCGCGTCGATGGTGATGTTGGCCGCGGTCAGACGCGGTGCGGTCTGACCCGGCGCCAGGTTGATCTCGATCTCGCTTTCGCGAAAGGCATTGCCGAACGCGTAGCCGTCCCCGATCAGCCCGATCCCGGTGCCGGTCACGCGGGCGCGGGTCTGGCTGGCCTCTTCGGCCTCAAGCGTGATATCGCCCCCGGCGGTCAGGCGGGCATCGGCGCCCAGCTCGACCTTCATCACCCGGGCAATACGAATATCGGACAGGGCAATGCCAACGCCGATCGCCCCGGCAGAACCGGCAATCGCCTCGGGTTCGCCGTCATCCACAACGGCAATGGCCGACAGTGCGATATCGCGGTTGGCGGTCAGCCGTGCGCCTGCGCCCACGCGCGTAAACAGTTGCGTGCCGCGCCGCACCAGCGCCACACCATGCGCGCCCGCAACCAACCCACCCGACGCACCACCGGCCAGCAGCTCCAGATCGCCGCCTTCGCGCGCGTCCAGCTTGATATCGCGCGCCATGATCACGGCATTGTCGCCGACCCGCGCGGTGATCGAATCGCGTTCTTCGCCACGATACGAGGCACGCATGTTGAACGACCGGCGCACGGACAATGCCTCGCCGATCAGGCTGTCGATCAGCGGATCGCCCGACAGACCGATGCTGTAGTTCGCTTCGGCATCATCGTTGCCGCTTTCCATGAACGGGTCGCGTTGCAGATCATCGGCGACCTCGTCCACCATGTCGCCGGGATCGGTCAGATCGTCTTCGTCGAAATCCTCGTAGTCGTTGGGGTCGATATCGATATCGACTCGTTTGCCGAAGGTGATCAGCACCCCGGCACCCTGAAACGCGAACGCGCCACCACCGCCCGCAACCGCAGCGCCCTTGAAGCTGCGTTCGCCATAGGCGGTGACATTCACATCGCCGCCGATGTCGATGAAGGCCTCGTCGTCGATCTCGGCCAGCACGCGGTTGCGCATGGCAGTGATGACGCCCGCAGCGCCCGCAGCGACAAACCCGCCGCTGGAGGCCAGCACCATCACGTCCTGGCCGTATTTCTGCACCGCCGAAACATTGACATCGCGCGCCCATTGCCCACCGGAGACGATGGTGCCCCGACCCAGACGCGCGACCACTTCCTGGCTGGCGTTGGTGTAGAGCATGGACACCGACACGCCGACCAGCCCCCCGCCAGCACCGATCACGGCCTGGTTGACCGCGATCGTGCCGTCGCCGCTTGGCGCCTGCAGGCGCGCTTCGCGGCCAAACGGGATCATCCGTGCCTCGGCGTGGACATTCACATCGCGCCCCGGCGCCAGCACAACACCGTTCACCGCCGTGGTCGCGTTTTCGGTCTGCGCCAGCACCGTGTCGCCCGCGTCCAGAATCACAATCGACGGCGCCACCCCGGCAATTCCGCCCGCCGCAGCGCTGGCGTTCTGCTGGATGCGGCGGGGCGCAATGGCCCCGACCGAGATATCGCCGCTGGTGCTGATGAACGTGTCCTGCCCCAGCCGCGCGACCGTGGCCGAACGCGCCACCGCAATCTGGTTCACCCCCGCGACCCCGGCGTAGATCCCCCCCCCCACGGCGAAGGAGATGAAGCGCAGCGATTCGGGCGTCACCGCGCGCACGGTGACATCATCGCCCGCCCAGACGTTCGCATCGCGGATTTCGGCCAGCGTGGCCTTCTGGATGCGGAACACCTCGGTCGAGGCGCCGACCCCTGCGGTCAGCCCCAGTCCGCCACTCATCACGAAGCTGGTAATCCGCGTGGCGTTGCCCGCCAGCACGTTCACGTCCCGTCCGCTCTCGACCTCGGCGCCATCGATCACCGCCGATACCGTGTCCTGGACAAAGATCAGCGGCACCTGCGCCGTCACCCCGGCCACGCCGCCCAGCGACAGCGCGGCGGTCAGGGTGCCGACCTCGATCGCGTGATCGGCCAGCACCGTGGCACCCATGCGGTGCGCGGTCACACGGTCCAGCCAGTCGCTGCCCCCCTCGGTCCGGTCCAGCGTGGCCAGGCCCTGCCCCATGGCACGCGCGACAACATTGCTGCCTGCGCCGATTTCCGCCGACACATCGGCATAGGACCGGATCGCGGCGATGGACACACCCACCCCGGAAGAGCCGCCGATGTTTATGTTGCCCGTCACCTGATCGAAGATCGCGTTGAAATCTTCCAGGTTGGTTTCATTGCCGCCGCCCAGCGAATCGACGGCGCCGCCGCTGACAGCTTCCACCAGCACGGCATCGTCGGCTTCCAGCGTGCTGTTCATCACCTCGGCGCGGACCGTGTCATTGCGCCAGGTCACGCTGATCGACCCGGTGACCCCGGCGGTCAGGCCGACCGCCACGCCCGCGGCGCTGCTGACCGCATCCGACAGGTTGCGCGCCCGGACGATGATGCTGGTCCCGGTTTCGGCACCGCTCAGCAGGTGGCTGTCATTCGCCTGCGCCAGCGTGAGGCCGTTGTCATGGGCAATCGCCAGCCCTGCGCCCAATCCGGCGGTCGGGGCCACGCCCAGCGTGAAGGCCAGCGAGGTCAGGCGCTGGCGGCGCAGCGCGTCCACCATCAGATCGCCGCCGAAGCTCTGGATCACTGCCCCGTCGCGCGCCCGAGCGCGGACATTGCTGCCCGCTGTCGCCACGCCGACCGAGGCCGCAACCCCCGCCGTGCCCAGCGATGCCGCCCCACCCGCGCCCAGCGCCAGCCCGCGCGAGGTGTCGCGCGCCGCGATGGTGACGCCTTCGGTCACCTCGAGCGTTGGCCCCGCCACTTCGGCAAGGGTTTCGGTATTCAGCCGCACCACGCCCAGCGCCAGCCCGGCGGCGAAGTTGTCGAGGGAAAACTGCGCCACGGCAGCAATGGACTGGTTGCGCCCGCTGGTGGCGGCGTCGACCGTGACCGACCGCGCCTGCAGGATCGGCACCTGCTGGCCCTCGGCACGCAGGATCCGCGCGCGGACAAGCTGCGCCTGCCGGGTGATGGCGCCGCTGGCGCCCACGGCATCGCCCGCGACCGCCGCCCCCACCGCAACAGCCAGGCTTTTCGTGGCCGAACTGGCGGTGACGCTCACATCGCCGGTCTGGCTCAGCCCGCCTTTGAGCAGGAGTTCGGCATCGACCAGCCCGCCGAATCGGATCCAGGATACCCCGATCCCCACGCCGATCCCGCCGGGGCCGCCATCGTCGCCGCCCTCGCCACCCTCGGCGTCGGCCCCGTCTGCCGCATCGCCTGCGGCCTCGGCGCCTTCGCTGCCTTCGGGCACGTCCACTTCGACGGTGGTCTCCTCCACGTCCAGGCTCACGTCGGCCACGGTATCGGGATCAAGGTCATCATCGTCGGACTTGCTGGAGCCAGGAAAGATCGGGCGCATCCGCACCCGCCACTTGCCCTCTTCGGTGCGTTCAAGCTGGAACTGGTCAAAGACCTTGCCCGCCACGCCCAGATCAAGCGACAGCCCCACCGTGCCCGACAGCGCGAAGGCGTTGCGCTCATCCTCGGCGGCGATGGTCACGTCGCCATCGACGATCATCCCGGCGCTGACCACGCGGGCGGCGATCACGGTTTCCTCGGACAGGTTCAGTTCGCCCAGATCGAGGCCGGTGGTGGCTGCGATCAGCGACAGCAGACCGTTGACCGTCTGGTCGATGCGCACGCGCAGCGGCAGCGTGCGCTCGTCCTCTTCCACGTCGAAGGCCTCGACCGGGCGGGGGCCGAAATCCACATAGCCGAAGGAGCCGACGCCACCGAAACTGTCGGCGCCCACCGACACGCCCAGCGCCAGTTGCAGCACCGAAGTTTCGTTGCGCGCCCGCACCTCCATGTCACCTGCGACAAGGATCGAGGCATCGTCCACGATCTCGGCCAGCGTGGCGCCGCGCATCTTGACGATGCCCGCGCCGATGCCGACCGAATTGGACGCGGTCGAGGCGGTGCCCTGCACCGTCAGCAGCGTATCCTCGCGCCGCGCGATCACGTTCAGATCACCGCCGCTGTTGACGCTGCCGCCCGAAATGCGCGCCGAGACCGTGCGCCGGTCGGCGGTCCAGCTTATGGTGCCCACCCCGCCAATGTCGCTGCCGCCGCCCACGCGGCCGATCATCACGTTCGTGGCCTTGTGCTCGGAGGTGGCGCGCACGTTGATGGCGCCGCCGGTGGTGGTCAACTGGCTGTTGTTCGCCCGCGCAAGCGTATCGCGGCGATAGAGGTCGATGGCGAAGCCGCCGTTCACGCCCAGGGAATCGGCCCGCGACATGCTGTTGACCAGCACATCGCGCAGCGCCTTGTCGGTGGCCGTGATGTCGATCTTCGCCGCGCGCACCTGGGCGTTGCTGACGGTGGCCGAGGTTTCGCCCACCGACCGCAGCACCGACAGCATCCCGTCGCCCGAACTCGAACCCTTGCCGTCGCGCAGCGCGATGGTGCGATAGGTGGTGTCGGTTTCGGCCTTGAGCACATAGTCGCCGATCAGCGAGGCCGCGCCCGCCGCATCACGCGCCACCACGTCCGAGCGGTGATAGGTGAACGCCATGCCGACGGTCACGTTGATCCCGTCGATGGTGGCGGCCGCGTCCTGGCGGTTTTCGACCGTTGCCTTTTCCAGCGCGCTCAGGGTCAGCCCGCCGCCGTCTTCATGGGTGGTGGAAAACTGCGTGGCGCGCGTCGCCCAGTCGGTATCGACAATGGCGATGGGCACGGTCACGGCGATATCGGTGTCATCCTTCTTGTCGACGATATCGCCGAATCCGGCCTGCATGCCTGCGTGCACCGCGCCGGTCATTTCGGCCTCGATGCTGACCGTGGCGCCACCGGTGACCGTGCGGTTGCTCATGTTGGCGACCGTGCGGCGCGTGTCCTTCTGCAACAGGCCCATGACGCCCAGCGCGAAACCTTCGGAGGCGCCCGCGTAGCCGATATGCGCGCGGTTCACGCTGCTGTTGACGGCGCGCAGCTTCAGATCGCCGCTGACATTGACCGCGATGGGATCGCTGACCAGCCCGGTGCCGGTGCTGATGCTGGCCGCTGTTTCCTGATTGACGAAATTGCCCAGCAGCGAGAAGTTCAGCACCAGATCCGATCCCGGCGTGGCGGCCGAGGACGCGGTCGAGATCGCGCGCGCGTTGGTGGCGGTGATCTCGGCATCCTTGGCGCTCAGCGTGCCGGTGCGCAGGGCGGCCGCCACCACCTCGGCCTGCGCGTTCGCGGCGATGGTGATGGTGAACGAGACCGACTGCTTTTCCTCGTCGCCGGAGCCGTCACCGCTGCCGCCATTGCCGCCACCCTGGTCGCCGGAGCCGTCACCGCTGGCACCATTGCCACCGCCCTGATCACCGGCGCCGGCGCCAGCCCCGTTCGCGCCACCACCGCCCGAACCGCCGCCCGCGCCACCGGTCGCGCCGCCGCCCGCGCCGCCCGTTGCGTTGTCCGCAGCCTCTCCGGTCTTGTTGCGCAGGCCCTCCTGCACCACGGCCAGCCCGTCGCGGATGTTCAGCGTCTGCTCGCGCGAAGCGTTGGCGACCTCGCGCGAGAGCGACCCGGCCACAGCGATCCCGTGGCCTTCGGATTTCGCGTCGATTTCCAGCTTGCCGCCGATGGTCAGGTCGCTCTCTTCCGAAACCGCCTGCGTGACCCGGCGCCCAAGGTTCAGCGCCCCGCTGCCGACCAGCGCAAAGTCGAAGTCATCGGCGCTGCGCCCCACGGCCAGCGCCACGGTGCGCGCGTTGTCCAGCGCCTTCAGCGTCAGCCCGCCATCGCCGCCGACCTCGCGCCAGCCGCCGCGGTTCTGCGCCAGCACATTGACCCGCACCCCGGTGATCGAGGCCGACCCCGCAATCCCGATGGCCCCGCCGCTGGACACGCTGGCACCGCTGGCGGCGTAGGTGTCAGCGGTGTTTTCAGCCGTCACCGCGATACTGTCGGCCATGAGCGTATGCCCGACCGCCAGGATGGCCGAGGCCCGGTTGCGCCCGAAGACCCCGCCGAAATCGGCGGCCAGCCCCAGACCGAACTCGGGCTCTTCCTGCTTTTCGTCCTCTTCCTCGTCGCCCTCGCCGTCGCCCTCGCCGTCACCTTCGCCGTCGCCTTCGGTGCCTTCGGGGGCGTTCGGCGTGCCCTCGGGGACGCTCTGGTTGCCCAGTTCGGGGGCGAATTCCTGGCGCCTTTCGGCCAGAAGCTGGTCGGAAACCGCATCCGACAGGTTGGTGACGCCTTCCTCGGCCTCGGCCTCGCCCTCGCCGGGGGTTTCGTCGGTCTGGTCCTCGGTCTCGTCGGAGCGTTTTGATCCGGGCGACTTGCCCGCTGCCCCGGCCGACGCGGCCGCAGCCGACCACCCTTCGGATTTGGCGCTGATCTCGACCGTGCCAAGCCGCAACGGAATGAACCCCTGCCAGTCGATGTTGCTGTTGCCCGCGATGATCACGTCGCGCGTGCCGCGCACGATCCCGGCCAGCGCGTCCCGGTCGGCGAAGATCAGCCCCGCCCCCAGCCCGATGGACGCCTTGCCGCCTTCGGACCCGGCCATGCCGCCGGCGTAAAGCCGTGCCCGGTCCACCGCCGTCATGGTCAGGTTCGGGGTCGCAACACCGGTGCCGAACGGATCCCCGCCCGCCACGCGCCGCGCATGGATCAGCGCATCGGCCCGGCCACGGTAGTTGACGATCCCCACCCCCGCGTTGAAGGCCAGGATATCGGCGTTGCCGAAGGATTTGGCGCCTGCCACACCGACGATATCGTTTTCGGCGCGCACGGTGATGTCGCCGATGTATTCACCTTCCCAGCCCATCGGCGTGGCGCCGATGGTGGCGATGGTGGTGGGGCGCAGGCCCAGGTATTGCAGCGCGCCGCCGATCCCGCGCTTCGGCACCTGGTCGCCCGAGGGGTCCGGGGGCGGTTCGAACCCCTCATACCCTTCGTCATTGTCATCATCGGTATCGCGCGCATCGGGGCGGGCGATGTCGCGCATGGCGATGATCCCGCCATGGGTGCGCGCCGAAACTGTCAGCTTGGCCTCTTGCGGCAGCAGCGTGTCGGCGAGGATTTCGGCCACCGTGCGCACGCGGAAGTCATGCACGCCCACGTCGAACACGAACGAGACCTTCTCGGCCGTGCCGTCGGTGCGGTTCAGAACGTGCCAGCCGTCACGGTCCAGTTCCACCACCGCATCGGGCAACAGGTCCGATTGCAGCAGCTCGCCGACCTTGGCATCGGCCACCACACTGCCGGCCGTGTTGCCCAGCTTGGTGCCCAGCGCATCGACATTGGCTGACGGCAGTGCGGTTTCCGCCGACAGGGTATAGGTGCCGCCCACGGACCAGTCGGCGCCGCTGCTTGCCTGCGCGGCGCGGGTCTCGATGTTGTGCAGCCCGATCGCGCCGGTGCCGACAAAGCCGATCGAGGTATCTTCCACGCTGCCCGCGCGGCTGGCGGTGATCTTGCGGAAGCGCCCCAGCGTGGTGCGCGCGCTGACCGTCGCATCGCCCTGCGCACGGAGCGCGGCCATGGCATACTGGTCGGCATTGCCGAAGACTGTATCCTCGGTGGTGCCGAGGCGGATGTTCACAAGGCTGTCGTGGCGTTCGAGATTGATCGCAATGACGAAACTGCCGCGCTTCTTTTCTTCTTCCTCGGTCTCGTCCTCGCCGTTCCCGTCGCCCTCGTCCTCACCTTCACCCTCGCCGTTCGCCTCGGCCTCGGGCGGGTCCTTGGGGTCCACGGCCTCGTCATCGCCGGAACGGTCCTGCACGTTCATCGCCAGCGCGGCGACACCGTCGCGCATGGCGTTGCTGTCGGTGCCGGTGTCCTCGCCGTCCTCGATATTCGCGGCACGCACGCCGTCGCCGTTGGTTTCAGCGGGGTTGGCACCGGGGTTGTTGGTGGTGCCGCCGGTGGTGTCCTCGTCGGCGTCCTTCTTCACGCCATCGGGGGAGAATTCGCCGGTGACCACCGCCACGGTCGATTCGTAGCGGGTGAAGTCCGAGGTCGCGCTGACCGTCACATCGCCGCGTCCGGCGCGCAGCAGATTGCCCAGCAGGATTTCGGTTTCCGCATCGGCCAGCGAAATCACCGCTGCCCCGGCGATGATCAGCTCGCTGCTGTCCGAGGCGATGGCCGTGAGCACCACGTCATGTTCGGTGACCGCCTCGACCCGCGTGGCCTTGCCGCCATAGAAGCCGAACATCTCGTCATGGTGCATGTCCTGCGGCGTGTTCTCGTCGATCCTTATGCGGTTCGACAATTCGCGCAGGGACAGCACACCGGCGATCTTGTAGCGCGACCGGTCGCCCACGCGGGCGGCCACGTCCTGGAACTCGCGCGCGGTGGAACGGACGGTGATTTCGCCATTGCCATCGGCCACCAGCAGGCTGCGTTCGATCTCGATATCGGAGTGCGTGCGCGACAGCGCATAGGACAGGCCGATGAACCCCGAGCGCGCCTCGACCGTGGAGCGCGTGATCGCCGATGAGGTGATGGAGATCACGCCCGCGCGGCTTTCGTCTGCGTCCGTGTCGCCCTCATTGTCGGTGGGACGATTCAGCTGATACCCGCCGCTGGGGTCACGGTCGGCGTGGATGTAGCTGTCGGCCACATGGGTGCGCGCGCGGACGATCAACTCGCTGGGCGCCACGGCGATGGTCAGGCCGCGGAAGCCGCCGGGGTCTTCGTCGGCTTCCTTTTCCTTTTCCTTCGCCGCGTCCTCGGGGTCGGCGTCGGTGTCGGTGCCTTCGGTGTCGGGGGCATCGGGCGTGCCCTCGGTGGCGGCGCCGGCCTCGACCATCTGGTCGGCCACGGAATCCATGACCTGCCCGGCGCTGGGATCGGCGCCCAGTCGGTCGCCGATACTCAGCACGGTCAGCGCGGATTTGACCTCGACCTCGGCGCTGATTTCGGTGTCGCGTCCGCGCGTGTTGGTGCCGCATTCCACATCGCCGCCACACCAATCCCTGGCATCGGGGACGAAAACCGCGCCGATCCCTTTTTCCATGGCCAGATCAAGCGGGATCTGGCGCACATCGCCCAGGCGGATATCGGTGTTCAGCACCTCGGTTTCGACCGCAGCCTCGAACCGGTTGAAACTGGCCGAGATCGCCACACCCCAATTGTCCTGCCCGTGCCCGGCCTTGCCGGTCGCGATCACGTTCATGGCCGAACGGTCGATGCTGGCGATGGTGGTCTTGCCCGGCGTGGTGTTGGCAGCGCCGGTTTCGCTGACGGTAACGATGCGGTTCGCCATCCGCGCGCGCGTGTCATGGTCGATCAGCGAGATGCCGAAGGCGCCGGCAATCCCCACGCCATCGGCGGCCATGGCGGTCACGGCGCTGGCCTGGCCGTATTGCACATCGGTGGTGGCGCGGACGGTGACATCCTGGCCGAAGCCTGCCTTGATGGTGTCGTCGTCATTGCGCGCGGGGCGCGAGACTTCGGCCAGCGTCACCACATCGGCGAAGGTGCCCGCGAAATCGCCCGAGAAGGCAAGGGTGGTGGTCTCGCCCTCGTCATTGCCGCCGCCGGTGCCGCCGCCGGTGCCGCCACCGGTCCCGCCATCGCCATTGCCGTCACCGTTGCTGCCGTCACCGTTGCCGCCGCCGGGGGCCACGCGGGTTACATCGGCCACGCGCTCGGTATTGTCGCCCAGAAGGTTGCGGCCGATCTCGACCGCGCCGGTCTGTTCGGTGTTGGCGCCCACCGGGTCGCCCGTGCCGCCGTCGCCCGTGCCGCCGTCGCCCGTGCCGCCGTCGCCGGGGGTGCCATCACCGGGGGTACCGTCGCCGGGGGTGCCGTCGCCGGGGGTTTCCGACGGCGGATTCGCCGCCTTTTCATCCAGCACCGAGGCCACGCCCGCGGTCAGCACCGGCCCGCGCGTTTCCGCCGTGACCGACAGGCTGCCCCGCCCGACCTCGCGCGCGGAAAGCTGCGCGCGGGTCTCGCGGTCCACGATGGTCAGCGCGACCCCGAAGCCAAAGCCGTTCTTGGCCCCGGTGCTGCCGGTGCCCGCCAGCGTCACCACGCCGCTGCGGTCCAGTGCGCCGACGCTGGTCTGCCCGCCGCTGATCATGTCGGCGGCGTTGCGCGCACGGGTGGCGATATCGGCCTGCGTCACCGCCACCGACACGCCCAGCCCGACCGAAGCCGCGCCCAGCAGATGCGCGCGCGCCGTGTTCAGGATCACCAGGTCGTTTTCGGAAAGCTGATGAAACTGCGGCAGGCCGAATTCGGAACTGGACTCCACATCGGTGTCGGCGCTGGCGTTGACCCGCAACGAGGCGATGGAAATCCCCACCCCGGCAACATCATTCGCGCCCAGGCTCTTGCCCGGTGCCCCGGCTGCGGCGATGATATCGCCACTGTTGCGCGCGGTGATGCGAAGCGCGGCAGTGCCCTGCGCCGCGCGGAACGCTTCGAACTGTTGTTGCAGCTTCTCGGCGGCATCCTTGTCGTCGTCGTCTTCCGGCTTGATGAGGTCGTGGCTTTGGTCCAGCGTGACCTCGACACCCTTCTCGCCCAGACCAACGCTGTTGTGCGTATCCACCCGCGCGCTGACCACGCTGACGCCCAGCGCGCCGTCCTCGCCGCGCCCGCGCACCTCGGCCAGGACCATGCGGGTGTCCAGCGGCGTGGCGGCAGGGGCCTTGTCGGCCTCTGCCTCGGTTTCCGGCTTGCCGGTGGCTGCGGCGTCGGCACCATCGGGGGTGGTTTCGCCGTTGTCGCCTCCGTTGTCGCCTCCGTTTCCACCGTTGTCGGCTCCGTTATCGGCAGTGGGCGACTCTCCGGTCAACGAGGCGGTCTCGCCCGCGCCAAAGGCCGCAAGACGGCCTTTCGGCTCTTCGTCCCCGGTGGCGCCGCCCCCACCGCCACCGGCGCCATCGCTCCCGGCGTCGGCATCGGCCTTCTTGTCCTCGACCTTGATCAGGTCCTCGCGGTATTCGTCCCACCAGTCGCCGATATCGTCCCGGCCTTCGGTCCTGGGCAGCACTGTTTCGGCCTCAAGCGTCGCTCCCACAGGAAACAGGATCGTAGCCGGGTGGCCTTCGGAAGCCCGTCCCGGCTCCATGTTCACGCGATTGCCAATGTCCCAGTTGGACACCGTCACCGCGCCGATCAGCACCACCTCGCCCGCCGCGCCCGCGTCCTCGCCGTCCTCGGGCTCGGCCCCGGCCAGCACAACCGCTTCGATGCGCGGATCATTCAGCCGGGTGCGCGCGCGGATGGCCAGCCCCGCCTCCTCCGGGTCGATCTTGCTGAAATCCGGCGTGGCCGGATCGCTTTGCACGCCGGGGTTACCGGCGCGCACGCTGCTCAGATGCGGCGAGACCACGGCGTATTCCGCGCCACTGACCGGATCGATCACCGCCGTCTCCAACCCGCTGAGCATCACCTCGTTCTCGATGCTGTGCAGCCCGATGTTGATGGCGACAGCGAAGCGGTTGCCTTCGGGCGCGTCCGGGTCAGCAGGCGTGGCATCGGGGTTGGCATCGGGCTGGGCCACGTTCTGGACCGCGCCGGTCAGCACCCCGTTCTGGCCGTCGGCATCGGCGGTGGCGTCGGATTCGGCCGCGGCGCTGGTCAGCGCGGCGGCCAGCAGTTGCGGCGCGGCGCCGTCGGCGTTGGCGGTGTCCACCGCCTGCCCGTCGGCATCGGTGGTCTGCCCCGGCACCGCCTGATCGCCGGAACTGACGCGGGCGCGGGTGGCGTATTTGGTCACATCGGTCAGGGCGCGAATGTCGATTTTCGCGGCCTCCGAGACAATCGCGCCGCCCACCGTCACGCGCGTTTCGCTGTCGTCATAGGACAGCACCAGCGCCCCGCCCGGCGCGCCCGCCGCCACCACCGCATCCGACAGGATCTCGACCGAGCGGGTGATGTCGGCGGCGATCTCGACCGCCTTGCCGGCCTCGACGATCGCGTATTCGCGCGGGTCGTTCCCGTGGTCAGGGCTCCAGGGCAGCAGGGTCCGGGGGTCGTCCCGCACTTCGTCGGAATAGGCGATATCGGGACGGATGCCGTTCAGAACCGTCGTCGCCTGCGCACGCCGGAAGCCACCGGCCAGCGCCAGGTTGAACTTGGCGTCGCCATCGGTGACGCCGGAACTGGCGCGCAGCGTCTGGGTTTCGGTGACTTCGGAGCGGACGGTCACCTTGCCGCCTGCCACCAGCGCGCTGTCCTGCACGAACAGATGCGCCTGCGTGTCGGAAATCCCCAGCGCAAAGGCGACACGCTTCCCTTCCGGGGTGATCCTGATCTCGGTCTCCGCCATGGCGCGGATCGACAGGTCGTCGCGCGCGGTGAAATGCGAATCGACGATCGAGACCTCGGCCGTGGCCTTCAGATAGGCGGGCCAGTCAGCGACATTGAGTTTCTCCAGAAACCCCTGCGCGCCCTCGCCGATGGAGTCGAAGATGTCGACCAGTTGATCCACCGCCAGCAGCTTGCCATCGGGGCCGAAGAGCGCTGCGCCGAAGGAGCTGGCCGCCGCCTCCAGATCAATGATGTTGTCCTTGTAGACATCGGCGCGGATGTCGATCTCGCCCGCGCGGATCACCGCGCCATCGGCCGTGATGCTGACGCGGGCCACAGGCAAAGCGTTCTGCAACGCATCGGCCAGTGCATCGGCACCCGACAGCCGGTCATCCAGCCGCGCATGCACCGTCACCTTGCCCGCGGCATTCGCGGCCGTGGTGTCGATCACCGCGCCCCCCAGCAATTCGATATGCGGGGCGATCAGGGTCAGGCTGCCGGCCTGATCGTCGCCCCGCGCGGTGGTGATGGTGGCGTCCTGCATGGTGATGCGGTTTTCCGCCTGCAGGATCAGGTCGGCGCCCTCGGTGTCCTGGTCCTTGATGTCCAGGTTGATGGGATCGATGTAGATGGTCCCGCCGCGCCCGCTCCCGGCGGCAAAGGCATGCAGGCGACCATGGGCCAGCACCGTATCGCGGGCCGAGAATTCGACGAACCCGCCGTCGCCGTCCCCCAGCGCGGCAACCGAAATCACGGCATCGGGCTGCAGCCAGGCGTTGCGGTCGGCCATGATGAAGATGTTGCCGCCATCGCCCGCGCCATGCCCTGCGGCATCAATGCGCGCCCCCCCGGCAACGGTGATGTCGCCCGCCGAGGTGATGTGCATCCGCCCACCGGCCGCCCCGTCCCGCGCGCGCACACTGGCGCCGGACCGGAAGGTCACGCCGCCGCCACCGTGAAGCTGCAGGCCGCTGGTGTTCATCGCAGCGCCCAGCAGGTCCGCGCGTTCACCCACCGACAGCGCCCCGCCGACGATCACCTGCCCGCCCGCGCGCAGGCGCAGGCGCGATCCGGCCTCGATCCTGCCATCGACGACGATATCGCCCCCCGCGGCCAGCGGCGCCGCGCCGTCGATCAGTTGCTGCACATGTCCGCCGGGTATGCCATTCGCGAGCATCTGGTCGATCATCGCCTGCGTCGGTGTGGTGACATTGACCGACCCGGCCCGCAGCACGCCCGAAGGGCCGATCACCACCCCTTGCGGGTTGGCGAAATACATGTCGCCCCCGACGGCGCCGCCTGCCGTGACCGACTGCACCAGCCCGTCGATATGGCTGCGCGGTCCGTTGACGATATTGACCGTGCCGTGCGTGCCCGCGGGCGCGTGCAGGTTGGTCACGGTGCCCGCACCGGTCGAAAAGCGCGCGAAACTGTTGACCCCGTGCTCGGCGCGGATGGTGCCGGTGTGAATGTCGGTCACGCCGCCCGCGCCGTGAACCGTGGTCGCCGTGCTCCCGTCGGCCACAATCTCGGCGCGGGCGCTGCCGCCGGTCAGCGCACCGCTGACCAGCAGCGCCATGGCGGCCACCGACCCGCGGTAACCGTTGCGCTGGACCGGATAGGGACGGAATCGGTGCGGAAAGCGGGGGCGAAAGGTCATGGCGTCACTCCGTTCCTGTCCCGTCAGTGGCAAACGGATCCGGCTGGCCAAGCGCCGCGGCCAGTGCGGTCAGCCCCTCATGCAACCCGGCGGGGTCCAGCCGGAACACCACCGCTTCGGCGTCGATGGCGGGCCGGTAGGCGGCCACCCAGTCGGCCAGGGCGTCGAATGCGCCCGCGGTCTCGGCCGTCAACGGCAGCAGCGCCTCGCAGAGTTCGGGGGAACAACTCTGCCAGTCAAACCCGACGATGACCTCGTCATCGCTGTCGGCCTGATCGGCCCTGAGCGAGAAACCGGAGGGAAAGAACACCCCATTGGGCACCCGCGCGGCGACATAGGCCCCGGGTTCGTCCGCACCGGCAAAGGCCAGCAGGTCCGCCAGCAACCCGCCGTCCCCCGCCCGCACCAGCCGCTGCGAGAGAACGCAGACGGTTTCGTTGACGGCCAGCGCCTCGCAGGCGACCGTCCAGCCGCCGAACTGCGTGCCATTCTCCAGCCGCTGCCCCTGGGCCTGAGCCGGTGAAATTCCAGCAAGGATGAACGCGGCCGCGCCCCACAGCAGCAGTTGTTTCAACACACCAATCCCCCTGTCCCGCTGCCCGCCAGCCGCTCTGCGCGGGTGCGCGCCAACGCAATTGCGTTTCACACGGATCAGGGCCTAGGGAGAGGGCACCAGGGCGGCAATACCCCTGGCAGGACGCCGCGTCTCGGCGCCCCTGTCAGTGTCCGGCTATGCAGGACAGCGTCTCAAATTCCCCATCACGACAAGATCAGCAAGAAACGAAGCGGCAGTATCCGGCGCGCAGTCTCCCGGCGCCTGACCATCACGCTACCGGACGCGACAAACCGGGCAATGACGCAAACTTGATTTATTCTGAAAATACCTGTACCGATGCGCATTATTTCGAGTCTCCGGCACGCCTTACCTCATTTGGGGTATATCTCGCCCCGCCCCCCAAGGCGCCCGGCTGACAGGCCCGGACAGAACAGGAAGGTCGCATGAAGGACCGCTCGGCCGCGCCGCCGCACAAGTTGCAGGCCGATGTGGAGCTCCTGCAGACCATCTACGAAACCGCGCTCCTGCCGAACAATTACGATGACCTGATCGATACCTGGAGCGCCCGGCTCGAAGCGGTGCTCGATGACGCCAGCGACAGCATGCTGCACGGCGGCGATGAGACGCTTCCGGTGGACCTTTCGGACTCCATCCGCTTTCTGGATACCTCGCTGCAACTCTTCGAGCGGCTCGATACCGCCCGGCGCCTCGAAAGCAGCACGCGCGAAGCCGAACGGTCGAGCTTTCCAAAGCTGGTGCTCGATGCCACCGGCAAGGTCGTCTGGTATAACGGCGCGGCCCTGCGGCGGTTCGGACTGACCCGGCAGAGCACCCAGGCAAGCCTGGACATGGATGACGGCGCCCGGCGGCGACTGGGCGCGGAGATCGCGGCGCTGGGTGACGCCGCGGCGGGCAGGATGGCGGGCAACGGATCACCCGGCGCATCCGGGGGCCGCCCGCCGCTGGTCATCCTGTTGCGCGCGCGCGACGGGTCCGGCCCGGTGTTCATGGTCGGCCGGGCCGTCGCGCAGGCGGATCACCCAGACATTCTGGTTCTGGATCAGGCCGATACCGGCTGGAACGATGCGATCGAGGCAGTGCTCAAGGGCTCGTTCGGCCTGTCCGCGACCGAAATCGACATCGTCGCGCAACTGGCCGACGGGCTGTCCCTCGCCCAGATCGCCGACCGGCGCGGGCGGCAGCTTTCCACCCTGCGCACGCAACTGAAATCGGTGCTGCGCAAGACCCAGACCCATTCACAGGCGCAGCTTGTGCGGCTGGCGCTCAGCCTTGCCTCGCATATCGACGCCAGCACCGCGCGACTCGCCGAAACCCGGGCGCCGTTCCAGGTGCACACCCTGCCCGACGGGCGCAGCCTGCACTACCGCGACACCGGCCCCGAGGACGGCGCGCCGGTGATGTTCCTGCACGGCATGCTCGATGGCCTGAGCTTCGGCAAGGCTTTCACGGCCGAACTCTGGACCCGCGGAATCCGGATCGTCGCCCCCGAGCGGCCGTTCTTCGGCGCCGCGCCCGGCACGGCCTGGCCGGTGCCCGATGTCCCGGACCTGCTGGCCGCGGATCTTGCGCATCTGATCGCCACGCTGGATCTGCGCGATCTTCGCCTGATCGGGCACATGGCAGGGTCGGTCTACAGCTTCACGCTGGCGAGACACGCACCGGAACGGGTGGCGGGGATCGTCAATGTGGCGGGCGGTGTGCCGATCACCGCGCTGGCACAGTTCCGGCACATGTCGCCGCGCCAGCGCACGGTCGCCTATACCGCACGCTTCACCCCCTCGGCACTGCCGCTGATCCTGCATGCCGGGGTGCGCCAGATCGAGGCCGGCGGGGTGGACCGCTTCGTTCGCGCGCTCTACGCCAAATCCCCGATCGATCTCGCCGCCTTCGGAACGCCCGAAATCGGCGGCACCATCGCCGACGGGGTGAAATTCGCCGTCGCCCAGGGCTATCGCGCCTTCGAGATCGACAGCTATCACGTGGTGCGCGACTGGTCGCATCGCGCCCGCGCCAGCACCTGCCCCGTGGTGCTCCTGCACGGGCGCCACGACCCGGTGGTCTCGGCCGCCTCGGTCGAGGCCTTTGGCCGCGCGCTCGGGCACCGCGCCCGGGTGATGATCGCCGAAGACGCCGGCCAGACCGTGCTGTTCACCCATCCCGCGCAGGTGTTCGAGGCCCTTTCACGGCTCTGAGCGATCCGCGCCGCCGAACACGGACAACCGACCGGTCCTTCATCTGTGCCCAAATATCCTCAGGGGGTGAATGCGCGCGGCACGCGCGCAGAGGGGGCGGAACGCCCCCTTCAACCGCGCGCAGCGCCAGAAGACCTGCGCGCGGCACGCGCGCGCCGCAAGCTCACCCGGGCAGCGGGGTCAGGACCGCGCGGTGCGGGCGCACCGTTCAGCCCGCACCGCTCAGCCCGCACCGTTCAGCCCGCACCGCGCGGCTGCAGCGTCTCCACCATACGCACGAACCAGCTTGCCCCCAGAGGCGCCACCGCGTCGTTGAAATCGAATTTCGGATGATGCACCGGCACGCCCTCACCCTGGCCCAGGAACAGATAACTGCCCGGGCGGCGCTCCAGCATGTAGGAAAAATCCTCGGCCCCCATCACCGGTTCGCAATCGGTCGCATCGCCGCTGACCTCGGCGGCCACCTTCAGCGCGTGCGCCGTGGCCTGTGCGTCATTGACCGTGGCCGGATAGCCGCGCTCGTATTCGACATGCGCCGCCACCCCCATGGCCGCCGCCACACCCTGGACGATCTCTCCCACCCGGCGCTCCACCATGTCCTGCACGGCCTTGTCATAGGTCCGCACCGTGGCCCGGAACCAGCCGCTTTCCGGGATGATGTTGTCGGCGCCATCCGCGCCCGCCTCCATCTGCGTGACCGACAGCACCAGCGCGTCGGTGCCCTTGCGGTTGCGGCTGACGATGCTCTGCAGCGCCCCCACCATGGCGACGATCGCCGCCACCGGGTCGGCGCAATCCTCGGGGTGGGCACCATGCCCGCCGCGCCCGGTCACCTGCACCGTCACCGTGTCCACTGCAGCCAGCATCGGCCCCGCACGCCCCATGAACTGCCCCGCGGGCGCGCCCGCGTGGGTGTGCAGCGCATACACCTGCGCGATGCCGAAGCGCTCCAGCACGCCTTCCTCGCACATCACCCCCGCGCCGCCCCCCGCCTCTTCGGCGGGCTGGAAGATCAGCGCCACACGGCCCGCGAAATTCCGCGTCTCGGCCAGATACCGCGCCGCCCCCAGCAGCATCGCCGTATGCCCGTCATGGCCGCAGGCATGCATCACCCCCGGCACGCGCGAGGCATGGTCCGCCCCCGTCGCCTCGGCAATCGGCAATGCGTCCATGTCGGCGCGCAGCCCGATGGTCGGCCCCTCGCCCTGCCCCTCGATGATCGCCACCAGCCCCGAGGTGGCGATGCCCTCGTGGATCGCATCCACCCCGAAATCGCGCAACCGTTCGGCCACGAAGGTCGCGGTGGCGTGACAGGCGAACCCCAGTTCCGGGTGCTGGTGCAGATGCTGGCGCCATTCGGTCATCTGCGGGGCGAATTCGGCGATGCGGTTGATCACGGGCATGGTGGACTCCGGTCAAGGTGGACTCTGGGCGGGGCATGAAGGATACGGTCGGGGCAGTGTTGGCCACAACCGGGGGCAAGTGCAATGGATGATGGACAGGTTTCCGCAACCGATCCGCAGGCCGCGCCGGCCACGGACCCGATCACCCGCCTGCGTGCCATCATGCGCGCCCTGCGCGACCCGCAGACCGGCTGCCCCTGGGACATCGCGCAGGATTTCGCCTCCATCGCCCCCTACACGATCGAGGAAGCCCATGAGGTCGCCGACGCCATCGACCGGCAGGACTGGACCGACCTGCGCGCCGAACTGGGCGACCTGCTGCTGCAGGTCGTCTATCACGCCCAGATGGCCGAGGAAGCGGGCCATTTCGGCTTCGACGACATCGCCCGCAGCATCGGCGACAAGATGGTGGCCCGCCACCCCCATGTCTTCGGCACCGAATCGCGCGACAAATCCGCCGAGCAACAGACCCGCGACTGGGAGCGGGTCAAGGAAGCCGAACGCGCCCGGCGCGGCGCAGGCGGCGTTCTGGATGATGTGGCGCTGGGGCTGCCGGCATTGATGCGCGCCGTGAAGCTGCAGAAACGCGCCGCGCGGGTGGGGTTCGACTGGCCGGATGCGGGCGACGTGCTCGACAAGATCACCGAGGAGACCCGCGAGCTGGTCGAGGCCCGCGAAAGACTGACCGCCGCGCGGGTGGCCGAGGAGTTCGGCGACCTGCTGTTCGTCATGGCCAACCTCGCCCGCCACCTCGACCTGGACCCCGAAGCCGCCCTGCGCGCCGCCAATGCCAAGTTCACCCGCCGCTTCCGCGCCATCGAAGCGGCGCTGGCGGACCAGGGGCGTCGCCCGCAGGACAGCGACCTTGCGGAAATGGATGCACTCTGGGATGCGGCGAAGGCGGCCGAGAAACAGGCCGCGACAGAGGCCGAGAAAGTGACCGAAACACAGTCGGAGCGCGACCCGTGACCCTTGACGACCGGAAACTCACCGAAACCGGACTGGACCTGCGCGCAGCGGACGAGCGCACGGACGCGGAAACGCGCGACCGCGTGCTGCTGCTGGCCTGCGGCGCACTCGCGCGCGAAATACTCGCGCTCAAGGCGCTGAACGGCTGGGAGCACATGGACCTGCACTGCCTGCCCGCCAACCTCCACCTCTGGCCGGACCGCATCCCCGATGCGGTCGAGGCCGCCGTGACCCGGTTCCGCGACCGTTATGCGCGCCTCTTCGTCGTCTATGCCGATTGCGGCACCGGCGGGCGCCTGCAGGCCCGCTGTGCAGCGCTCGGGGTCGAGATGGTGGCGGGTCCGCATTGCTACGCCTTCTTCGACGGCGTGGAGCGCTTCACCGGGCGTGCCGAAGACGAGATGACCGCCTTCTACCTGACCGATTTCCTGGTCCGGCAGTTCGATGCCTTTGTCTGGAAGCCCATGGGCTTCGACCGCCACCCCGAACTGATCCCCATGATGTTCGGCAATTACGAGACGCTGATCTACCTCGCCCAGACCGACGACCCGGCCCTCGACCGTGCCGCCCGGGCCTGCGCCGACCGCCTCGGGCTGGCCTACGCGCGCCGCTTCACCGGCTATGGCGATCTTGGTCCGGCGCTGGCTGCGCAGGGCTGACACCGGCCCCGCAAGCCCCCGTCGCGGGCCGCCTGACGCGGAATCGTCCGGGCGGCACCAGCCCCTGCCGCCTTGTCGCTCGGCCCTCGCCTGCCCCGCTGCCCCCGGCGCGTGCCCCCGCACCCGGGACGGGACCGAATGGCTCGCGGCGCGCGCCCTGATTTCATCTTGCCACAAATACTCGATCAACGGGCTTCACCGGCGGGCGGGCGGCGGGGGGGGGGGGGGGGGGGGGGGGGGGGGGGGGGGGGGGGGGGGGGGG